>NZ_JBECOS010000001.1:0-472593 GCF_040104455.1 Pseudoalteromonas sp. BZB3 | reverse complement strand
TTGGTGACCATAGCGTTTTGGAACCACCTGACTCCATGCCGAACTCAGAAGTGAAACGAAACAGCGTCGATGATAGTGTGGGTCTCCCATGTGAAAGTAGAACATTGCCAAGCACCTATTTAAAAAAAGCCCGATTCGAAAGAGTCGGGCTTTTTTGCTTTAAGTCTCTCTGCAATAGATAAAATGGCTCACTTCACCTTGCGCGAAAGAAGCGCTCTCACTGCGTTCGCAGTCGCTAATTTTGCACCATAAGCGCAAGGTGAAGAGAGCAGCTTTCACCGTACTTAATCTAGACGCCCTCAACTCCAGCTAAACTGGTTTATCTCACCTTGCGCAAAGCAAACGTATTCGCTTCGCTCATTGTCGTTAACACTTTGCACTTTACTTCAATATTTAAAAAATTAATTTATAATTCTTTTTTTATTAGCTTTTCATATCTATCTATTTTCAGGAATTTTAATGAGCGATCTCATCCATTGGTTCGACTTACTCGGTGTTATGGTTTTTGCTATTTCTGGGACCCTTATTGCCCATAAAAAGCATTTAGATGGTTTTGGTGTTGTCGTGCTAGCTGCGGTAACAGGTATTGGTGGCGGAACGCTGAGGGATATTATTTTAGATGAGCCTGTTTTTTGGCTGCATGATCCAAGCTATTTTGTTGCTATTTTTAGTGCTGTGTTGATCAGTATTGTTGTTTTGAATCAGCAAAAACAAATACCGAGTAAATTCTTACAGGTGGCAGATGCGTTCGGTTTGGCACTTTTTGCTGTGATGGGCACACAAAAAGCCATGTCTATCGGTATGCCAGCTACAACATCAGTGATTATGGGAGTGCTAACAGGGTGTTTTGGTGGGGTGATCCGTGATGTACTCGCAGGTGAAATCCCCTTGCTTTTAAAAGGTCAGCTCTATGCGATTACCTGTATTTTAGGTGGGATCGTCTATACTCAGTTGATGTCTTTTTCTATAGCGATAGAAGTAAGCATGTTGTTTGGTATGTTAACCACCTTGGTTGTTCGTTTGATGGCGATGCGTTACAACTGGGTGATTCACGTTTTTAAATATTAACTGATAGGGACAAGGATATGTCTTTAGCAAAAATTCTTACCCGTGCGCAAGTGGGTGTCAAAGCACCTAAAGTGACGGTTGAAGTGCATCTAAGCAATGGGCTTCCTGCTTTTATCATTGTTGGTCTTCCTGAAACTTCAGTAAAAGAGTCTAAGGAACGAGTTCGTTCTGCACTTGTTAATTCAGGCTTTCTGTTCCCGGACCAACGTATAACAGTAAACTTAGCGCCTGCAGATTTGCCAAAAGAAGGCGGACGATATGACCTCGCAATTGCCGTTGGGATCTTGGTTGCTTCTGGTCAAATACAAAATACAGAGATAAGTAATTTTGAATTTTTTGGGGAGCTTGCATTAAGTGGTGAGCTTTCTTCTATTACTGCGATTTTGCCTTCGGTTATGGCGGCGACTGAAGAAAATCATGTTGCTTATATCCCGAGAGGTAACGATCAGCTTGCAAGTTTAGTATCTCAGTCAAATAGAAAAGCCGTCACCAGCTTGCAAGAAATTTGGCTGGATCTGCATGGGCAGCAATCACTCACTTTAAATATTATTTACGACCAAGTTTCTGAACAGGCTCTTGAGCAATTAGATATGAGTGATGTGAAAGGTCAGAAAATAGCAAAGAGGGTATTAGAAATTGCTGCTGCAGGTGGTCATAACCTGCTTTTCTTGGGGCCGCCTGGTACCGGTAAATCTATGTTAGCTCAACGTATTCCAACAATTATGCCTCAAATGACAACGCAGCAAGCACTTGAAACTGCTGCTGTGTACTCTCTAGTAGGGCAGTCGGTCACACATCAAAACTGGTTAAACCGTCCATTCAGATCTCCGCATCATACATGCTCAGCAGTTGCATTAGTTGGTGGGTCGTCCAACCCTAAGCCTGGAGAAATATCATTGGCGCATAATGGTATTTTGTTTTTAGATGAGCTGCCTGAATTTGATAGAAAGGTATTAGATTCGCTGAGAACGCCGATGGAGACGGGGCAAGTCACTATTTCTCGTGCTGCTAGGCAGGTCGACTTTCCTGCAAATTTTCAGTTGGTTGCGGCACTTAATCCCAGCCCAACTGGGCATCATAGCGATAAACGGGCAACACCTGACCAAGTGTTAAAATACCTATCAAAAGTATCAGGGCCATTTTTAGATAGAATAGACCTGCAAGTTGAATTACCAAGGTTAACGACTGAAGAGCTTCAGTCTACTCAGCCTGAAGAATCGAGCGCTGACATTCGTATGCGGGTAGAAAAAGCCGTTCAGTTTGCTTATCAACGACAAGAAAAAAACAACGCAGCGTTATCAACCAAAGAGCTGCAATTACATTGTGCATTATCAAAAGCAGATGCTATGTTTCTGGGGAAAGCGGCCGAGAAATTGGCTTTGTCACCACGTTCATATCATAAGGTTTTGAAGGTGGCGCGTACTATTGCAGATTTAAACTTGCAGGAGGATATAGATTTAGCCTCTCTAAAGGAGGCACTAAGTTATCGTGCTTTTGAGCGATTACTCGCTCAGCTAACCGCGTATTAAGTAGATAGCATGTAGCCTTTACCGCGAACCGTAACGATGCGTTTTTGTTCTTTTTCATCGCCTAGCTTCTTGCGCAAGCGACCAATGAGTACGTCAACAGTTCGGTCACTCGGGCTCCAGTCTGGTTGGCCGATATCTTCTGAAATTTTTTCTCTAGAAGTCGCCTTGCCTGCATTGGCGATTAAACAAATAAGTACTTTGTGCTCAGCTTCAGTTAATCGTGATTCTTCCGCTGCACCATTAATCAAAGTGCGATTATCTGGATGAAGTTTGAAATCTGAGTATTCAATAAACTCTTCAGACTCATCGTCATCATTTGCAATCGTTAAACGCTTACACAAAGCACGCATTCTCAATTCAAGCTCGAGTAGGTCAACTGGCTTACAAACATAGTCATCAGCACCTTGTGCTAAGCCTGCGATCCTATCAGCTTGAGAGTCTCTGCTAGATAGCATGATGACACCAATATCTGTCAAGGTATTGAGTTCTTTCGCTAATGCTAAACCGTCAGTGGCGGGCAAAACAATATCGACGATAGCCAGCACAAACCGTTCTTGAGCTTGCGTTGCTTGCTGCACTTTGGCTAATGCAGTTGCACCGGTACTATCAACTTCGATGCTAAATTCTGTTTCAGCAAAATGGCTCATAATGCGTTTTGCTAAAAGTTCATCATCTTCTACTAATAATACTTTGATACTCATAGGTCAGCTATCTATTCAATAATTATGTATATATTAGCACTGTGAAAACATTGCTGAGAAGGGAATAATGACAATTTGTAACAATTGCATAAACATTTATGCAATTGGTTCTGCTAGGCGTTATTAAAATGGTCCACCTTAGAGTGCTTACCCTAAGGTGGACATAATTTATGCATACTTATTTATAAATATACTGCCACCATTGTGGTTGGTCTTTCAAATGCATATCAAAATAAGCCAGCATGGTATCCCACCAGTGGAAGCGACGGTCACGGGCAAATACTTGGTGATCTGTGCCTTTATACTCAATCAACTCTACGTCTTTGCCAAGTAACTTAAGTGCCGTGTACATGTTGTGGCTTTCACCTGGAGGCACGTTGGTGTCAGCGTCACCATGGATAAGTAATAACGGTGAGTTTACTTTGTCAGCATGGAATACTGGGCTGTGATCAGAGTAAAGTTTTGGGTTATTCCATGGGAAACTGTTTTTCGAAGCTTCACCAGAGTATAGGTAGCCCCACCAACCTTGACCCCAATAAGAAGTAATGTTTGAGATGCCTGCGTGAGAAATCGACGCACTGAATAAATCCGTTTTAGTCGCAAGTAGCATGGTCATAAAGCCGCCGTAAGATGCACCTAAGTTACCTACTTTGTCTTTATTTACATAAGGGTGTGCAGCTAAGAACTTTTTAGTGCCTTCGATAATATCGTTCGCAGTGTACTTACCCCATGCATTCACGTGCTTAGCAGAGAATTCCTGACCAAAGCCAGTTGCACCAGTTGGTTGAAGCACATAAACAACATAACCTTGTGCTGCCCATAGGTTAAACGGATAACGACCCGTAAAGCCACGTGAAACAGGAGAAGTACCACCATAATAGTAAACTAGAGCAGGGTACTGCTTACTTTCATCTAGGTTATGAGGCGTGTATACACGACCCTTAATCTCAACGCCTTCTTTATTGGTGAAGTTAAATTCAGATAGGGTTGCGATTTCGCTATTTTCATAAGCAAGTGTTTTTGAATCCCACAGCGTTTTAGCGCGGTTTTTAGAAATATCTAAGCGCTTCAATTGCTGAGGGTGAGATGCTTGTGTGCCAGTCACGAGTAAGTCTGGGTTGCGCTCGTCAGAAATACTGAATCTGCCAACGACATCAAAGCCTGTTTTTAGCTTAGTGAATCGAGATTTACTTTCATCGTATAAATACAGTTGTTGCGTATCACGCTCAGTCACTTTGATGACGACATCATCATTGCGTAATACTTGCATTGAACCAATAGCAGGGTCGAATGATTTACTTAATGCCTGTGTATTTTTCCCCTGACGGTCTAGCTTATAAAGCTGGCCATCGTAATTGTTCGCAAGCATATTCTCAGGAATAGCACGGCCTAACCCATTTGCAAAGTCAGGACCTGCAACCACATAGATGCCGTCATCAGCATATTTTGCTGAGCTAAATGTACGGTATTGACCAAGTACAGTCTGCTGGTTGTCTTTTAAATTAACTTCTACAAGCTCTGTCAGCATGTGAGGCGGTTTAGCATAATCGCTAGGATTACGCGTCACTAAGATTGTGCCTGCTTCATTATCAAAATCGGCCAATGAGTGGCTCAACTTGCCTTCAGTGATTGGGTTAATAAAACCGGAGTTAATGTCTAACATGAAGATTTGGCTGTTATTACGTGCATAAGACCAGCGGTCTTCTAACCCTCTGAAGTGTTTAACTAATGTGTGCTTACTTTTATCTGACTTAGACCAAGCAAATACAAGCGTGTTGTTGTCGAAGTACTGGAAGCCATATGCGCCATCTAGTTGTTCAGCGACCACTTTCTCTTCTAAGTCTTTAAGGTTTAAAACTGTAACGGCTTTATTGCGAACAAATACAACCTGTTTGCTATCTGCACGCCATTTAATTTGATTTGCAGATAAGCCGTCAAAGCGGTAAAGCACTTTACCCTCTTCATCGGTTAACGTTGTTTTGTTAATGGCTTTATTACCATGATTACTCTGGTAATGACGCTCAGTAACAACATAGTATTCGCCGTTTGGAGAAATCGATACAGAACTGATTGTTGGTGCATCAAAAAGTTGCTTAGCTGAAAGTGCGCGAGTTTCTTTTGTTGTCAGTGTAATAACATCATGTTCTGCTTTAGGTAGGTACTCTAGCGAGACTTTTTTCCAGTCGTCAGCTTGTTCTACAACAATAACAACTTGGTGGTCGCCCGTAACCGCATGGATGTCGTATTCTTTGCTGCCAGATAAAGTTTCACCATTTAAAAATACATGGGCTTTCTCGATACCATTAAGCTTTAACTTACCTTGCACAAAACGCTCTGCCGAGAAGTTGAACTTAATCGCTTGCAGGCCTGCAATTGTTAGATCATTCACTTCACCAAGTGGTTGCCAAGTTACTTTTTTACCTAATACCGACAGTGTTTTTGAGTCACTTTGTAATTTAGGCAATAAGTTATTAATGATTGCAGCTTGGTAAGGCGTGTTATTTGGCTTGATTGTTGCCGTATCAGCAAGAGGTCCAATAAACTTTACTTTATTTACGTCTAGCTCTGCAGCGACAAGTTGCGTAGACAGTGCCGAAAATAGTAAAGTGGCGACCGTTGTTAATTTCATTGATGCACCTATTGTAGGGAAAATAATTGCCCCAATATAGCACATCAAATTAAATCTTCAGCAGAGTTGCGATTAAGTCGCGAGAGTCTGCGAAATTAAGGAGTTTAGGTTGTTTCTGTTATTCAGTTACATGTTTTTGGCCATTGCCATTTCATTCCTATGTTCGGTGATGGAAGCGGTGTTACTCAGTATTACACCAAGTCATGTAGCGATATTAAAAAAAGATAAACCACTACTCGCACAGCGAGTGCAGGGTTTAAAAGACAATATTGATAAGCCATTATCAGCTATCTTAACCTTAAACACGGTTGCACACACTGCGGGGGCTGCGGGGGTTGGTGCACAAGCGGCCGCAGTATTTGGTGATGCTGCTGTGGGTATTGCGTCTGCTGTGATGACGTTATTAGTATTAGTGCTTTCAGAAATTATTCCTAAAACGTTAGGTGCAACTTATTGGCGTGCATTAACGCCAATTGTGTCACTGGCTTTAACTTGGATGGTTAGAATTCTAAAACCGTTCGTGTGGTTGTCAGATCAGCTCACTAAATTAATTGGCTCAAAACAAGACGAAGCGCACTTTATTCGTCAAGAAATTGAGGCTATGGCTGAAATGGGTAGCGAAGCAGGTGCACTGCAACAAGAAGAAAGTGAGACTATTCGTAGCTTATTGCAGTTTAGGCATGCCAAGCTTGAAAACGTCATGACGCCAAGAACTGTGCTTTTTAAAGTGCACAAAGATATGACGGTGAATGAGTATTTGTCTGAACATGGCTCGGTATCTTTCTCTCGTATTTTGGTCTATTCAGAGAATACCGATGACATTATTGGCTTCGTGCATAAGAACGACATTATGTTGGCCTTCCATCGCTTAGGTGAAGACTACAAAATCGGTAAGCTAGTAAAGCCGATTTATACTGTGCCTGAGACGCTAGGTGCGCCAGTGCTGTTCCAAGCATTATTAGAAAAGCGTATCCATATTGCGCTGATTATCGATGAGTATGGTGATGTGCAAGGTATCGTCACCCTTGAAGATATGATTGAGTCATTAATGGGCATGGATATTGTTGATGAGCGTGAGCAATCGACTAATATGCAGCAAGCCGCAAAAAAAAAATGGCGTGATCGTGTCGACGGCCACTCTCATTTAATAGAAGCTGATACAGAAGAAGATCAGCCTAAGAATTAAAGTTTGTCATTCTTAGCCAAGAGTGGATCCAGCGAATAAGTTCATTCTTGGCTTTCGGGCTACTGATTAAAAAACCTTGCATCAATAAGTCATGTTTGTATCGCTCTAGATACTGTAATTCCTCTATTCTCTCTACCCCTTCAGCCACAACTTTAAAGCCTTCTTTGATTGCTAAATCGACCAAGCTCTTGGTGATAACTTGTGAAAAGTAATCTGAATCTATGTGGGTGATCAAAGAGCGGTCTATTTTAATCTCTGTAAATGGCAGAGACTTCAGCTGGTTAATATTCGTAAAGCCGGTACCAAAGTCATCGAGAGAAATTTCAAACCCTTTCATTCTTAAGCGGTTTAAGGTCTCAAGTTGATTGGCGCTTGCAAGGGGCTTTTGTTCGGTGATTTCTAAGATGATATCGCTTGGCTGAAGGTGATTTAGCTCAAGTAACAAAGAGAGCTTTGCAGGGCAATTCATATCTTCTAATTGGATTGGAGATAAGTTAAATGCCAATTTACATGGGTGAGGCAGCTCTTCTTTTAAAGCTTCATATTCTGCCGTGGCTTTTTCAAACAACTGAAATGTCACTAAGTTTATTAAATCTAAATCTTCTGCAACATCAATAAATCTCGCCGGTAAAACAGTAGAACCATGCTGCTCAGAGACAATGCGAGCTAACACTTCAAGGCTTTCAACTTGTTGGGTTGCACGGTTTACCTTAGGTTGATAGAAAGGGGTGATCTCACTATTACTTAACGCATGCAATAATTCTGCTTCACTGATGAGCTGGCCATCTTCTGTCTGGGGTCGAGAGAGGGTGCTGAGCTTTTTAAGCAATCTTTCAACTTCAACGAGCTGTATTGGCTTGGCAATATTACCCAAGAGCAATGCGTGATTCTGTCTAGCTAGGTTGGACGCGAGGTCAATGATCCGACTGTCCATTTCGGAGATAATAATTACGCCGCCTTGATAGTCTTTTTGACCGAGTTGCCTGATCAGTTCCATACCATCCATTTCAGGCATATTTAAATCTGTAAAAATGGCATCAAAGACTTTAGGTTGCTGTTCTAAAAGTGACAATGCGGCTTGTGCTGACTCACAACAGGTTACATGTTCAACGCCGAGCTCGGCCAAAATTGCCTGCATGACCATGAGTATGGCCTGTGAATCATCAACAACCAAAATACGCTGTGTTTTAAAGCTCATAAAACCACTCCCTGAAATTGGTTAGGATACATAAGTTTAGAACAGTGAAATAAAAATGACCAAATCGAGATCAAAAAATGATGGTTTGTCACTGTTAGAGTTTGTTGGGATAATAGAAAAAAACTTTAGTTTTAGCGTCATGACTCGAATCGAACTTAACGTGGCTGGACAGCCAATTTCTCTGATTTTTAATCAACAACAAATCATTCAAGTTTTTCATCAACAACAAGCCTTAGTACTTGAATCGGAATCTGAGCATCTACAAAGTTGTCAGATAAACGAACAGGCAGTGCACTTTAATACCTCACAGCTTGCAGAAGGGCTCCTAGGTGTTGCTGTGAATACACAACCGCCACAGTGGCTCGAAGTGCCTCACCAACAAGCTGAAAGTAAGCGTGGCTGGTTAGGTTTAGCGATGCTTAGCTTTAAAATTTTCAAGAGTGCTAAGGTCGTAAAGGCTGCGCTTGCGGGAGCGTCAGTAGCAGGCTATGCATGGTTATTCTCATTAGAGTTTGCCCTGATGATCATTGCTTGCTTGGTGGTACATGAATATGGTCATGTGCGTGCGATGAAGTACTTTGGTATCAAGACAAAGGGTATCTATTTAATTCCTTTCGTAGGTGGCTTAGCTGTCAGTGATGAAAAAATTACAACCCGTTGGCAAGATGTGGTGATCTCTTTAATGGGGCCTGCATTTGGCTTAATTACCTCAGTGTTGGGGGTGGTGCTGTATTACGCAACTGATATGGAGATTTTTGCCGGTGTCGCCGTGCTTAGTGCACTACTTAACTTATTTAATTTATTACCAATTCTACCTCTGGATGGCGGTCACGTACTAAAAAGTATTAGTTTCTCGATGCGTTCTTGGGTGGGACTATTGGCCTGTTTTGGTGGGGTATTATTGGGGCTTTATATCAGTTGGACATTTGGTTTGATGCTACTGGTGTTTTTTATCTTTATAGGCAGTTTAGAGATAGTGTTTGAGTGGCGTGAGCGTCATATTTCTCATCTGTTACCCCTTGATAGATATGGTCAGATTGTCTCAGCGCTGATGTATGTGGTGGTAGCTGTAGGGCATATTGCAGTGATGATGCACTTTGCAGATTCAGACAATGTGATTTTAAGCCTACCAATGAAGATCTTATCGAATTAAGTATGTATGTCGCCATTGATGATTTTAACGGCGACATCTTTTCTGTCACTCTGCACTATTTAAGCGAAGGTGAGTATTGCGGCAATGATAATGCCACTCACTGCTAACTGGATCAGACAAAAACCCATGATATCTTTGGCCTTTAAGCCTGCAATTGCGAGCACAGGCAATGCCCAAAATGGTTGAATGAGGTTAGTCCAAGCGTCACCCCAAGCCACGGCCATCGCCACGCGGTTTATTTCAGCGCCTAGCTCTATCGCTGCAGGTAAAACAATCGGCGCTTGCACAGCCCATTGACCGCCACCTGAAGGGACAAAAATATTCACCAAACCGGCACTAATAAAACTCCAAAACGGCAGTGTATCAGCGCTACTTATTGAGACAAAGACGTTGGAAATTTGTTGGGCGAGACCTGAGTCTTTCATGATTGCCATGATCCCAGCATAAAACGGAAATTGAATAATAATACCGGCACCGCCGCTCACTGCTTCTTGCAAGCTTTTAAGTAGATTTGCAGGCGTTTGATGAAGCAGAATAGCCAAAAATAAGAATAAGCCGATCACACTATTTAGATTGAGCCCACCACCGAGCGCAATAAAGTAATAGCCCATATAACCACAGCCCAAGGTGCCAATGAGTATGCCGAGTAACTTACTGTGTTCTAGTTTTTCAGCTGGGGTATTAATGCAAACAACCGCAGTCTTTTTTTCTTCAAGCTTTTCTTTATCAACAATGATTTGTTGGTCTTTAGGCGGAAGTAGCAAGGCATTTAGAAGAGGAAGCACAACCAGTAATACGGCCATTAAAATTAAATTAAAATGCGAAAACAGGGTATCTTGCGTTGTAATAATCCCAATACTGTCGCTAGAAAAATGGCCTTCTGTTGCAATGGTTAAGGGCACTGAACCCGATAACCCACCATGCCACACAATAAAACCAGAATAGGCACTGGCGACTAATACGCGGTAATCGATTTGTACATGGCGAGCGAGCGCTTTGGCAAATAATGCCCCAACAACCAATCCAAATCCCCAGTTTATCCAACTGGCAAGCATAGATACTAAGGTCACCATGACAATTGCCGTAGAGCCTGAGCTGGCTTTTTGCGCGAGTTTATCAAGCAGCGACTTACAAACAGGTGTACTAGCTAGCATAAAGCCCGATACGAGTACTAGTAACATCTGCATCGCAAAGGTTAGCAATGCCCAAAATCCTTGGCCCCAAGACGTAACGGTTTGCTCAAATGAAAAAGGGGTTAAGGTAATGCTGAGTGATAAAACAACCAGTGTTAATAAAAGTACGATAACGTAGGGGTCGGGTAAGTAACGTTCGACCAATTTAGTCACGGGCTGAGAGAGTTTATAAAGCATGATGAAACCCTGTTATTATTCTTTTAGCTATCAAGACACTAATCTTGTGCTTTGTTATCTATTAAGCATAACTAAATATCGAATGGACTGCCTTACTATTTATATCTAAAATTCAGTATGTTAAATGACACCCAATAAAGTGATTAAAAAAACCAATAAATGGCTTATTAAACCACTTTTATAAGTTTGAAATAGAAAGTGATTTGTTTAACCATTTGAATTATATAAACTAATATTTTTGGCACGATTACTGTTTAGTTAATAACAGAAATCTTAAATAAGAGAGGTTACCATGGCAGAACAAGGTTCAGGCGGTAATGTAATCGCCGCAATTTGTAATATATTTTTTCCTGGTTTAGGCCAGCTGGTACAAGGTCGTATTATTCCAGCACTTATTTTTGCAATCATTGTGTTTGGTGGGTATGCGCTTTGGTTTTTAGTACTTCCAGCGATTATTGCAGCGGTTGCACACTTATGGGCAATCATAGATGCAGCGAAATACACTAGCTATCGTTCACGGTACGAGCGCTAGCAACCACACACTTAAAGTAAAGACGCTGAGCAGTGTTGATAATACAACACTGCTGGCAGCAACATCTTGTTTTACTGATAATTGCCTTGCAACTAAATAAGCATTCACACCCATTGGTGATGCAGCCATCAGAGTGATAACGGCAACATGCGCTGTGGGTAGATTCAACACCCAAGTTGCGAAGGAAAAAACAGCGGCGGGTAGCAGACCGAGTTTAATAACGCTGATTATTAGTGCGCCTTTCCAAGCTTCTTTCACCGAGTATTGGTTTAAACTGGCGCCTAACACAAATAATGCCCCTGCGATTGCTGGCTCACTTAGTAAATCTAGCCCATTGATAAAGGTTGTAGGCAGTGGAAATGACATGGCATTTGCCACAATACCTAAGCTAATACTCAGCACGACAGGGTTGAGTATTAAGGGCTTTAATAACATACCCAAACTCCCTTTCACGTTACTACTTAAAATGAAGGTCAATGCAAACAAGAGTGCGCTATGAAAAGTGATCACCATAAACACTAATGCGCCATAATGCTCACCAAGTGCCATAATTATAATTGGCAAGCCAACTAATACCGTATTTGAATAACACCCAGAAAGCGCAAGAACTGCAGATTCAGCCACTGACAGCTTACCAAACACTTTAAATGCTACGCACACAGCTAAATATACAAGCACCACAGGCAGATAAAAGCTGAGTAGTAGATTGAGTGACAATGCCTGTTGTAAATCGGCTTTGTACATACTAAGAAAAAGAAAAACGGGAATGGCCAAATTGAAAATAATGGTACGCAGCCCTTCAAAATGAACTGAGGATAAGAATTGTATTTTGGCACAAATAAACCCAGCGGTGACCACGAAGATCAGCGGGAACAGAATATCAATTGGGTTCATATCTACTCGAAATAGTGTCGGAGCGTGAATTATCCTGTTTACGCGATGAAAGCTCAAGTCGCTGGGCAGTTTATGCCATGCAAAGTATAATATTCTTAGTTTATAAGTTTATTAATTTTGAGAGACAGTCGTATGGAGTATCAATTTATTCGTGACCCAATCAGTGGTTTCAGGGTCAAGATCAGTGACGAGCAAGCTTTGATTGGTCGCTGGTTTAACGAAGAGCTGGCTCACAATGAAGTTAAAGACTTACTTGCGCAATGTCGTAATATTAAGTCATTAAACACACCTTTGGTCAGACTGGGCAAAGAAGTACGCTTTAAGTTGTGTGAGCAAGAGGCATTATTTGAAGCGCATAGCTTATTTCATAACAACGATGACTTAGCGCAATATCAAGATGATGCACTTGAGCTAGACGAGCATGGCCTAATGGCAGTCTGTGGTTTTGAGGATTTTGTTGAGCTGTTAGAGGATTGGAGCGAATTTATAGGAAGAAGCCGCTAAGGCTTCTTCCAAGGTCAATCTTACATGGTGGCTTGCTCTGGTGGTGCACCGTAGATTTGTTCGGCCCTGTTAAATAGGACCCAAGACGTCAATATATATTTATCATTAGAAACAGGAATGCAGCCTCGGTGTGTATGGGTGAAATAAGCCGGTGCGACAACCATAGCGCCTTTCTTAGGGGCTATTTTTTTATTTTGATAGTGAAACTCAGTTTCTCCACCTTCTTCAACATCATTCAAATAAAACATAAATAACAGCACGCGATGAAGTGCTTCATTATGACCGACTTGTGGGTAAACCTCACTGTGCCAGTATAGATAACCGCCTTTTCCTGCTTGATATTTTTGCGCTTGAATGTTGCCTAAACGAAATAGCTGTTGGGTAAGTACATGAATTTGTGGTTTACCAACTTCTTCGAAATTATCGACAGTTAAGTCAACAGGTTGCCCTGTTTTTGGGTGGTACACCTTTAAACCAAATGCACCAATCATCATAAAGAAGTGCTCTTCAATATACTTAAACACATGCTGTGCGGTGACTTGTTGAATGTGTTGTAAAGTCTGTGCGTACTCAGGGTGTGCATTTAAATACAGATCGTGACTAATTTTTTTGTTTAGATCGACACCACCAGACGTGACCCCTTGCTTTAAGTGAGGGCTTTGGTCAAACTGCTGCACAAATGTATCGCAAAAGTCAGTTGAGAGTGCGTTGTCGTAAACGCGAATAAAATCTGTCATCTGAGTACCTACAGGATATTAGGATTATTATGTTGTCAGAAAAACTCATGCCGCGTTTTAGTGAAACCGACGTGCTCGGACACATCAACAATACCGCACTACCGGTTTGGTTTGAAGCCGCGCGTGTGCCTATTTTTAAGATTTTTACCCCAGACCTAGATCCAAAGCAATGGAAATTGATTGTTGCTAAGGTCGAAGTGACTTTTAAAGGCGAGTTGTTTTATGGTCAAGAAGTCGAAGTTAAAACTGCCATTGAGCGCATAGGGTCAAGCTCATTTGTGATTTTACAGCAAGCCTGGCAGCACGGAACGTGCTGCGCTGAGGGCAAAACCGTGATGGTACGTTATGATTTTGCGAATAAAGGCTCAGAACCATTAAGCGAAGAAGAAAAACAGCAGCTTACTGCTTTTCTTCTATAGGTATTGAAGCCGAAGATTTAAATTGGTGGCCAATGGCCACCGAAATACAAGGCTTGACTTCGTATTTATAGGTACGCTCTTGCTCAGATAGTTGCGTGATCTCTAAAATCTCATAATCATTTAGCTCTACCATGCGGCTCCCCTCAGTGACCTGACAGCGAGAATAGCTATCAGCTTCTAGTTCGTAGATAAAATAAGCCAGAATGGCTTTGATTTTATTATCGTATGCTTCGGCACGTTCAGAGAGTGAAATGGTTGCCGCATCACCTTCTCCGATATTCACAGAAAGCACCGGGCTTTGATCTTGCTGCGCTTGAGCAATGGCTTGATCGACTTGTTCTGCATTCACTTCTTTTGGCTTCGCTGGTTCAGACAGTTCTTTGTCAACTTCCTCGGTTACATTTGTGCTTACTGTGGTATTACTAAAACTTTCGATCACATTCGTGAACATAGTGCTCATGCCACCAAACATACCCGACGTGAATGTGAACATAAGTACAAAAACAAAGAGCATGACACACAGTGTCATACGCACAAAGCTGGTAATAATTGGAAATCGGTATTCTGGTGGGTGCCACATTGTGTGTAAACCAAAAGGGCGCATGAATAACAAAAGCAAGACATAGAAGGGCTGTAACAGTGGCACTAACAGTAAAATAGTCAGTGTGCTGATGAAGAACCAAGACGGTAAAGACAGCATTAAACTGAGGTTGTGGGTATATGGGAAGTGATCGGCACTGACTCCCGTAATATCATTAATTGCACCAGCCGCATAAGCT
Organism: Pseudoalteromonas sp. BZB3; assembly: GCF_040104455.1. NCBI lineage: Bacteria > Pseudomonadati > Pseudomonadota > Gammaproteobacteria > Alteromonadales > Pseudoalteromonadaceae > Pseudoalteromonas > Pseudoalteromonas sp. BZB3. Next base: position 457,894 of record NZ_JBECOS010000001.1, on the reverse strand, counting down.
AACGCATAGTTGGCGATAAATGCGTAGAAAATCAATATGACGGCTTTGCCTGGTAGACTGTCCCAGAACTTCATTAACTTTGGCCAAAGCTCATTGAGTAGCGCAGAAATAATAATAGTGACCAATAAAAAACTTGAAGGTGAGAACATATCCTCCATCATTTGTGCATTTTCAGATACACCTGGTGGTGGGGTTGTTTCGCCGTTGATTTGATAGATGAAAAAAACAATAGCTGTTAGGTATAGGCGTTGAGAAAACGTCAAAGAGCGCCAGAACGTGAGCCACCTAGTTTTTAAACTATAGTAAAAACCTGATAGATGCTTGGGAGAAGGGAGCTTTTCCATGAGTTGGTCCGTTTTCTTATTATTTATCATTGTGAGCAGATCTTTATTCTTAACTAATATAGCGCTTTAGCTTGGCTAGACAAATGAAGTTCTATACCGGGTGAGATACAAGGCTTCACTTCAAAGTGATAGGCTTTTTCTTTACCCTCTACTGGCCAGATTTCCAAAATATCGTAATCATTGAGCTCTACAACACGTCTTCCTGATGTGACCTGACATCGAGAGTAGCTATCGGCTTCTAGTTCATAAATAAAGTAAGCAAGAATTTGCTTTATACGGTTGTCGTAGCTGTTAACGCGTTCGTTGTAGAGTTTTAGTTCTTTATCAACCTCATCAGAGTCTGAATTAAGTGTAGTTTTACTTTTTTCAGGGTTCGATATAGCTGAGCTATCGATATCTGAAGGTTGTTCTTGGTTAAATTTTCTAATGCCATAGGTTACTTTTACCGGCGTAAAATTACTAACTAAGGTGCTGAAAATAGTATTCATACTGCCAGCAACACCAGAAGACAAAGTTATAAAGTAAAAAAGGGCTGCGAGAAGTGTACATAAAAACATACGCAAAACACTCGTTATGACAGGGAACCTATATTCGGGTGAATGCCAGCGAGTGTGAAGCCCGAAGGGTCTCATTAACAATAGAAAGGCCATATAAATAGGTTGTAATAATGGTATCAGAACAAGCACCATAAAGGTGCTGAGCATAAACCAAGTCGGTACTGATAAGATTAAGCTCAAATTGTGGGTATATGGGAAGTGCTCAGCACTGACACCTGTAATTTCATTAATGGTGCCAGAGGCATAAGCCAGTGCATAGTTAGCTAAAAAAGCATAAAAAATAAAAGTAACGGTTTTACCGACAATACTCGCCCAAAACTTTATAATTCTTGGCCAAAGCTCGCATATTAATCCAACAAGAATAGCTAGCGTAAGCAAGTAAGTACTCGCACTGAATGAATCGGCCCAAATTATGCTTTTACTATTTTTATGTGCGTCATGGTCTCCAAAAAGCCCTGAAATAAAATCAGGCATTTCAGGAGAAAAAATTAGAAAAGCAATTAGATAAAATCTCTGTGGGAGTGTCAAAGACTGCCAAAAATTCACAACTTTACTGGCTAAATTTTTTATCGTTGTAGAGGCGCTTTTAATATTTGCTAGGACTTGCATGAATACATCCGTTATTCGTTTTATTATTTTTATTCTGGCTTTTCAATCTTTCAAAGATAAGAAAAAGGCTTGCCCCTATTATGAAGGCAAGCCTTAAAAAATTAAATAAAATTTAACACTATGCTAATTAGAGCGGAACCGCTAAAGCAAGGGTTTTAAATATCTACCTGTGTGAGATGCGTCACATTCAGCTACCACTTCAGGTGTACCCGAGATAAGAATTTGACCACCGCCAGCGCCACCTTCAGGGCCTAAGTCGACAATCCAATCAGCTGTTTTTATCACATCTAAATTGTGTTCAATCACCACTATGGTATTACCGTGGTCACGCAAGCGATGCAGTACTGCCAGTAATTGCTGGATATCGTGGAAGTGTAAGCCTGTGGTCGGCTCGTCCAAAATATATAAAGTTTTACCGGTGTCGCGTTTAGATAATTCTCTAGCGAGTTTTACACGCTGTGCTTCACCACCAGAAAGGGTGGTAGCAGCTTGACCTAAACGAATATAGGTTAAGCCTACATCCATTAGTGTTTGCAGTTTGCGGCTGATCGCTGGAATTTTATCGAAGAATTCACGGGCATCTTCAACCGTCATCTCTAGCACTTCATGGATGTTTTTACCTTTATAAAGTACTTCTAAGGTTTCACGGTTATAACGCTTACCCGCACACACATCACATGGTACGTATACATCAGGTAAGAAGTGCATTTCTACTTTGATAACACCGTCACCCTGACATGCTTCACAACGACCACCTTTTACGTTAAAACTAAAACGGCCGACTTTATAGCCACGGGAGCGCGCTTCTTGTGTGCCCGCAAACAGTTCACGAATGGCCGTGAAGATACCGGTATAGGTTGCAGGGTTTGAACGAGGAGTACGACCTATTGGGCTTTGATCAATGTCGATCACTTTATCGAAATGTTCAAGGCCTTGAATATCTTTGTGTGGTGCAGGCTCAGCCGTGGTCGCTCCATTCAGTGCTGTGTGAGCCAGCTTAAATAGTGTGTCATTAATAAGGGTTGATTTACCAGAGCCAGACACACCTGTGATACAGGTCATTAAACCAAATGGAATACGTAGGTCGACATTTTTTAAGTTATTACCTGTGGCGCCAAATAGTTCTAGCCATTTATCTTCTGGCTGGTGGCGTTGTTCTGGAACGACAATGGCTTTTGCGCCACTTAAGTACTGACCTGTTAAAGATTTAGTTGATTTAAGAATGTCTTCACGAGAACCCTCTGCAACGACATGGCCACCGTGTACACCTGCACCTGGGCCGATATCGATAATATGATCAGCTGCGCGAATTGCATCTTCATCGTGCTCAACCACAATCACGGTGTTACCTAAGTCACGTAAATGAGTTAACGTGCTAAGCAAGCGGTCGTTATCACGTTGATGAAGACCAATTGAAGGTTCATCAAGCACATACATAACGCCGACGAGGCCAGCACCAATTTGACTGGCAAGACGAATACGCTGCGCTTCACCGCCTGAAAGGGTATCAGCACTGCGCTCTAGTGATAAATAATTCAAACCAACATTGATTAAGAAAGATAATCGGTCGCGGATCTCTTTTAAGATTTTTTCAGCGATTTGTGCACGTTGCCCAGTGAGCTCTAACTCATCGAAGAAGGTCATTGCATCGCCGATGCTCATAAGCGTTACATCTGGCAGCGTTGTTTTACCTATAAACACATGACGTGCTTCTTCACGTAAACGTGAGCCATTACAGCTAGGACACGCTTGATTGGTTTGATACCTGGCAAGCTCTTCACGAACAGAGCTGGATTCAGTTTCACGATAACGGCGACTCATATTATTTAGCACGCCTTCAAATTCGTGATTACGAGTGATCACATCTCCGCGGTCATTGCGATAGTTAAAGGCAATCTTAGTTTTACCTGAGCCTTCTAGTACAACTTTTTGCGCGTCTTTAGATAACTTCTCAAAAGGTACTTCTAAGTCAAAATCATAATGCTCAGCCACAGATTGCAGCATTTGGAAGTAATAGAAGCTGCGTTTGTCCCAGCCTTTAATTGCACCGCCACTTAAGCTAAGTTCAGGATTTTGTACCACGCGACTTGGGTCGAAGTATTGTCTCACACCTAAGCCATCACAGCTTTGACAAGCGCCTGCCGGGTTATTGAACGAGAATAAACGCGGCTCTAGTTCAGTCATCGCATAGCCACAAGTCGGGCAGGCAAAGTTAGCAGAGAAAGTAAGCTCTGCTTGTTCTGTGTCGTCCATATTCGCAACAACAGCCACACCACCCGATAATTCTAATGCGGTTTCGAATGATTCAGCCAAACGTTGTTGTAAGCCATCTTTCACTTTAAAGCGGTCAACAACCACTTCAATGGTGTGTTTTTTATGTAATTCGAGGGTTGGTGGATCGCTTAAATCACACACTTCACCATCAACACGGGCGCGAATGTAGCCTTGAGCACTCAATTGCTCGAATAGTTTGACGTGTTCACCCTTACGGTTTTTTACCACAGGCGCCAACAGCATCAGCTTGCTACCTTCAGGTTGCTCTAAAACAGTATCTACCATCTGGCTGATAGTCTGTGCTGCAAGCGGTAAATCATGAGTCGGACAGCGAGGCTCACCCACACGTGCGAATAGTAAGCGCAGGTAATCGTAAATCTCGGTGATAGTACCCACAGTAGAACGAGGGTTGTGAGACGTTGATTTTTGCTCAATGGAAATTGCAGGTGAAAGACCTTCAATATGGTCTACATCGGGTTTTTCCATCAAAGATAAAAATTGGCGCGCATAAGCAGAAAGCGACTCGACATAACGGCGTTGGCCTTCTGCATATAAAGTATCAAACGCAAGAGAGGATTTGCCTGAGCCAGATAAACCTGTGATAACAATCAACTTATCACGTGGAATAGTCAGTGAAATATTCTTCAGGTTATGGGTGCGGGCGCCTCTTACTTCTATATTATCCATGATGCTCCAGTAACTGCTTGAGGGTGTAATCAAACTTCGCCACAGTATCGCACATTTTTGTGAAAATTATCGCTTCTTTATAAAAGCATCTACACTGAATAAGTGGTAAAAATGTGGCTAATAAATTTTGAAAAGTCTATACGTATCCTCTTTCTTTTTGGTTTTCAGTCTCAATACGCAAGCGCTTACGGACATGCGTGTTAACTCTGAGTGCAATATAGTGGTGCGTTTTGAAAATTTTGCTCGTTACAGTAACCAAGCCGACGCTTTGAGCTGGCACGGCCTAGACGTTGATTTTGCCAAAGCGCTTTTAGAAGAAGCAAACTGTAGCTATAGATTTGTAAGTTTACCTTGGGGCCGTTCAATCAAAATGCTTGAAACAGGTGAGATAGGCATGATGCTCAGTATGTCACCAACCAAGCAGCGTGAGCGGTTTGCTTATTTTATTGGCCCTCAACGCAACGAAACCATTGTGCTTGTGACTCATAAGTCTCGGCCTTATACACTTAAGAGTTATCAGGATTTATTGACATTACCAGCTCCAATCGCAATTCATCGAGATGCGGTTTATGGTCCTAAAGTTGACGCACTGTTAAAAAATACGCCGAATATAGAAGAGCGCTTTACAGTGATCACAAATAACAAACTGCGTATTAGCATGTTAAAGCATGGTCGAATCTCAGGCTTTTTTGCTGAGAAATATAATATGCTCTACCAATCTGAAAATAATCCAGATTATATGCAAGTAGAAATAAACCCTTTCGTCATTAATCGAGAGCCTGTTTACATTGCTCTTAGCAAGCAGAGTGTCTCTCCGAAAACGAAAGCGCGTTTGGAGCGGGCTTTAGAGCGACTAAAGCAAACAGGCAAAATTAGAGCAATTTTAAAAAAATACAAATTAGATTAAGTTTTTTGTAACGGCTATTTTTTTGTTAAACTGTCGCGCGCATTTGCGAGTCAGTTATAACGAGAATTATGTCTAACCAATCATTAAACGCCTTAGAAAAACGTGCTGCTTTTTCGCTAGCCAGTGTATTCGCATTCAGAATGCTCGGTTTATTTATGCTGATGCCTGTGCTCGCTATTTATGGTCAGTCACTTGAGCATGTCTCGCCAATGTGGATCGGTTTAGCAATCGGCGCATATGGTTTAACACAAGCTTTATTGCAGATCCCGATGGGCTGGTTATCCGATAAAGTGGGTAGAAAACCGGTCATCATTGGTGGCTTAGTCGTGTTTGCTATCGGTTCAGTGATTGCCGCAGTCGCAGATTCAATTTACTGGGTCACAGTTGGTCGAGCTTTACAAGGTATGGGCGCCATTGCCAGTGCTTTGTTGGCTTTAGCTGCAGATTTAAGTCGAGATGAGCAACGCCCTAAAGTGATGGCCGTGATAGGTATGTGTATCGGTCTAAGTTTTGCGGTTGCTATGCTACTTGGGCCAATGGTGGCGGCATCATTTGGTATTTCTGGGGTATTCTGGTTAACGGCAGGGCTGGCAATATTAGGTATTGTGATAGTGTCTTTTGTAGTTCCGAATGCTTTAAATCGCGCCCCAAAAGGCGATACAGTCGCCTCTGTTGCTGATATTAAACGACTTGCAAAGCATCCGCAGTTAGTTCGCTTAGATCTTGGTGTGATGTTACTTCACCTCACACTCACAACCTTATTTGTAGTCTTGCCGGGTCAGTTAATTATTGGCGGCTTAGCGGCTGAAAGTCATTGGCAGCTCTATATTCCCGTTTTATTGGCGGCATTTATTTTAATGGCGCCTTTGATGATCATTGCTATTAAAAAACAAAAAGAAAAACAGGTCTTTTTACTTTCTATTTTCGTGCTAATTTTTAGTGCCTTAGGCCTTATTTTGTTGCCAACATCAATCATGAGCATTGCCTTGTGTATGTTGTTTTACTTTATTGCCTTTAACTTCCTTGAAGCGACCATGCCGGCATTGGTATCGCGTATAGCCCCTGCTAATCAGAAGGGCTCTGCCATGGGAGTGTTCTCATCGGGACAGTTCTTCGGGGCATTTTTAGGTGGTATTTTAGGGGGTTATCTAGCGCAAATCGGTGAAGCGAATACAGTGTTTGCGGCTGCAGCAGGAGTTGGGGTAATATGGCTATTTATTGCATGGCAAATGCAGATCCCTCCTAAGAGTAAAGTGATCAGTTTAATGGCTGATTTATCCGACCCACATAGAGCCGAGCAGTTAGCTGAGCAATTGGTGGCGCTACCGGGAGTGATCGAAGCAACAATGGTGAACGATGAGAATCGTAGTTACCTAAAAGTAAATGATAAAGAATTTGATATAAACCAAGCAAAGCAAATACTTGGCTTGAATTAGTGTGAGGAGAGTGCGTCATGGCACGCGGTGTAAACAAAGTAATTTTGGTTGGTAACTTAGGCCAAGACCCAGAAGTTCGTTACATGCCAAATGGTAACGGTGTAGCAAACATCAGCATTGCTACAACAGATAGCTGGAAAGATAAAAACACAGGGCAAATGCAAGAGCGTACTGAGTGGCACCGTGTAGTGTTGTTCGGTAAATTAGCTGAAGTTGCAGGTGAATACTTACGTAAGGGCTCACAAGTTTATATCGAAGGTCGCTTACAGACTCGTAAATGGACAGATCAAAGCGGACAAGAAAAGTATTCAACAGAAATCGTTGTAGACATGGGCGGTCAGATGCAAATGCTTGGCGGTCGTGGCGAACAACAAGGTGGTGGTCAGTATCAAGGTCAGCAGTCTGGTGGTTTTAATAACCAACAGTCTCAATATAACCAAGCTCCACAGCAACAGCAGGCTCCACAACAGCAAGGTGGTTTCGCACCGCAGCAGCCAGCGCAACAACAAGGCGGCTTTGCACCTCAGCAGCAATCGGGGCAACAGCAAGGCGGCTTTGCACCTCAGCAGCAGTCGGGTCAACAGCAAGGTGGATTTGCACCAAAACCACAATCAGCACCACAAGGCGGTGCATCAAACCCGATGGAACCACCAATCGACTTTGATGACGATATTCCGTTCTAACGAGTAACTCGTTTATAAAACGAAATAGATTTAATAAAACCCTGCTTTTGCAGGGTTTTATTTTTTCTCTTATTGAAAATTATTTGCCAGTAACCTAATACTAGGCTTTCCGTGCGCTAAACTTGAGTTTTTAAGACTTGTGAACAACACTTAGTCAATGTTGATTGAGGTGTTGTATGGTGATGAAGCCGCTATTTAAACGCGTAACAGACACATTATCTAAGTGGTACTTAGCGATTGCCTCGATATTGCTTGTATGCTTTCTTAATGCACTGCTCATTCATTTATTTCACCTACAGATCCATCAAAGAGGTATGCAGTTTGTTCAGCAAGTTAGTTTACTGTCTGAAGCAGAGCGAACAGATGACAAACTCGATATATTGGCGCGACAATTTAACTTGCAGTTTGTCTCATTCGGCACAAAACCAAGTTCAAATATAAAAAACCTAGACACCTTTGAGTTTGCGGGCTCTACTATTTACGTACAACACACAAAAGTATTGCGGGAGTATGCAAGCACTTTATTGATGTTTAATTTGTTATTTATAGGTCTAATTGTGTTTGGTTATCGCTGGTGGCTGATATATAGAGTGAGACCAAAACCATTTCTTCGCCAACCACAGAAGTCTTTGCCTATCGAAAGAGAAAATGTGCTGCCTTCAATCCAGCAACCAAGAAGTACAGACGAGAACTTGTTTAGTATTTTTGCGTTGATCAAATGGAGCTATCACCTAGAAGAAGGTATCGACGCACAGCAGCATTTCGCGATTCAATTCCACAAGCACTTTTCTAAATATGCCAAATGTTCAGTTAAATACTTAAACTCAGGTGCTTTGGCGGTCACTATCGAGCAAGTTGCTTGGGGGGATGTCTCAGCAGTCAGTAAAAAAATGCACGAAATGGTGTATCAGATCCTGTTTGCCATTCGCGGCGACCTCTCACGTAAAGTGGTTAAATTAGGTGCTTGTTACTATCAGTCAAAATGTGATCAAACTCAGGTTTATCAGCTTGCACGCTCTGCACTGAGTGTTGCTACTAATAACGTGTGGCAGCATATTCACCTTACGCCACTCAATAAAACGCACGAAATATCTATGCAAAACTCAGAATCAGACTTCATTAAATATATTGAGAATGGCCAGTTCATTCTCTTTTTCCAACCCTTATTCTGTTTTGCGACTCAAGAAATTACTCAGAGTGAAGCATTATTAAGAGTGAGGCATGAGAAGCTAGGTTTAATTGCGGCCAAGCAATTTGTTCCTCAGTTACATAGCAAAGAAAGCTTGTGGACATTAGACACTTTTATTGTTGAGCATACTTTTAAGGTATTGAGTAAAGATAAAAGCCATTTGTTGGCGAGTGTGAACATTCATACTATTAATTGGTGCGCTCCTAAGTTTGCTAATTGGCTGTTGGAAAAGTTAGCACAAAGTCAGTTGGCAAAACGGGTGTTATTTGAAATGACCTTAGACGATTTTTGTCAGCAACGTGTATTACTTGAAGACATAGTGTTTAGACTTGAAACAGTTGGTACGGGGTTAGTACTTGACCAAGTATCAGAGTCCTTTAATGTGAAGGACTTAAAGCAAGTGAAATGTATTAAAGCCTTAAAACTGTCTTTTGATCTTGTTCATAACATAGATGAATCACATGCCCAGCAAAAAGTTGTACGTCATATCGTTAGGCAGGGTAAACAGCTTGGCTTACCTGTTTATGCTGTGGGGGTTGAAACACAAACCGAACTACAGTGCTTACAGCGCTTAGGTGTAAAAGGGGCTCAAGGATATTATTTTTCAGAGCCTCTTCAGCAATTAGAGCTAGCGGGTTATTAAGCCGCGATATCTCAAACCGTCAAGACCTTGTAAACCGCCAGTATGTATGGTCATGATACTACTGCCCTGTGGGAAGAAATCTTGGCTTATGAGTTGCCATACAGCAAAGAGCATTTTACCTGTATATATAGGTTCTAAAGGCAGTTGATATGTTTGTTTCATAAGTTGACAAAATGTCCAAACATCATCTGTGAATTTACCATATCCACCGTAATGATGATCTGTTAATAACTGCCAAGGTGCGCCACTGTGGTTATCTGTCAGTAGTAGCGCGATTTCTTTATTAAGATAGTCAGCTTGCTTTAAAACAGCGATGCCCATAACTTGGGTATTGTGTGCGCACCCTTTGGCAAGCCCCGCGACAGTACCTCCACTACCTGTTGCACAAATCACATAGTCTGATTGAGGTAAACTTTTCGCTAATTCAGCCACACCGCTCAGTGCCGCTTTATTAGTACCACCCTCGGGTATGATGAAGCTGTTAGGAAATTCAGTTTGTAGGATTTTCAGATAAGCAGGGTCATGGCGCAATCGATACGTTTTGCGGTTTACCGCATATAAGTTCATACCACAGGCACGCGCCATCTTAATGGTTGGGTTATTTTCATCAATGTCTGGCCCTCGAATAATTGCGTGGCCAGTTAAGTTGAAAGTTTTACATGCCATTGCACTGGCGTATAAATGATTTGAAAACGCTCCCCCAAAAGTGACGAATGAGCCACATCCTTTGTTTTTCATGTTGATCAAGTTGTATTTGAGCTTGCGCCATTTATTACCTGAAATGACCGGATGCAGTAAGTCATCTCGTTTAATTGCGAGCTTGATCTTTTTTTGTTCAAGTAGCGGATGTTGAATTTCTTGAACAGGAGATTCAGGCAATACAAACTGATTATTATCCATACTAATGATGATTGAGTGTAAAACCTCAGTCTAACAGCTGAGATCTTGAGATGAAAATATTTCTAGAAAGGTAGCAAGCGGGTGGATAATAGTTGTAAACTCACATATTAGTGTGTTCAAAGCTTGTGTTTTACTGTTTAAGTACATAGCATAAAGCATTAATTATAAAAAATAACAAAGACCAAATAATCGCCGCTTTTGGGAATGGAAAATATGCGAATCGCTCCTTTATCTTTCTTGATATCTGCTACTTTACTGGCAGCCAATGTATTTGCACAAGATACCGCGACCGTCACAGCAATCGAAGCTGAATTGTCAGTCAAGCAAAACGAATTAGAAAACTATACTCAGATTTTAGATAAGCATCTCAGTGAAGAAACACGTTTAGTGTCACAACTAGACTTACTAAGAAACCGTTCTACCGAGCTAGATAAAGAAAAAAACCAAGCGCTCGATGCAATGAACGAGTTATATCGTAGGCTTATCGATGATCCTTCTTTAAACATCTCAGCCGCTCAAACGCGATATCAAGAAGCGGTTGCTTTACACAAACTGAATAAAGAAGATATCACCATGCAATTGGCGGCGATTGCATCACATCGACAAGATATCAAACAGATTCGCATTACCAAACATACCTTAGTTAACACTCTTGAAAGCTTAAAAGACCAATTAAGCACAGCACGAGTCGAGCGCTTAAGAAACGAATTTAGCCGTGAAGGCACGCTAGAAATCGAACACACCATTAACTGTAAGCGTACAGAAACGCTAGCGGCATGTGAGCAACGTGGTCAGCAGATGGGTCTGCAAAAGTCGACGCAACGTTTTATTGACCAGCTATTTGCAAACTTGACTGAGCAGCGTCTAGTTGAGCCAAAACGCAACTTAGCTGGTGCACAAGTGAAGGTAGTGAGCAGTCATGTCACCGCAAGCTCTTTCAGTGGTCAAGGTAATTACAGCGTAAACTTGAGTGTAACGATGCGAGGCGATGTAAATGCTAGTCGCTTATGTGGCTTACTGAGCGTCGATAACCGCTTCTGTTCAGAATATGGCACGCCATTATCTGGCAGTATTGGGTATCAAAATAGTTACCCAACAACGTTCTCTGACACCCAGTTTAATTACGCAGAAGATAACACTGTAACGCAACCACGTGCGGTTATGCCAGTGGTAGAGCGAGCGCCAACACCTGTTGCATCAGCACCAGTTCAGAAACAAACAGATAAGCTGGTTGAGCTAACATTGCGCTCTAACGTATACGACGATGAAGTATTCATTAATGGTGTGAGTTACGGCTCAACAAAACTGAATATACAAATCCCAGTTGGCATGCATGAAATTGAAGTGCGTAAGTTGGGGTATGAACCTTATAAAACACGTGTGAATATTCGCCGTGCACAAACGATCCATGCGCAGCTTGTAAAAAAGCCTAGAGCGGCAAAGGTAGCTCAACCTTTGTCGTCGAACCCAAAAGTCGAGACTAAAAAGGTAGAGCAACCTGCAGTAAGTCTAGTTTCAGAGTCGCCAGTTACATCTCAGGCAGTGAGTTTGTTAAATCAGTCAGTGAACAACCAAATCAGTATTATTCCTGCGGGCTCATTTAAAATGGGTGATTTAACAGGCAACGGTTTGGCTAATGAAAGACCCGTTGTTGAAAAGGTGTTGAGCAACTCATACGCGATGCAAAGCAAAGAAGTGACGGTTTCTGAATTTCGACGCTTTGTACAAAGCACTGGGTTTACAACCGATGCTGAAAAAGCAAAAGGGTGCGCTTACTACCGAAACGGCGAACCAGTATGGGAGCTAGATTATAACTGGCAAAACCCAGGTTATGAGCAAAGTGAGAACTTTCCGGTTGTTTGTGTGTCTTATGAAGACGCAAAAGCCTATGCAAACTGGTTATCTGGGGAAGAAGGCAAACAATATCGTTTACCTAATGAGGTTGAGTGGGAGTACGCAGCGCGTGCAGGCACAACGTCAGAATATCCTTGGGGTAATGAGATTGGCAAAAACCTAGCAAACTGTGGTTGGTGTGGCAGTGAATGGTCAAATAAGAGTGCAGCCCCTGTTGGTGAGTTTGCACCTAATAACTATGGCCTATATGACACGGTAGGTAACGTGTGGGAGTGGACACAAAAACGTGCCTCTCAGAATGATGTAACTGTACGCGGTGGCGCTTGGAACTTTGCACCAAGTCTTGCGCGTGTATCGACACGTTTGGCGTTAGCACCCGATTTCAGAGCAAATTATATTGGCTTTCGTTTAGTACGAGAGCGCTAAAAATTATTAGTGGCAGCCTATTTGGCTGCCACTGTGTTTAAAAGAATTCTTTAAGGTTATTCAACCTCATGTTTAAAAAATTACGCGGATTATTCTCTAACGACCTATCAATCGATTTAGGTACGGCAAACACCCTTATTTATGTTAAAGAAGAAGGTATTGTACTAAACGAACCTTCAGTAGTGGCCATTCGTCAAGAGCGAGCTGGTGGGCCTAAAAGTGTGGCGTCAGTGGGTACTGCGGCAAAGCAAATGCTCGGTCGTACACCTGGCAACATCAAAGCAATTCGCCCAATGAAAGATGGGGTGATTGCTGATTTCTATGTGACTGAGAAAATGCTACAGCACTTCATCAAACAAGTGCATAATAATAATTTTATGCGCCCAAGCCCACGCGTACTTATTTGTGTACCTTGTGGTGCAACGCAAGTTGAAAAACGTGCTATTCGTGAATCAGCAATGGGTGCTGGAGCTCGTGAGGTATACCTAATTGAAGAGCCAATGGCAGCAGCGATTGGTGCAGGCTTACCTGTATCTGAAGCTACCGGTTCTATGGTTGTTGATATCGGTGGTGGTACAACCGAAGTTGCGATTATCTCTTTAAACGGTGTGGTTTATTCGTCATCTGTGCGTATCGGTGGTGATAAGTTTGACGAAGCGATTATCAACTATGTGCGTCGTAACTTTGGTAGCTTAATCGGTGAAGCAACAGCAGAGACTATCAAGCATGAAATTGGTTCGGCATTTAAGAGCGAAGAGCCAATTGAAATTGAAGTTCGCGGTCGTAACCTAGCGGAAGGTGTACCACGTTCATTTACTCTAAACTCACACGAAATTTTAGAAGCACTACAAGAGCCGCTAATGGGTATTGTGAGTGCGGTAATGGTTGCACTAGAGCAATCTCCACCAGAACTTGCTTCTGATATCTCAGCCCACGGTATGGTGTTAACTGGTGGCGGTGCGCTACTAAAAGACTTAGATAGACTGCTAATGGAAGAAACGGGCATTCCAGTTGTGGTTGCTGACGACCCGCTAACATGTGTTGCTAGAGGTGGTGGTAAAGCGCTTGAAATGATAGATATGCATGGTGGTGATGTATTTAGTTACGACTAATGAACTTATTATTTGGCCGTACGATATCACTACAATTTAGGCTGACCGTCGCGGTCATTTTAAGTATTTTACTGATACTTGGTGATCGCTATACGAGCGGCGGTACTGTATTGCGTACCAGCTTGCATACACTGGTAAGCCCACTGTTGTACTTTGCTAATGTGCCTTATGAGGTGCTGAGCCTAGGTGCGCGCAGTTTACAAACGCGAGATCAACTGCTTGACGAAAATCAAGCGCTCAGAGAAAAGCAGTTACTTCAGAGTGAGCAGCTGCAACAACTCCAATTCCTACAAAAAGAAAATCAAGAGTTAAGAGCGTTATTAAATGCCTCTTCGCGTGAGAAAAGCTCGCGTCTTATTGGTCAAGTACTCTCTGTGCATTCAAATCGATATAGTCACCAAGTGGTGATAAACCGAGGTACTATCGATGGTTTGCAAGTAGGGCAAGCGGTGATTGATGAGCTTGGTATTGTAGGTCAAGTGACGCATACCGGCACCACAACTTCTCGCGTCTTACTCGTGACAGACACCACACATGCAACGCCAGTCCGTATTTTAAGAAATGATGTGCGCACGGTCGTTGAGGGTATGGGTAAATTAAATCAGTTAACCCTGTCACATGTACCTCATAGTTTGGATGTCAGAATAGGGGATGTACTGGTGACTTCAGGGCTAGGTGGTACTTTTCCTGAGGGTTACCCAGTTGCAGTTGTAACCTCCATTGATCGTGATGAAAGTGTGCCTTTTGCGAAAGTGTATGCTGAGCCAATTGCACAATTAGACCGAGTCCGCTTATTGGTGGTATTGGGCAAACAAAGCTTGGAAAATCGTAATGATTAAGCGTCATTATTTATTGATTTGTTTTTCACTTTTTTTAGCATTAGTCATGGCACTGATGCCTTTACCCTTGTCTACAGATATCTTTCGACCTGACTGGGTATTGCTAGTTCTTATGTATTGGTCGTTGGCTTTACCCCACCGAGTTAACATTGGTTGGGCGTGGGTGACAGGGCTTATTATTGATTTAGCAACTGGCTCGCCGCTGGGGGTTAACTCATTGTGTTACTCAATATGTATTTATATTACCGTGAGTAATTTTCAAAAAATTCGTAACTTTTCGATTTGGCAGCAAGCAGTATTAGTTGGTTTGTTCTTAGCCTTATATCATTTGCTACAATTTTGGTTGAATCACTTCTTACTCGATATTTATTTTAATCCTGAGTATTTATGGCCCGCCCTGACGGGAATGTTCTGTTGGCCGTGGATCTTTTTACTACTGCGTAAATATCGAAGACAATTTAGGATCAGATAATGACCACGCTTTACCTCGCTTCAGCTTCAGCAAGACGTAAACAACTGCTTGCGCAATTGGGCTATGAGTTTACCCAATTTTCAGTCGACGCAGATGAATCGCAGCTCACTGGAGAAACGCCATTACAATTAGTTGAACGTTTGGCGCGCCTTAAGGCTCAAACAGGTGTGACTATGGGGTATGATGATAAACCCGTGTTAGGCAGTGATACTGTGGTTGTGGTGGGTAATTTAGCACTGGGTAAACCTGTTGATGAAGAAGATTTCACCGCTATGATGCAGCGTTTATCGGGGCGAACTCATCAAGTCCTAACCGCTATTGCTGTTGCCGATAAACACAAGGTATTGAGTCAAGTTGTGGCGACAGATGTAACGTTCAAAGCGCTAACAGGTGAAGAAATTAGCGCGTATTGGCAATCGGGCGAGCCGCAAGACAAAGCCGGCGGTTATGGGATCCAAGGTCTTGGAGGTCGTTTTGTTACCCAGATGTCGGGTAGCTATTTTGCCGTAGTCGGCTTACCTTTATATGAGACAGATGAATTAATAAAAGCATTTATAGCGGGGGCGCATGAGTAGTGAATTATTAATTAATGTGACACCTAGTGAGAGTCGTGTTGCGTTAATCGAAAATGGCGTGCTGCAAGAAATACAAGTTGAGCGAGTGGGCAACCTAGGTATTGTAGGTAATATTTACTTGGGTAAAGTAAGCCGTGTGTTACCGGGTATGCAGGCCGCCTTTGTAGATATAGGCTTAGAAAAAGCCGCATTTCTACACGCTTCTGATATCGTTAACAGTGCCTCTGTTGAGGAAGGCGTAGACGAACAGCCCGTCAAAAAAGTACAAGATATTCGTGAATTGGTTAAGCAAGGCCAATACATCATGGTACAAGTGGTAAAAGACCCACTGGGCACCAAAGGGGCACGTTTAACCACAGACATTACCATTCCTTCGCGTTATTTGGTGTTTATGCCAGATGCCACGCATGTTGGCGTAAGTCAGCGTATTGAAACTGAAGAAGAACGCGGTCGGCTTAAAAAGATTGTGGCTCAATACAATGATGAAAATGGTGGTTTCATCGTTCGTACTGCTGCCGAAGGCGCGACTGAGGCTGAACTGCAACACGATGCTGAGTTTTTGAAAAAACTATGGCAGAAAATCATTGGCCGTCGTCGAAAAACCAGTAAAGCAGCAATTTTGCATGAAGATCTGACTCTGGCATTTAGAACATTACGTGATTATGTTGGTGAAGACATGGAACGTATCCGTGTTGATTCAAAGCTGACCTATCAAGAGCTTAAAACCTTCACCGAAGAGTTCGTACCACTGTTGTCTAATGCCTTAGAGTACTATCCAGGTGAAAGGCCGATTTTCGATTTATTTGATGTTGAGAGTGAAATTCAAAAAGCGCTTCACCGAAAAGTGGAATTAAAATCAGGCGGTTATCTAATCATAGATCAAACCGAAGCGATGACGACGGTTGACGTAAACACAGGAGCGTTTGTTGGTCATCGTAATTTAGAAGAAACCATTTTCAATACTAATGTTGAGGCTACATCTGCAATTGCGCGTCAACTAAGACTGCGTAACCTTGGTGGTATTATTATTATCGACTTCATCGATATGGTCTCAGATGAGCACAAGCGTCGAGTATTACATTCTTTAGAAACAGCACTAGCTAAAGACAGAGCAAAAGCCAATATTAATGGTTTATCAGCTTTGGGCTTAGTAGAGATGACGCGCAAGCGAACGCGCGAGAGTTTAGAGCACATCTTATGTGATGTATGCCCATCATGTTCAGGCCGCGGCTCATTGAAAACCGTTGAGACAGTCTGCTATGAGATCCTTCGTGAAATTGTGCGAGTAAACCGCGCTTATGATGCTGATAAGTTCATGGTTTATGCATCGGCAGCGGTGAGTGAAGCGTTAATTAATGACGAGTATCACAACCTTGCAGAGCTTGAGCTGTTTATTGGTAAACAAGTTAGTATTCAAACCGAGAACTTGTATAGCCAAGAGCAGTTTGACGTTGTCATGATGTAAGGCGATTAAACACCCATGCAAGTCAAAGCGGTTTGTTTTTTTTGTTTGCGAAAAGTGTGGCAACTGATTGCTGTCACACTGGTTTTGCTTGCCGTTTTGGTTTCTGTTTTTCGCTATAGCTTGCCTTATGCGAATGACTATAAACACGACCTAGAAGTGCTCATTAATGAGCAGTTTAATGTCGACTTACGTATCGGCTCAATCACTGCGAGTTGGGAGGGCGTAGGTCCTGCCTTAGTGCTAGAAGACGTCACCTTTGACGATAACAACAACTCGCCAATTCGACTGCGTATCGATAACACCAGCCTACAAATTAACGTTATTGAGTCTTTGCGCTTTCTGCAACTGAGATCTGACTATTTTGTTTTAGAAGGCTTTGCTGCAGATGTCGATTTAAATGCACTAGATATCTCAACTCAACAAAGCGATACCGAGTTTGAACAACAGGCCTTAATAGAAAGCTTATTTCTGGGGGAATCAGGGCACTTTGCAATCAAAAATAGTAGCCTTAACCTCACGATACGCAATGGCAAAGAGCATACCCTGCTGCTTGAGGATGTTATTTGGCAAAACAATGTGTTGGCACATCGAGGTACAGGTGTGGTTGGGATCCCCGGACTCACCGAAGGGCAATTAAGTGCTGATTTACTCTTAACAGGTAAGAGATTGGCTGAATTAGCTGGAGAGGTTTACTTTCATGCATCCCAAGTAGATCTGCAAGATTGGCTATCGCCTTATTTAGACGAAAATAAACAAGACCTACACACCGATATCAACGGTCAAATGTGGATGTCATTGGCACATGGTAAGGTCAAAAACATTCAGTTGAATATGCAGCCGAGCCATATTCATTGGCAACAAGATAATCAGGCGCAGCAACTTAGCTTAATGCAGGCAAAAGGCTTGATGTTGCCAAGTAAATCAGGGTGGTCGTTACAAAGTTCAGAGATTAACTTCACCCGTAATAATCTTGCTTACTCCGATATTGCGATAGTTGCTGAATTGGCAGAGCGTCAATCCGTATGGTTTAAGGGGTTGGATTTACCACTTATTTCAGAGTTTATTCAATTAACCAATTTACCAAATACAGACTTACTTGCTGAGTTAGCCCCTGAAGGGGCACTAAAAGGCAAGTTAGAATTTGAAACCAATACCGAACCAAAAGTGTGGCTCTACTCTGACAAACTAAAGTGGCAGTATGCTCGAGGTATCCCAGCCACTGAGCCACTTCGCTTAGAAGTGAAAGCGATAGGTGAGCAGGCAGTCATAGAGCTATATTCGCAACAAGGGCAATTACATACTGAGGATATGTTTGCCAAACCGATTGCTTATGAGCAGTTTGCAGGGCGTTTTGATATAGATAAGTTTAATGGTCATTGGCGTGTTACCAGTGACTCTATTTGGCTAGATAATCAAGACTTAACCCTCGCAGCAGAAATGCAGTTGCGGTTACTTGAGCAACCTGAGCTTGATTTATACGTTGAAGTAAAAGGTGGTAACGGGCAAATCGCGAAGCACTATTTTCCACAGACGTTAATGGCTGAATCACTCATCAATTACTTAAATGGTGCCATCAAAGCGGGTCAGCATTTAGGTTCTCAAGTTTTGCTTTCTGGCAGGTTAACAGACTTTCCATATATAGATAAAACAGGTCGATTCGAAGTTTTATCTGAACTCAGCCAGACAGAGTTTGCCTTTGCGCCCGAATGGCCTGCAGTCAAAGAAGCGGCTGCGACACTGCATTTTGTCAATGAGCGCATGGACATTTACGTTGATGAAGGCAAGCTGATCAATCAGTCTATTGATGGTGGTGTGCAAGTTAGTCTGGCAAATTTAGAGCAGGCAAATAACCTCACAGTCGATATCAAACAAACAACGCAAGCACAAAGCTTAGGTGCATTTTTTGCCAAAACGCCTTTAAAAGATCCCTTAACAAACGTCTTTGATGTGGTACAAGCACAAGGTGCGGTGACGGGAGATGTGTTACTTGATATTGACCTTAAAAGTCTCGCTGTAAACGCCACAGGTCGAGTGCTATTGGATGATAACTCTGTCTATTTGGCTCAACCGGGCATGCAGTTAAATCAGGTGAGCGGGACATTAACATTCGATGATGAGGTTATAGATTTAAAGTCGGCGGCCGCGTCTTGGCTAGAGATGCCACTGACCCTATCGGTTCATGGTGAATCACAGGCGCAAGCTTACAAGGTTGAAATAGATACGTTACTAAAAGCGAGTACGGACAATTTATTACCTTATGGACATGGGATCATGGACGGTTACCTAGTAGGAACAACCGACTTAAACACGCAAGTTACATTAGACTTTGCACCACAAGGATTCACATATAACGCCAAATTTACATCAGACTTAATCGGCTTAGAAAGTACTTTACCACTGCCTTACAGCAAAAAAGCTGAGACCAGTTGGCCGTTATCTGGTCAAGTACGTGGTGACGACATTTCAAACCTTATCACGGCGAGTATTCAAGAAAAGCTATTCTTTAATGCCATTTTAGAAAATGAAACCGGTCGTTTTAGCAATACCCATATCATTGCAGCACGACAAGACCGAGGTTTAGCGCAACAAGATTTTCAGGTGTCTATTGAGTTACCTGAAATAGCATTGGTGCCGTGGGTAGATTTTATTGATCGTTTAATCCAGATCAGCGCTCAGCCTTCAGACAATCCTAGTATGTTGCCAAAGCTTCACGAAATTACTGCGCAAATTGATGCGTTAACAGTTTCAGGCTTACCATTTAACGATTTTGAAATGCGTTTAGAGCCAGTTGCAACAGGCACGCAAATCCGTCTCAATGCCAAAGAGTTACGTGCGACGGTCGCGGTACCAGAAGGTGGTTCAAGTCGACCTATCCAGATAGACAGTGATTATTTACGTTTAAATGTCCCTGAGGCCAAACCGGATACTGCCCCCTCAAAACCTGACAGTGCAGAGTCGTTACAATGGCTCACCCGTATGCCTGCCATTGAGATGTTGTGTGCTGATTGCAAAGTGAAAACCTACCA
The DNA here is from genome assembly GCF_040104455.1 of Pseudoalteromonas sp. BZB3. NCBI lineage: Bacteria > Pseudomonadati > Pseudomonadota > Gammaproteobacteria > Alteromonadales > Pseudoalteromonadaceae > Pseudoalteromonas > Pseudoalteromonas sp. BZB3. The sequence goes on along the minus strand of NZ_JBECOS010000001.1, from coordinate 437,896 downwards.
ACTAGATAAAGTGTCATTGTCTATGTTTGGTGATGGGGAAAAGTTTAATATTTCAGAGTTAGTGGTTGATAAGCAAGATCATGTATTTAGAGGTCAAGGTAGTTGGCAAGACGGCATGACTGAGATCAGCGGCATCATGAATAGTCGTGATATTGGTGAATTGCTTTCAGAGTTCGACTTAACCTCGTCAATTAAAGATTCAAAAGCCAATATGCACTATCAACTGAGCTGGCAAGGCGCGCCTTATAAAGTCCATGTGCCTAGCCTAGCGGGAGACATTCAATGGGAGTTGGGCGAAGGTCATTTATCTGAGATCAGTGACAAAGGCGCACGGGTGTTCTCATTACTGAGTTTAGACTCGCTAGTACGTAAACTAAAACTCGATTTTCGTGATGTCTTTTCGAAAGGCTTCTTTTACAACAGTATGGAAGGCAGCATACAAATCGCAGAAGGGATCGCGTACACCAAAGACACGAAAATGGATGGGGTTCCCGCTGATTTGACCATTCAAGGCTTTGCCAACTTAGACACCCAAGAAATTAACTATGATTTAGCGGTCGCGCCTCAGGTGACATCGAGTTTACCTGTGATTGTGGGGTGGATGGTGAACCCAGTAACGGGTATTGCCGCTTTGGCACTCGACCAAGTGTTGCACTCGGCCAGGGTTATTTCTGAAATTAAGTTTAAAGTCACAGGTACTATGCAAGAGCCTGTGGTGACGGAGATCGACAGAAAGAGTCGCGAAATCGAGATCCCTAAACCTGCACAAAGTGAACCCCCAGCACCGAGTGAGCAGCCAGCCTCTCAACCAGGTGTTGAAGGTGAGGCCGCAAGTGAGCCTTTTGCGAGTGCCACTTCGGTTAAGGCTGAGAAGTTAGAAGCAGGTCAAATCCCAGTAAAAACACAACAAAACGAACAAAGCAAAAACAAAGATAAAGCGAACGAAGGAGGAAATTAATGCATCCTCAGGCCTTTATTGTGCAGATGTGCTCAACCATGAGCGCAGAGCAAAACTTCAACTATCTGCAACAGCAACTTACCCAAGCAAATTTAAAACAACCGACTTTAGTCTGTTTACCCGAAACTTGGTTATGTTTTAACAAAGACGGCGTAACAACGCTTGAACAGAGTAAAAGCAATCACCTTTGGGTTGAGATGTTAGCGCAACTGTGTCGCCAATTTGGTATTTGGCTTGCTGCAGGCACCATAGCATTACCCTCTGAAAATACTGGTAAATACCATGCTGCCAGCCTACTCTTTAATGAGCAGGGTGAGGTTGTCGCGCAATACAACAAGATCCATTTATTTGATGCGCAAGTACAAGATGGTAGTGGTGGCTATCGAGAGTCCAAATTTACCCAAGCAGGCAGTGATGTGGTAGTTGTTGATTCGCCCTTTGGCAGAATTGGTTTAAGTGTATGTTATGATGTGCGTTTTGCAGGCCTTTATCAGCAGATGATGGCACTGGGTGCAGATATTATTTTAGTCCCTAGTGCATTTACTACAGTCACCGGAAAAGCACATTGGTTGCCTTTACTGCAAGCCCGAGCCATAGAAACACAATGCTATGTATTGGCGGCAGCACAAGTAGGACAGCATGACAATGGCAGAGCGACTTACGGCCACAGTGTTGCTATCTCACCTTGGGGTGAGGTGTTAGCGAATGCCAAAACTGAGCTGACAAACATAGAGTGTCAGCTAGATTTATCAGAACTCCAACAAGTTCGTGCCAGTTTACCTGTGCACCAACATAACCGATTTAAGAGCACGTTTTATGAATAATGTTGAGCAGAACTTATTAACGGATAGCCAGCTTACCAGAGAGCAATTGGAGCAAACTCTAAGCTATATTCACCAACATCAAGTTGATTACGCAGATTTATACTTTCAATCAAGTTATAACGAGACTTGGGTGTTAGAAGATGGCCTCGTAAAAGAAGGCAGTTATAACATCGAGCGTGGTGTCGGTGTGCGTGCGGTATCAGGGGAAAAAACGGGTTTTTCATACTCAGATGCCATCAACATCGAAGCATTAAATAAAGCGGCAATGGCTGCGCGTAGTATTGCGCAAGCGGGCGAAAGCAAAACTGTACAAGTATTTAGTGATGTCTCAGCTAAGCAGCAATTTGCGCCACTGCAACCAATCACCAGCATGAGTGATAACGATAAGGTTGCACTATTAAAAGAGATTGAAAACTACATTCGTGAGCTTGCGCCTGATGCACAGCAGGTTGTCAGCTCGATGTCAGCTGTCTATGAAGAAGTGCTAGTAGCAGCCAGTGATGGCACCTTTGCAACTGACATTCGTCCGCTGATCCGCCTTAATTGTTCAGTATTACTTGAGAAGAATGGCCGCCGTGAGCGTGGCGGTGCAGGTGGCGGTGCACGTCTAGATTATGGCTACTTTAAAGAGCTAGTCGACGGCAAGCCTCGCTGGATGGAATACGCCAAAGAGGCGGTTCGTATGGCAAAGGTAAACCTGGAGGCGATTGACGCGCCAGCAGGCGCTATGCCTGTTGTGTTGGGTGCTGGTTGGCCAGGCGTGTTGTTACACGAAGCGGTAGGTCACGGTTTAGAAGGCGACTTTAACCGTAAAGGCGCATCGGCATTTAGCGGTAAAGTGGGCGAACAAGTAGCTTCTAGCCTATGTACAGTAGTTGATGATGGCACCATGGCTGACCGTCGTGGCTCCTTAAATATTGATGATGAAGGTACGCCAGCGGGTTATAACGTGCTTATTGAGAATGGTATTTTGAAAGGCTATATGCAAGACAAGATGAATTCGCGACTGATGGGCGTTGCCCCAACCGGTAATGGTCGTCGCGAGTCTTACGCGCACTTACCCATGCCGCGTATGACCAACACCTATATGTTACCGGGTGAGCACAGTCAAGAAGAGATCATCAGTACCGTGAAAAAAGGCGTGTTTGCGTCAAACTTCGGGGGAGGGCAGGTGGATATCACGTCGGGTAAGTTTGTATTCTCAGCCTCTGAAGCGTATTTAATTGAAGATGGTAAAATCACGCAACCAATCAAAGGTGCAACCTTAATCGGTAATGGACCAGATGTAATGCATAAGATCTCTATGGTCGGTAACGATTTAGAGCTAGATCGCGGTGTTGGCGTATGTGGTAAAGACGGTCAAAGTGTTCCGGTTGGTGTGGGCCAGCCAAGCTTGAAGATCGACGAAATCACAGTCGGTGGTACAGCTTAAGCAATAGTTTAGTTTCGAATTAAAGACATAAAAAAACCGATATCACTGATATCGGTTTTTTTGTAAAAGCGATGTCTTATTGAAGACCTAGCTTTTTCTCTAGGTAATGAATGTTCGTGCCACCATTTTGGAAGTGCTCATCCGCAAGGATGTCTTTATGTAATGGTGTGTTAGTTTTAATACCATCGATCACTAATTCATTTAAAGCATTACGCGCACGCGCGATTGCAACGTCACGGTTCTCACCATACGTGATAAGCTTACCGATCATTGAGTCGTAATGTGGTGGTACGCTGTAGTCAGCATAAATGTGGCTGTCCCAACGAATACCTAAGCCGCCAGCAGGGTGGAAGCGTGTGATTTTACCCGGTGAAGGAATAAAGCTCACAGGATCTTCTGCGTTAATACGACACTCAATGGCGTGACCTTTGATCACAACATCATCTTGTGTGATTGATAGAGGTTGACCCGCAGCGATTTTCAGCTGCTCTTTGATTAGGTCAACACCAGTAACCATTTCAGTTACAGGGTGCTCTACCTGGATACGCGTATTCATTTCGATGAAGTAGAATTCGCCATTTTCGTATAGGAATTCGAACGTACCTGCACCGCGATAACCGATTTCGATACATGCACGTGTACAACGGTCACCGATGAACTTACGCATTTCAGCTGTGATACCTGGCGCTGGAGCTTCTTCAACAACTTTCTGGTGACGACGCTGCATTGAACAGTCACGCTCACCTAAGTGAATTGCATTACCTTGACCATCAGCTAACACTTGAACTTCGATATGACGTGGGTTTTCAAGGAATTTCTCCATGTAAACCATGCCATTACCAAAGAACTGTTTTGCTTCTTGTTGAGTTAATGCGATTGAATCAATTAACTCTTGCTCAGAGCGAACAACACGCATACCACGACCACCGCCGCCACCTGCTGCTTTGATGATTACCGGGTAACCAATACGCTTAGCGATTTGAATGTTACGCTCGTTATCTTCAGTCAGTGGTCCGTCAGAACCTGGTACACAAGGTACACCTGCTTTACGCATCGCTTCGATGGCTGACACTTTGTCACCCATTAGACGAATTGTGTCGCCTTTAGGACCGATAAATACGAAGCCACTTTGCTCAACTTGATCTGCAAAATCAGCATTTTCAGATAAGAAACCGTAGCCCGGGTGAATTGCAACTGCGTCAGTTACTTCAGCCGCAGCAATAATACGAGGAATATCTAAGTAACTCTCAGCAGCAGCTGGTTTACCGATACAAATCGTTTCGTCTGCAAGTAGCACGTGCTTTAAGTCACGGTCAGCTGTTGAATGTACAGCAACCGTTTTAATACCTAGCTCTTTACAGGCACGCAATACGCGAAGTGCAATTTCACCTCGGTTCGCAATGACTACTTTGTCTAACATAGCATTTGCCTTCTATTGCGTGATTATTCGATGATGAATAGTGGTTGGTCGAACTCTACTGGCTCACCGTTTTCAACTAGGATAGCTTTAACTACACCCGCTTTGTCAGCTTCGATTTGGTTCATCATCTTCATCGCTTCAACGATACATAGTGTGTCGCCAACGTTTACAGACTGACCAACTTCAACGTACTTAGGTGCTTCAGGAGAAGCTGCTGCGTAGAAAGTGCCAACCATTGGAGAAAGTACTTTATGACCCGCAGGCTCTGCCGCTGGAGCAGCTTCAGCTGCTGGTGCAGGTGCAGGTGCAGGTGCCGCCGCGGGTGCAGCTACAGGAGCAGGTGCTGCAGCATAATGCTGTGGTTGTGCTGCGATAACTGGAGCGCTGCTGTGACGGTTAATACGTACCGACTCTTCACCTTCAGTGATCTCTAGCTCTGCAATACCTGATTCTTCTACTAATTCGATAAGTTTTTTAATTTTGCGAATGTCCATAATGGCCCGCCTGTTAGTTAATTTGCGTTATTTTTGTTGTGCAGTAGATGATGTGCGGCATTTAATGCTGCTTCATAACCTAGTGCGCCTAATCCACATATCACCCCTTCGGCCACGTCAGAAAAATAAGACTTATGACGAAAAGGCTCGCGTGCATGTACGTTAGATAAATGCACTTCGAAAAACGGTATGCTGACACTTAATAGCGCATCGCGTAGTGCGATACTGGTATGCGTAAAAGCGGCAGGGTTAATGACAATGGCATCGATAGCTTGCCATGCATCATGAATTGTATTTATTAGCTCTGCTTCACTATTACTTTGTACATGTGTCAGCGTGATATTCAGTTGCTCAGCTTGCTTTTCAAGGTTGTTCACAATGTCAGGCAAAGTCTGTGTGCCATATTTATCAGGCTCTCTACGGCCTAACATATTCAAGTTTGGGCCATTGAGTACTAAAATCTTAAATTTTGCAGACATAATTCGCGAAATTCCTTAAAAGCTATAACAAACTAAAAACTCACTCTATTTAGTTCGTTAAACTAAGCCGTTCGATTGAAAATAGCAACTTTTTCTCACGTTCGCAGACTATTATAGAGAGTTCGTGTTAAATAGCAGCAAAATACTGGTCTAATCAGCAAGGTGATGAGGTAGGTCAATAGCCTAGGCTGCTTGCTGAATTTATCAGCTCACAGCCTAAGGTTTGTATGCTTATTGTACGGTTTGGCGGACTTTTTCTAGATGAGATGTAAATTCTTCGGCGCTTTGAAAGCCAGTGATCCGTAAATTGCTCAGCTCGTTGCCTTGCGTATCAAAAAATAGGATGGCAGGTAAACCAACCACATTAAAGGTTTGGTAAATCTCTTTACTCACCTCATTGGTCACGGTCAGATCGAGCTTCAACAAAGAGAAGTCTTTAAACGCTTGCTTCACTTTGTCGTCTGAGAAGGTGTATTTCTCAAACTCTTTACAGGCGACACACCAATCAGCGTATAAATCGACCATGGCAATTTTACCTTGTTGGTTAGCTTGGGCGACTTCTTCACGAAGTGCAGCTAAATCAGGCAGCAGTTTAAACTTACCATCAGATGCGGTAGCAACCGTTGTTACTTTGGCTGGTGGCATTAATACATGCTTTGCCGTTAATACACCACCTATCATGAATAACACGGCAGCAGCCCAAAGTGTTGTTTTAAGCTTACTGGCTTGCTCTTGGCTTTGCCAATGGTGCAAAAATAGTGCGGTAATAATCAGCCAAACGCTGCCAAGTAAAAGAATGGTATTCCATTCAAGAATACGCTCTAACAAGACTAAAGGCACAACCAGCATCACGAAGCCAAACAGCATTTTCACTTGCTCCATCCAAGCGCCTGCTTTAGGGAGTAATTTACCACCAGATGTACCCAATAGTAACAGTGGTAGACCCATGCCCAGGCTTAGCACATAGAGAGTCAAACCACCCACGAGATAATCGCCACTTTGCGCAACATATAGTAGGGCAGCAGAGAGCGGAGCCGTGGTACACGGTGAAGCAATTAGGCCAGAAAGCACACCCATAAAGAAAACGCCCGTATAGTTACCCCCTTTTTGTTGGTTGCTGATGTTGGTTAGACGCGTCATAAACTTTTCTGGTAGTTTAATTTCGTACCAACCAAACATGGCAAAAGCTAGTAATACAAACAGTAAGCTGAAGCTAATCAGTACCGCAGGACTTTGTAAGTAACCTTGAATTTGCCCTCCAACCGCAGCCACAACCAGACCAAGCGAAGCGTAAGTGACGGCCATGCCTTGTACATACACAAATGACAGTGCGAATGCTTTTTTCGTCGATAACTTTGATTGGCCGGCAATCAAACTAGATAGGATAGGGAACATAGGGAACACACATGGTGTAAATGCTAGCAGCACGCCAACCCCAAAAAACACAGCTAGGTTGGTTAAAAAGTCTTGTTCAGCGAGTTTATTGACGAAGTCGTTACTATTATTACCTGCCGGCGCAGCCGTTTCAGCTGCTTTATTTGGCTTATCTGACACTTTGTTCAGCATAGAAAGCGGAATAGTGATCACTTCAGGTGGATAACAGAGTCCAGCTTCGGCGCAGCCTTGGTAGCGAATTTTAACAACGGCATCTTCACTAATATCACTTAGCCTAGAAACAACAACCAGCTCATCAAAGTACACTTCAGTCTTACCAAAGAACTCATCTTCTATTTCAACACCTGGGTCGAGTTCCGGCACTTTGATTTTGGCGTTCTTCGCAATGATCTCGAGTTTATGCTTATAAATGTAGTAGCCAGACGCAATGTCCCAGCCAGTGAATAAAATAGTACCTTGCTGATCGAAATCGAACTGAAAAGCTTCGTTTACCGGTAAGAAGGTTTGTTGTTTTGGGGCTAAAAGGCTATTTAACACCGTGTTGTTCGTTGCCTGTGCGGGAAGCATAAACAGCAAGCAAAACAAAAATGCCACTATGCGCATTAACTCAGTACCTCATTTATCCAATTAAAATAGTCAGGGTTGCCAGTCGATACATCAAGAACTTGGATCTCAGGCACATCATAGCTGTGGTGGCATTTTATACATGCCATTAATTCTTCCAAGCGTTGTACGTTGGTCTTAATGAAAAGTTTACTTTCTGTTTGTTGTTCAACTTTTCCTTGCCATACATACACAGACTCCACTTCGGGCAAAATGTTTACGCAGGCAGCCAATTTTTTTTCAACGAGTATCACAGCAAGTTTGTGCGCGTCATTTTTAGTCTCACATGTGGTGAGTACAATTTTATAATCGCTTGTCATAAGGTGCTTTTCTCTCAACCAGTTCACCGAAACCACGTATCATACTAGCGCAATGAATGGGCTAGCCCAAACGCTCGTTTACGCAAACTTACAATATAGTTGCCTTATAGAGGTTTATTTTGCGCCAGATTACTTGAAAATAGACCGAACTAGCCATATTTCTCTTTCATTGACTTTAGGAGACCCTATGTTTCGTATTTTATTTTTGCTTTTTATTGTGGTTCCCATTATTGAGATTGCGCTACTTATTCAAGTGAGTGATGTGATCGGTGGGTTTGCGACCATCGCATTAGTTATTATTACCGCCATCATCGGTGCTAAGTGTGTTAAACAACAAGGTCTAGGTGCATATACCAATGTGCAGCAACAAATGGCACAGGGCCAGTTGCCGGGCGAGCACATTTTTACCGGTCTGTGTGTGATCATCGCAGGTGTTTTACTAATGACACCGGGTATCATGACAGACGTACTTGGTTTTCTTTTATTAACCCCAGCTGTGCGCCGCTCATTATCTAAAGCGTTATTGGCACAAGCATCAGTAAAAGTACAAACTGGCTTTGGTGGTGGTTTTGGACAAAGCGGCCAACAAAGCACGCAGCAAAACAATCCTTTTGAGCAGCAAGCAAATCGTCCGTTTGAAGACGCGCAACCTCGTCAACCAGAACGTAACGTTGACGGCTCGAACACCTTTGAAGGTGAATATAAGCGTAAAGATTAAAAATTTTTAATTTTTTCTCTTGGGTTTTGAAAAATACATCCCCATAAAGAGTTGCAACATAGATTTAAAGTTTTTAGCCCAAGGCAATTGGGCTAATTGGTAGAAAATTAATATTCTGTCATTGTTCAAATTGTTAGGAGAACGACACACATGAACATTCGTCCTTTACATGATCGCGTTATTGTTAAGCGTCTAGAAGAAGAAACAAAGTCTGCTGGCGGTATCGTACTAACTGGTTCTGCAGCTGAAAAATCAACACGTGGTGAAATCGTTGCTGTTGGTAACGGTCGCGTGTTGGACAATGGTGAAGTGAGAGCACTTCAAGTAAAAGCAGGCGACACAGTACTGTTTGGCTCATACATTGAGAAAACAGAGAAGATCGAAGGTCAAGAGTACCTGATCATGCGCGAAGACAATATCTTAGGTATTGTTGAATAAGTCGAACTTACGGTTTTTACATACAGAATTTAGAGGAATATAAGACATGGCAGCTAAAGAAGTATTATTCGCAGGTGACGCACGCACAAAAATGTTAGCGGGCGTAAACGTACTAGCAAACGCAGTAAAAGTAACTTTAGGTCCAAAAGGCCGTAACGTAGTACTAGACAAGTCATTCGGCGCACCAACTATCACTAAAGATGGTGTATCTGTAGCGAAAGAAATCGAACTTGAAGACAAGTTTGAAAACATGGGCGCACAGATGGTTAAAGAAGTAGCGTCTAAAGCAAATGATGCTGCCGGTGACGGTACTACAACGGCAACAGTACTAGCACAAGCTATCGTAAACGAAGGCCTTAAAGCAGTTGCTGCGGGTATGAATCCAATGGACCTTAAGCGTGGTATCGACAAAGCCGTAGTTGCTGCAGTTGAAGAACTAAAAGCGCTTTCAGTACCATGTGCAGACGCAACTGCAATCGCGCAGGTAGGTACTATCTCAGCTAACTCAGACAAAGAAATCGGCGACATCATTGCAGAAGCAATGGAAAAAGTAGGTCGTGAGTCTGGCGTTATCACAGTTGAAGAAGGTCAGTCTCTAGAAAACGAACTAGACGTAGTAGAAGGTATGCAGTTTGACCGCGGTTACCTATCTCCGTACTTCATCAACAACGCTGAAAAAGGCCAAGTTGAACTAGATAACCCACACATTCTTCTAGTAGACAAAAAAGTATCTAACATCCGTGAGCTACTGCCTACACTAGAAGCGGTTGCTAAAACAAGCAAGCCACTACTAATTATTGCTGAAGACCTTGAAGGTGAAGCACTAGCAACGCTAGTAGTTAACAACATGCGTGGCATCGTGAAAGTTGCTGCAGTTAAAGCGCCTGGTTTCGGCGACCGTCGCAAAGCAATGCTACAAGACATCGCAATTCTAACTGGCGGTACAGTTATTTCTGAAGAGATTGGTCTAGAGCTTGAAAAAGCAACGATTGAAGACCTAGGTACAGCTAAGCGCGTTGTTATCACTAAAGATGATACAACAATCATCGATGGTGTTGGCGAGCAAGCTTCAATCGATGGTCGTGTTGAGCAGATCAAAGCACAAATCGCAGAAGCAACCTCTGATTACGACAAAGAAAAGCTACAAGAGCGTATGGCTAAACTAGCTGGCGGCGTAGCAGTAATCAAAGTTGGTGCTGCAACTGAAGTTGAAATGAAAGAGAAGAAAGACCGCGTTGAAGATGCGCTACACGCAACTCGCGCAGCGGTTGAAGAAGGTGTTGTACCAGGTGGTGGTGTTGCACTAGTTCGCGTAGCAAGCAAAATTGCTGAGCTGTCAGGTGACAACGAAGACCAAAATCACGGTGTTAAAGTAGCACTTCGTGCAATGGAAGCACCACTTCGTCAAATCGTTTCAAACGCAGGTGACGAAGCATCAGTTGTTGTAAACAACGTGAAAGGTGGCGAAGGTAACTATGGTTACAACGCGGCAAACGGTACTTACAACGATATGATCGAAATGGGTATCCTAGATCCAACTAAAGTAACGCGCTCAGCACTTCAGTTCGCTGCATCAGTTGCGGGTCTTATGATCACAACAGAAGCAATGGTTTCTGAAATCCCGCAAGAAGCACCAGCTGCACCAGACATGGGTGGCATGGGCGGAATGGGTGGCATGGGCGGCATGATGTAATCATTCCTCTAAGCACTAAACGCTTATAAAAAACCTCGCATTTGCGAGGTTTTTTGCGTTAAGGCCTATGCTTAGTGACTCGTCGTAATGCGTTGAGTTATTGAAATTAAGTATTTACTCTAAGGCGATTTTAAATTCTAGCAGTTGCTGAGAACCGGGCTCAGCACGTAAAGGATATTCTCATGAATAAAAGTGTATTGGCGTTTAACTTATTGGCAAGTTTAAGTATGGCGGGGGGGTCGCTGAATCATTCAAACACCGGTGAGCCGGCTGGATTGTCATCTCAAGAAACACAAAGTCAAACCAGTGATTTGGGTGTGCCTGCCAAGCAAGGTGAGCTTCGAGTTGCGGTTTTTAATGCGTATTTGAATCGCAAAAATGCCGGCGATATTCTGGCCGACGTACAAAGCGGTAACGATACACAAATTAAAAAAGTGGCAGAGATCATCCAACGCGTTCGCCCTGAGGTTTTATTACTGGCTGAGTTCGATTATGTAGCCGATGGCAGTGCAGTAAAAGCGCTAAGTAAAAATTACTTAAACGTCAGTCAAAATGGCGTAAAAGGTATTGATTATCCTTATTTTTACCTTGCAGAATCTAACACAGGTATTGTCACTGAATTTGATTTAAATAATGACGGTAAAGTGGGTGTCGGCGGTGGTGACGCTTATGGCTTTGGGGTCTTTCCTGGGCAATATGCCATGGTGTTGTTATCGCAGTATCCAATCATCACAGATAAAGTGCGCACCTTTCAAAAATTCTTATGGAAAGACATGCCTAATGTCACGTTGCCAGTAAATCCAGAGACGGGTGAAGCCTGGTATAACGAGGAAGAGCTTGAAATATTTAGGTTGTCGTCGAAAAGCCATTGGGATGTGCCAGTAAAAGTAGGTGATGAAGTCATTCACGTTCTTGCTAGTCACCCAACACCACCCGTGTTTGACGGTAAAGAAGACCGCAATGGCTTACGTAACCATGATGAAATTCGTTTTTGGTGGGATTATGTAGATCCAAATGCATCAGACTACATTTATGACGATAAAGGTCAAAAGGGTGGGTTAGGCAAGAATAAGCGCTTTGTGATCATGGGCGATTTAAATGCTTCTCCTGATGAAGGTAATGGCACGGGCAACCCGATGGCTAAATTATTTGCCAGCGAATATATTAATGGCAAGCTCGCGCCTGTTAGCGTGGGCGGCGTTGAGAATGCACCCAATAATCAATTTTCTGCGACTCATACTGCTGATTGGAAAATGCGTGCTGATTATGTGATCCCATCAACATTTGGCATTCAGGTTGAGCAAACCGCGGTGTTTTGGCCGAGCAAAACGGATGCAAACTATCATCTAGTTGGGCCGGGTCTGCAAAGCTCAGATCATCGTCTGGTTTGGTCTGATATTACATTAAATAAGCTGGCAACTGATGATACTAAGTAAAGCGGTAAAATAATTTATTACACCGCATTATTTATTTTGAAACTTTCTTGCAAACCGAAGCTCAAAGGCTTCGGTTTTTTATACCTGAAAACGTAAAATATGGCATCTTAGTTGGTAATTAATTTTTAGAATACAGCCTGTTATTCTCATAAAACTTGAAAAGTCGACTAGTATTAATGTCATGTAATTATAGTGAGTTACATCCTGCCCTTTGACATAACAACTACATCATGGTGATAAGACAATGAAAACAAGACAAACGCTTATGATGGTCGCAACTCTGACGATCATACTCACTGGCTGTTCTGAACCGCAAAATGATATGGCCAACCAAGAACAACTAAGGCCAGTCAGAACATTGCAACTCATTAAGCAAACAGAAGGACCATTACAGGAATTTCCGGCTGTTGTGGATGCAGCGAGTACCGCAGACTTGTCGTTTAAAGTGCCTGGCTCTATTACCGATTTATATGTAAAGCAGGGTCAACCGGTACAAGCGGGTGACCTGATTGCGCATATAGATGATACAGATTACAAATTAGCTGTAGACGAAGCACAAGCAAATTTTGATAAGGCTAAAGCCGATTTTGCTCGAGCTGAACAATTGATTGTCTCGGGTACCATTAGTCAGTCAGATTACGATAAATTAAAGTCGCAATTTACTAGCGCTAAAACCAAGTTAGCAAATGCGAAAAACAATCTTGCATATACCACCTTAAAAGCCTCATTTACCGGTGTTGTATCACGAACTCATGTAGAACAATTTGAAGAGATACAAGCCAAACAAGCCATTGCGACATTACAAGATATCGAACACATTAACCTAAAAGTGAATGTGCCTGAAAGCATCATGATCCGCGTCAGTAAAGAAGCGCCAAAACAGGTATTTGCTGAATTTGCTGCGATAAAAGAAGAGCGTTTTCCGCTGGAATTTGTCGAAGTCAGTACACAAGCTGATGAAGCGACAAAAACTTATGAAGTGACTTTTAGTATGTTACCTCCTGAGGGCTACAATATTTTACCTGGTATGACAGCAAAAGTGATGGCGGGTACGCCAAGTCGTACAGCAGCAAACCTGTATTTACCGTTGGCGACTGTATTAAAAGATAGCCAAGGTAATTATGTTTGGACGGTCGAATCTCAAGGAGAAAACAAGGGTAAAATAACGAAAACACCAGTCGTCATTGGCGAAATTTCATCACTAGGCTTTCCTGTTATTTCAGGCGTAGAGCAGGGGGATTTTGTTGTTACCGCGGGTATGAGTAAGGTTACCGATGGGCAAATAGTGAAGTTTTCAGGAGGTAAGTAATGAATATTACTCGTCTCGCGCTAGAGAACAATCGCACCACATGGGTGCTGATCCTAGTGCTCTTATTATCGGGGATCACTGCCTTTGACAAAATGCCGAAAGACTATGATCCAGGCTTTATTATCCGTACTGCGCAAGTGGTGACTTACTTTCCTGGTGCTAGTCCGCAGCGTGTTGAAGAGCTGGTGTCAGATAAAATCGAGAAAGTGGTACAGCAAATTCCTGAGCTCGACTTTGTCAGTAGTACCTCAAAAACGGGGGTATCGATTGTCAGTGTTAACATTAAAGAAAGTTACAAAGAGATGCGGCCGATATGGGATAACTTGCGCCGTAAAATTCAGTCGATAGAAAAAGATTTACCGAGCGACGCACAAGCCCCCATCGTCAATGATGAGTTTGGGGATGTGTTTGGCGTTGTGATTGGGTTAACCGCCGAAGGTTACACCTATCGCGAAATGGAAGAAGTGGCAGAGCAGGTGCGAGATCAATTATTGCGCTTACCAGAAGCCGCCAAAGTCGACATTTTTGGGGTGCAAGAGCAGCGTGTCTTTATTGAGTTTGAAAATGCCAAAATGGCGGCATTGGGTATCACCCCAAATCAATTAAAAGATCAACTTGCGGCTCGTAACATCGTAAACCCTGGCGGTTCAATCTACATTGAAGATGAAACTTTGGCGTTAGAGCCTAGTGGTAATTTTGAGTCAGTGGAAGATATTGCCAATACCATCATTAATGTCTCGGGTAGTCAGCAAGTGTTCTTGCTCAGTGATATTGCCCGTGTCTATCGCGATTACGTCGACCCTGCGAAGAGCAAGGTAAGAGTTGAGCAGCAAAGTGGCATGACTATCGCCATTTCTATGCGTCAAGGTGGTAACAACCTGCTACTCGGTGAGCAAGTCATTAATGCCCTGCACCATCTTGAATCGGTTTATCCGATTGGGGTTGAGTTTAAGCTGCTGTCATTTTTGCCCAAAGAAGTTGAAAAGAAAGTCTCGGACTTTGTGTCTAACCTTTTACAAGCTGTTTTAGTCGTGACTGTGGTCATGTTGTTTAGTCTTGGTCTAAGAACGGGTTTGATTGTTGCGAGCCTTATTCCAATGAGTATGGTGTTAGGCATTTTGGTGATGTCGTTTTTCAATATCAGCATCGACCAAATCTCTTTAGCTGCATTGATCATCGCATTGGGTATGTTAGTAGACAACGGCATCGTAATGTCTGAGAACATCATGGTTCAGATGGAGCGAGGGAAAGCGGCCATAGACGCAGCAGTTGATTCGGCACAGGAGCTGAAAATTCCATTGCTGGTGTCGTCTCTCACAACGGGCGCAGCGTTTTTACCTATCTTTTTAGCAGAATCGACGACGGGGGAATATACCGCCTCGCTATTTAAAGTGGTGACCATTACCTTACTATGTTCTTGGTTATTGGCGATGACCATGATCCCAATGCTGTGTGTGTATTTTACCAAGGTGAAGAAAGAGTCTGCTAATTACGATACTGGTTTTTACCTGTTCTATAAAAACATTTTGGCTGGACTGATTAGGTATCGTTGGCTCACAGTACTCGGCTGTGTTGGAATGTTGTTTATTGCTATACAAGGTATGCAGTACGTGCCTAAATTGTTCTTTCCTCCGTCAGATCGTGATTATTTTAAAGTTGAATTAGAGCTCCCTATTGGTACGCGTATTACTGCGACAGAGTCTGTTGTGCGTGATGTAGAATCGTTTATTGCTAACAACTTAAAAGTAAACGAACAAACAGAGCAAGGTGTTACGGACTGGGTAAGCTATATCGGCAATGGTGGGCCTAGATTTTTGTTAACACATAGCCCTGAGCCAACCAGCTCTAACTATGCCTTAATGATCATCACCACGACGTCTTACCAGCATATTGATAAGGTGATGAAGCAAATTGAAGAATATGCGTTGTCACGTCATCCCGATCTGCTCTTAAAGTTGCGCAAAATCGAAAATGGTGCACCGATAGCCAACCCGGTTGAAGTGAGGTTGCTCGGTGATGACATCAATGTACTGATGGGAATTGTTAATGAGTTAAAATCGAAAATGCGTGAAACTGCGGGCTTAAAGTCAATCAGCGACGATTGGGGATTGCCAATTAAGAAGCTGCAGATCAAAATTGACCAAGCACGAGCTCGCAGAGCGGGCTTGTCGAGCCGAGATATCGCAAACTCTTTACAAACTGGCTTGAGCGGCATGGAGCTTACCAAGTACAGAGAAGGCGATGAGCTTATTCCGATTACCTTGCGTTCAATCGCAGGTGACAGACAAGATATTGGTAAGCTTGAAGCTATGGTGGTGTATTCACAAGCAACAGGTCGCTCTGTGCCTCTGAAGCAAGTTGCTGACATCGAAGTTGTTTGGGAAAGCGCACAAATTTTACGTCGTGATCGCCTAAAAGCCGTTAAAGTTGGGGCGCAAATTGAAGGTATTACCGCCAATGAAGGGTTTGCCCAGCTACTTCCTTGGCTTGAGGAGCAAAAAGCAAATTGGCCATATGGATATGACTATGAACTCGGTGGTGAAGCTGAATCATCGGGCAAAGCCAACCAGTCAATTGCCGATAAGATGCCGATAGCTGTCTTTATTATTGTGATTCTATTAATAGGCCAATTTAACTCAATTCGTAAGTCAGTCATTGTGCTCACAACGATCCCACTTGGTTTTGTCGGGGTTGTGGCTGCGCTGTTACTCGGTCAGTCATTCTTTGGCTTTATGACACTTCTGGGTGTAATTTCACTGGCGGGTATCGTGATCAACAACGCTATTGTATTACTTGAGCGTATTAAGATGGAGTTAGATGAAGATAGTAGTCATCCTATACAAGCCATTATTTATGCAGCACAACAGCGTATGCGACCGATTTTACTGACAACCGCGACAACAGTTTTGGGATTAATTCCTCTGTACTTAGGCGGCGGCGAAATGTGGGAGCCCATGGCGCTGACCATAATGGGCGGGTTGTTGTTCTCGACCCTTTTAACCCTAGGAGTCGTACCTGTGTTGTATGCGTTGCTATTTGGCATGAAAAAGTAGCAAGCTAGAACAGTTCGTGTCTAAGTGTAAAAGTGTGTAATTGTGGCCCTAAAAAGGTTCCCATTACGCATTTTTTTGCTCATTATAGAGAGGAAAGTCTTTTAGGAGGTCATCATGAAAAAGTTATGTTTCACCTTACTCGCTTTGAGTATGCCATTTTTAAGTATCGCTGGAGAGGCGAAAGTTACTTGGAAAGACTTTAACGATTACCGCGATGTCTATCCAGGAAAGGAAGTGAAAGGCGCATATCACAAACGCGTCGCTAAGCAGTTTGAAAAGCATATCAGTAAATTGGCTGAACAGTTACCTGAAGGTTACAAATTAAATGTGACTTTTGATGACATAGACCTTGCTGGCGACGCGAGAATGAACATGCAAGATATACGTGTGATAAAGCCAATTTATTTTCCAAGGTTGACTATAAGTTATACCGTACAAGATAAATCAGGCGCGACGGTAAGTAGTGCTGAAAAGCTAGTATTAAAAGATATGAGCTTTATGGATCGCATTAAGAAAGGTCGTGAGACGTCTTTCTATTATGAAAAGAAACTATTGAGTGAGTGGTTTGAAGATAAGGTTTTGGTCAAAACCAGCGCTTAAACTTTTAATGCACTTAAAATTAAATAATAAAGCCTGCAGTTGCAGGCTTTATTATTGTTATGAGTATTTGTTTAATTACTCTGGTTGGTGTTTAACCCCATCTTTGATCCAATCAGCCGCAGGTTTTCCTTTCAGGTGATGATCAAAGTACTCCATCATACGAATTGAGAAATCCACTTGGTTCGGGAATTTCTTCAAGTGATGTGGCTCGCCCTCGTATTGTAAGAAAATGGCATCTTTATTGTGTCTACGAAGTTCTAAGTAGTATTGAATCCCTTCTTGCCATGGTACCGCGCCATCGTCATCACCAAACATGATCAGCACAGGTGTATTTACTTTGTCGGCAAAGAATACAGGCGAGTTTTCAATGTATAAATCGAGTGCTTGTGTCAGCGGTTTACCAATACGGCTCTGACCAGTTTCATACTGGAACTGACGGGCAAGGCCCGACTTTAAACGAATACCACTATATGCCGATGTCATATTCGATACAGGGGCACCTGATACAACCGCTTTAAACATATCTGTTTGCGTGATCATAAAGGCACTTTGGTAGCCTGCCCAAGAGTGACCTTGTAACCCAATCTTATCAGGGTGGGCAACTCCCATATCAATCAGCTTTTGCGCGGCGTTGATCATGGTTTGAGTTGATGATGGGCCCGGCTTACCAATTTCAAAACGAATATCAGGTAAGAACAATGCGTAACCGTTCGAGGTAAACATTGGGAAGTTCGGTCTGTGGTTTAACTCCATTTTCGGGAAGTTATACATACGTTGGCTCATATAGCGGTAGAAATAAATCACCGTAGGTACTTTATCACCTTCTTTATAGCCAGCAGGTTTGATTAGCACACCTTGTAAGTCTTCGCCGTTATAACCTTTATATTGCACTAATTCAGGTTTGCCACCCCATGCAAAGTTCTTCACTTGTGGGTTTAAGTCTGTCACTTTTTTAGTCTTTGCGAATGTGCTGGTGGTTTGCCAAAAATCAGGGAACTGATGATAGCTTTCTGTGGTGAAAATCAGTTTGTCGGCATGTTTAGCTTTAGCGACTAGTGCATAGCGGGCTTCGCCTTTTAGTACTGTTTTTACTTTACCTGTTGCTAGGTCCAGCGTTGCCACGCCCGACTGTTTATTTTCAGTGTTGTGGGTATGCAGCATTAAGGTGTCATTTGTAGCAAAACCAAGCTGATTTTGATCAAGATACTTTACGCGGTATTGGGTGTTTGTTTCACGACCCTTTGTTAAACGCTTAGCTTGTTGTGTGTTTACATCGAACGCCCAAATATCAAACTTCGAGTAGACATACACAATTGAGCCATCAAGTTGCCAACCCGCAAAGCCATAGCCAGGTTGCTCGCTTGGGTAGTCGTGTTTATCATCGGCGAAAATCGCTTCTCTGATGGCTTTGGTTAGAGGTGAAAGAGACTGAGATGATAGGTCTTTTAACCAAACTTGCTGATCTTTTAAGAATGCAGCATGGCTACCTGTCGGAGACAGGCTTGGTCTAAACGGCGAGCCTTCGATGATCTTGGTTTGCTCGCCAGTTTTTACATTAATGGCTGCATAATCGTTGAAGAAGCCTTCATACATGATGCGTTCTAAATGTGGCTTATCGTTACTTGCGAGTAAGAAGTTCGCTTCGGTGTTTAAGCGAATATTTGGCGCTTGCTCGTTAGCAAGCTGCACAACTTGCTCACCATTTAGATGATAAACTGCTTGATAGTGGCGGTTTTTGTTAGCTTGTTGCCATGTTTTGGCTTCACGAGTTTTAATTTCAGCATCATTATTGTGCCAAACCTGTAGGCCTTTTTGCGCACGAATAGTGTCGAAGTCAGTGAGTGACGCTTCGTCTTTGTACTTCAACTCTTTTGCTTTAGCTTCAAGCTCAGGGCGGTTTTGGAAGTATAAGCGCTCGCCTTGCTCAGACCAGTTGAGTTTAGCTGTTTTACCAGTGAACCAACCTGTTGGGTTGTTAATCTCTTTTAAGGTATTGGTATCACTGTGCCATAGCGTAATTTGATGATCGCGACGGCGAGTATCGTCGTTGACATAATTGGCCATGTTAAAAGCAACAATAGGCTTTTTAGGGTGCCAAACTGCTTGGCTTAAGGTGACCCCTGGCTCGTCGAATAAACTGCTTTGCGTTTGCGTGTTTAAATCAAAAAAGCCAATGTGGTTTTTTGCGCCATGCTTAGCATGAACATTAAATAGTACGCCATATTCTTTAGGGCTCAGCGCAAACTTACCAACATGTTCAATGGTGGTTTTGCTCATATCACGCAGGTTTACGATTACCAGTGAATAAAATTTGTCTTTTTTATCGGCCTTGATTTCGTTTTCAGGCTTGTCAGCTTTTTTGTCTGTTTTATCGTCTTCTGGTTTTTCTTTGGTGCGATAAGCAAGCCAGTTACCGTCATCACTGATTTGGTAATCAACTACTTCAGCAAAGGTAGTTTGCTTATCTGTGTTGGTATTAATCAAAATAAGATGATTTTTTAGTTTCTTCTTATCTTTTTTCTTGGTGGTTTCTTTTTCTAATAGAGTAGGCACTTGGGTGAACGCCACCCAGTTTGCAGCCTTGTTGATCTGTGGCTTAGTGCCTTGCGGAACTCGGGCAATGATTTTGTTTGTTGTTAAGTCATAGACTAAGCCTTCGCTGTTGCCGCGATAAGGCTTTGCAGAAAAAGTCAGAAATTGGCCGTTTTCAGAAAGTTGCTGGCCTTGTGCATAGCGAAAATCAAATACATCTTTAAACTCAAGATTTGATTTCGCCGCAACAGGCAAGCTGCACAGCACACTGGCTGCAATAAGAGAGTGGAACGCCTTCATGGTGCAAACCTAATTTTACTTATAAAGGTTTTTTTTATCACGCAGCAGGTAAAGACAAAAGGGCGATGCGGTCAATAACAGTAAGATACCAATCCTCAATAAGACTTAATCATTTTGAGAGATTAAAACTGACGTTAGCTTTGTTGAAAATTTCTTATTTAGAACAACTAAATAGCAAAATTTTCGCCTTGCCTACATGGAAGTAGGTACCTCAGCGATAGCAGGACGCGTAAGCGGTGCTACCGACAAATTTTACTTGCCTCAAAATAGATCACTTAATTAAGAGGATTGGTATGAGAGGTGAAACAGTGATTTTTGGGCACAAAAAAAGCGACATCTGTCGCTTTTTAGAATTTAATTGGCGATTAAGCTAACCAGATTTTTTGCAACTCTTGCCACTGTGCTTCAAATTGACTGCTTGGGCGAGTTTTAAAATCACTGCGAACAAACTGGTTCATTTTGCCTTCGATGTAAGCTAGGAAGAAATTGGCCAATGCAGCTTCGTCGGTAGTAAAGGCTTTGCCTTCTCGAAGTTTACGTTCACGTAGAACTTGTTTGAACTGGGTTTCTAACTTTTCAAATAGGCCTTGAATGCGTTCACGCAAACGCTCTTGTTCACCTTGAAGTGCATCACCAGTAAGAATGCGAGTGATCCCAGGGTTTTTCTCTGCGAATGCAAGAATGAGCAGCAAGATGTTATAAATACGACCCTGCGTTTCTTTTTCGTTATCTAAAATGATATTGATACGAGAAAGTAGGGTGTCTTCAATGAATTCAATTAAACCTTCAAACATGCGTGCTTTGCTTGGAAAGTGACGGTACAACGCCGCTTCAGATACGCCCACCTCAGCTGCTAATTTAGCTGTTGTGATACGTTGACCAGGGCTGGTTTCAAGCATTTGTGCGAGAGATTGTAGTATTTGCTCTTTGCGATTACTGCGCTTAGTCGCTGGCATGAATGGTCCTTTAATTTATCGTTATTATGTTCTATTTATACTTTGAATTATGCGGCGCATAATTCAGTGCAAACCCCAACAAGCTCACACTTTGTTGGGGATATGTTAATGGTTTATTCAGCTTGGTGCTAGTGTTTTCAAGTGACTTTCATTCATGTTTTGTACTGAAAAAAATACACCTTTGTAAGCCTTTGTTTTAAGGGTTTTTATAGCTTTTCGGCTAGTGCCTTTAGTAGAGACGTTGCTAGCTCAGCTTTACTATTGACTCCTAAATTGCGCTGTTCATCATGCCAGAACAATGTTAACGCATTGTGATCTGAGTTAAAGCCAAGCCCTTCTTGAGAGACATCATTGGCGCAGATCATATTCAGGTTTTTCTTTTCTAATTTGCCCTTAGCATACTTTTCAACATCTTGTGTTTCAGCTGCGAAACCAACCGTATAAGGGCGATGGTTTTTAAGTGCGGCAACTTCGGCAATGATGTCTGGGTTTTTCACCATGGTTAAAGTGATCTCATCACCTTGTTTTTTTATTTTTTGCTCTGCCACATTGGCTGCGCGATAATCCGCAACTGCAGCACAGCCGATAAAAATATCTGAGTTTTGTGCTTGCTCAAGGGCGGCATCTCGCATCTCTAATGCACTACTGACTTGGATAACTTCAGCCTCTGCTGGTGGCGTTAAAGTCACGGGGCCTGAAATAAGGGTTACTTTTGCGCCTAACTTAAGTGCCGCTTCTGCAATGGCATAGCCCATTTTGCCTGAGCTATGGTTGCTGATATAACGCACTGGATCAAGGGGTTCGCGGGTTGGGCCTGCAGTAATTGCAATAGTTTTACCTGCCAGTACGGGTTCAATGTCATCGCGCATACAAAGCTCAACGAGTTCCATTGGCTCTAGCATCCGACCCGCACCCACATCGCCACATGCTTGTTCGCCTTTACCCGGACCCCAAATATCTACGCCACGATTAGCAAGGGTTTTTAAGTTGGCTTGTGTTGCTGCGTGGGCGTACATTTGTTGGTTCATTGCGGGGGCAATAGCGATTTTAGCTGGCGTGGCAAGTAATAATGTGGTGAGTAAATCGTCGGCAATACCTGCTGCCATTTTCGCGATGATGTTTGAACTTGCTGGGGCAACGAGAATTAAGTCAGCCCATTTGGCAAATTCAATATGGCCCATGGCCGCTTCAGCACTCGGGTCGAGTAAAGAATCAGAAACAGGTTCTCCAGATACCGCTTGCATAGTCAGTGGAGTAATAAAATGCTTGGCAGAATCGGTCATAACCACTTTGACATTGCAGTTGCGCTCTTTTAATCGTCGAACTAATTCTGCACATTTATAAGCAGCAATACCGCCACTGATCCCCAAAACAATATTTTTTGCCTGTTTCATAGCTTGTTAAATCCAGTAAAAACTTGCTTAAACTCTACCATAGAGAAGTGACTGAGGGGTAACCTGCTTTTGTCTTTTATGATCCTTTGACTACACTTTAGTGCCTAGGAACAAAGGAATTAAGGACAAACTATGCAATTGAGTGCATTACCAAAACACACCCTACCGAGAGAAAAGTTACTGAAAAAAGGCCCGCATGCATTGAGTGATGCAGAGCTTTTGGCAATATTTTTAAGAACTGGAATCGCCGGCATGAATGCCATTGAATTGGCAGAATCACTACTAACCCAAAGTAGGTCATTACAAAACTTATTTAATGCCAGTTTAAAAGAGTTTTCAGCGTTGAAGGGTTTGGGGGAGGCCAAATATGTACAATTACAAGCCGTACTTGAATTGAGTAAACGCTATATGCGTGAAGCATGCTTGCGCGACACGGTATTCACTTCGCCTGATGCGGTGAATGACTACCTGTGTTTGCAATTAAAAGGGTTAGAGCACGAAGTGTTTATGGCGCTGTATTTAGATAACCAGAACCAACTTATTCATGACGAGATTTTATTTAATGGCACAATAAACGCGGCGAGTGTTTATCCTAGAGAAGTGGTAAAAGCGGCATTGAAGCATAATGCGGCCTCATTAATTTTTGCGCACAATCATCCCAGTGGCATTGCTGAGCCAAGCGAAGCCGATAAGTTAATTACCCAAAAATTACAAAAAGCCCTCGCTTTAGTGGACATTCACGTATTAGATCACCTTATTGTGGCAGGGAATCGCTGCATATCTTTTGCACAGCGAGGCTTGATTTAAGTGATTTATAGAAAGAAAACGTTAAAAAACGCAGCTTTGCTCAAAATATTGCAAATTAGTTTAATTTAAATGCAGTTTTTACTTTCCTAAGCACGATTCGATCATTATAATTGGCCGCTATCAAATTTACATATGAGCTGATTGATAGGACTAGATCCTTGATCTTTGCCTGCTAATGCTGTATAAAGAGCGCCCTCTGATTTACCCCAGGGCAAACAGTTAAGGCCCAAGGGAAAATTAAGCTCGAGCGAAGTTATTGGAGATATATAGACATGTCTAAAGTCTGTCAAGTTACAGGTAAGCGCCCAGTGGTAGGTAACCACCGTTCACACGCGCGCAACGCTACTAAGCGTCGCTTCCTACCTAACCTACAAACGCACCGTTTCTGGGTTGAAAGCGAAAAACGTTTTGTTACTTTACGTACTACTACTAAAGGTATGCGTATTATCGATAAAAAAGGCATCGACGCGGTATTAGTAGATATCCGTGCTCGCGGCGAAAAAGTTTAAGGAGCTGAATCATGCGTGATAAGATCCGTTTAGTTTCAACTGCTGGTACTGGTTATTTCTACACTACCGACAAGAACAAGCGTAACATGCCTGAAAAAATGGAAATCAAAAAGTACGATCCTAAAGTACGTAAGCACGTGATTTTCAAAGAAGCTAAAATCAAGTAATTTTAGTTTTAAAGAATTCAAAAACCCAGCCTCGGCTGGGTTTTTTGTTTTTTAATAAAGCGAGTTTCTAGATTCAAAAAAGCCATCTATACAAAGTATGGTGGCTTTTCTATCTATTTTAATTAACTAAAGTTTAATTAGTATTATTTAATTGTCGCGAATGGTGTGCCCATACGAGTTACTGTTTCAGGCTGCTCGCTACCTAAGAAGTCAGCTTGATCTTTACCCCAAGCTAAAATAACCGTTGAGCCTAGTTTAAAGCGGCCCATTTCATCGCCTTTCTTTAAATAGATTGCTTTGTCGCCTTCAACAGGGTAATTCCATGTCATTACGTCACGACCAGCCGGTGGTGTAACTGTCCCTGCCCAAATCGTTTCAATGCTTGCCACAATGGTTGCGCCGACTAAAGTCATCGCAAGTGGGCCTACTTTGGTATCGAAAATCGCCACGACACGCTCGTTTCGCGCAAACAAGTTAGGCACATTTTTCGCTGTAAGTGGATTTACCGAGAATAAATCGCCCGGTACGTAAATCATCTTACGCAGCGTGCCGTCAATTGGCATGTGGATACGGTGATAGTCTTTTGGTGCTAAATAAATACAGGCAAATTTACCACCCATAAATGGGTCTGCATCATCTTTATCACCACCGTGTAAATCTTGTACGCTGTAGTCATGACCTTTAGCTTGAATAAGCTGACCATCAACAATATCGCCTAATTGACTGATAGCGCCATCTACAGGGTGAGTAATGATGCTTTCATCTTCTGTTAATGGGCGAATGCCTGGTTTTAATGGGCGAGTAAAGAACTCATTAAAGGTTTTATAGTGCGCAGGATCTTCGTAAAGTGCCTCGCTCATATCAATCTTATACTGCTTGATAAACGCCTTAATTAAAGAAGTTGTCACGGAGCCTGCTTCGGCAGAAGCCAATTTACCAACTAGGCGAGAGATCCCATGCTTAGGCATGGCGTATTGCATGGCAATTTTAAATTTATCCATGGGGACTATAAATTCCTAAAAATAATTAGCGCAGATACTAACATAAAAACTGTAAATTTTTTAAACTCTTGGCGCGCGAGCACCCGCGCGGCCATCAGCCATTGATTCTAGAATACGGTGGTAGCTGTCAAAACGTAACTCAGTAATTTTACCCTGCTCAACGGCTTCTACCAAAATACACCCCGGATCATTAAGGTGTTTACAATCTCTAAAACGACAACCACCAATATACTCGCGGAACTCTTTAAAGCACCAAGTTACGCGTTCAACATCTAGATGCCATAGACCAAACTCACGGATCCCCGGTGAATCAATCAAGTTTCCGCCGCTCGGTAAGTGATGTAATCGTGATACAGTCGTGGTGTGCTGACCTAGACCGCTGTTTTCAGAGACTTCTTTGGTAAGAATATCTGCATCAGGCAGAACGGTATTGACGAGCGTTGATTTACCAACCCCTGATTGGCCTACAAAGATGTTGTTTTTACCAACTAAAATTTGCTTAAGCGCGTCAATGCCTTCACCAGTTTTGGTACTAACAAGGTGTACTTTGTAACCTAATTCGCGATAGATATCTAAAATCTCGTTAATGAACTCAAGCCCTTCATCATCAATTAAGTCGATTTTATTGAGCACTAAGATGGGCTCGATACCCATATCTTCACAAGCAACTAAATATCGGTCGATAATTTGCGGGGTGAACTCAGGCAAAATTGCAGACACCATTAAGATTTGGTCAATGTTTGCTGCAACGACTTTAACGCCATCATAAAAGTCTGGGCGGGTAAGCTGTGAACGGCGCTCTTCAATGGCCTCTATAACACCAGCGAGGTCACCATCACTGACTTTGGCACGACGAAAGAATACTTCATCACCGCATACTAAACCGCCAACGGTTCTGCGAATATTACAGCGTAATACTTCGCCGTCAGTGGTTTCTATATCGGCATGTTGGCCGAAACGGCTTATTACCACTGCTTTTTCAGTCTGACCTAAATTGTCGGTTTGCCACTGTGTATCTTGTTGCTCGCTATGCTGCTGTTTAGCTTTTCGCAAGCGTTTTTGATGGTTGGCACTGATCCGACGGGATTGGCCTTTACTGAGTTTCTTTTGTTTTGCCATAGGTACTTAGCTTGTCACTGATCAAAATCGCAATTAATAAAATTGCCTAAAATCACTCTGTTTACTTTGTGAGCATGGCTCAAATGGGCTATAACTCAATTAAATTAAGCGCTTTTAAAAAAAAAGCTTTAGGTAAACAAGTGAAGCTAATATGATATATCTAATTGCATTGGATCTAAAGGAAGTACCGCTAAGGTAGTTTATGTCTTTTAATGAATCAAATTTGATCTGGCTAGATCTTGAAATGACGGGCTTAGAGCCTAAAACAGATAAAATCTTAGAAATTGCTACGGTTATTACTGATGGTGATTTAAATGTATTAGCTGAAGGCCCTGTTATTGCTATTCATCAAAGTGATGAGTTGTTAGATAACATGGACGAATGGTGTACCAATCAACACGGTCGTTCAGGTTTGACAGCACGCTGTAAAGCCAGCAAGTTCACTGAAGACGATGCCATTGCACAAACTTTAGAGTTTTTAAAAGAGTGGGTACCACCTGGTAGCTCGCCTATGTGTGGTAATTCGATTGGACAGGACCGCCGCTTTTTAAATAAGTACATGCCTGAACTTGAGGCTTACTTTCACTATCGCAACCTAGATGTGAGTACAGTGAAAGAGCTAGCTCGCCGCTGGAAGCCTGAATTGCTTAGTGACGTTAAAAAGAAAAGCTCACACCTTGCGCTAGACGATATAAAAGATTCAATAATGGAATTAAAGGTTTATAAAGAAAAGTTCTTTAATCTTTAAAAACTGCTTGCAAAGCACCTGCATTATTGTAGAATCCTGCCCCGCTTAAGAGAGTAACTCTGCGGGGTTTATTATTTCTAGAGCAAATATTGTGATGCGGCACTAGCTCAGCTGGTAGAGCGCGACCTTGCCAAGGTCGAGGTCACGAGTTCGAACCTCGTGTGCCGCTCCAACTTCTTAATCTTGCTTTTACGCAAATTAATTAGTGTATAACTAATTATATGCAGTACTAACTCAGCTGCTATAGGAAATGACGCGACCTTGCGTATTTACCGACAAATTAAGAGTTAATTATGTGATGCGGTACTAGCTCAGCTGCGTCGGGTAATAGACGCGACCTTTGCGATATTACAAACAAATTAAGAGCTAAATATGGAATGCGGCACTAGCTCAGCTGGTAGAGCGCGACCTTGCCAAGGTCGAGGTCACGAGTTCGAACCTCGTGTGCCGCTCCAATCCTCTGCTTCAAATATACCCTTATTCACTTATAATCTTGATTAATAATTAGTCTTTTCTTGCTTTTTTCATTGCCAAAACTCCCAACTCAACGTAGAATACGCGCTCATTTCGGCTATCACATTTAGTTCCTTGCCTTCCCCCGACTGGCCGAAACGGGACAAGGCTATATTAACCGTAAGGAATATCCATGCGTCATTACGAAATCGTATTCATGGTTCACCCAGATCAAAGTGAGCAAGTACCTGGTATGATCGAGCGTTATACTGGTTCTATCACTGAAGCTGGTGGTCAAATTCACCGTCTAGAAGACTGGGGTCGTCGTCAACTGGCTTACCCAATCGAAAAGCTTCACAAAGCACACTATGTTCTAATGAACGTTGAAGCACCAACTGAAGTAATCAACGAGCTTGAAACTTCTTTCCGCTACAACGATGCAGTGCTACGTAACCTAGTTATGCGTACTAAAAACGCTGTAACTGAAGCGTCTCCTCTTGTTAAAGAAGAGAAAAAAGAAGCAGCTTCTGCTTAATCGTTATTGAATCTGGATTGATTAAATAGGTGACACAGCCTGATCTGTATACAAATCAATATGTGCTCTCGGGTACGGTTTGTAAAACACCCAAATTTAGTCAAAGCCCAGCTGGTATTCCACATTGCACGTTTGTACTTGAGCACAAATCAATGCAAGTCGAAGCCGAACTAAACAGAAATAGTTATGTTCGTCTAAGTGTGGTTGCAAGCGGTGCACAATTACAGAATCAAACACAGCATTTATACGTTGGGCAGGCAATACAAGTACGCGGTTTTTTAAATCGTCACGAAAACCGAAATGGTTTAAGTCAACTTGTCTTACATGCACAACATATTGAAAGAATTAATTGAGGAAATTACTCATGGCACGTTATTTCAGACGTCGTAAGTTCTGCCGTTTCAAAGCGGAAGGCGTACAACAAATCGATTACAAAGATCTAGCTACTCTTAAAAACTATGTAACTGAAAGTGGCAAAATCGTACCTAGCCGTATCACAGGTACTAGCGCTAAATACCAGCGCCAGCTAGCAACTGCTATCAAGCGTGCTCGCTACTTAGCCCTTCTTCCATACACTGACTTACATAAGTAAGCAGCGGATTAACTCGTTTTTAAAAGGTGTAGAAACATGCAAGTTATTCTACTAGACAAGATCGCAAACCTTGGTAACTTAGGTGACCAAGTTGCAGTTAAATCTGGCTTCGCTCGTAACTTCTTATTCCCTAAAGGTAAAGCAGTTCCAGCGACTAAAGCTAACATCGAAACTTTCGAAGCTCGTCGCGCTGAATTAGAAGCGAAGATTGCTGAAGAACTAACAGCTGCTCAAGCACGCGCTGAGAAGCTAGAAGCATTAGCTGAAGTTACTCTAGTATCTAAAGCTGGTGACGAAGGTAAGCTATTCGGTTCTATCGGTACACGTGACATCGCTGACGCTATCTCAGCTGTTGGTGTTGAAGTTGCTAAATCAGAAGTTCGTCTACCTCTAGGTACTATCCGTGAGACTGGCGAATTTGACGTTGCAATCTCTGTACACTCAGACGTAACTGCTACTATCAAAGTAATCGTTATTGCTGAAGCTTAATCTCTGATTAAGTATTGAAAAGCCGCGTGTTATGCACGCGGTTTTTATATAAAAAATAAAAACTATCAAACTCCCTCTTCGTTTAAACATCTCACGGATCTGAGCAAACGGTACATTGTGTAATTACATGTAATCCGTTCCTTTTTCATAAACATATATTATGTGGTATTTTAACTGCGGGTTTTGTCATACCTAATAACAAGTTAAGCTTTTGTTCCTTGTTAGGTTTGTGTTAAAAATGACAGCGCTGTTTTTTTGGGTAGAGTATGAATTCTAGAGTAATTACAAAAGGTTTTACGCTAATTGAGCTGTTAATTGTGGTTGCAATTGTTGCGATTACAACGACACTGGCGTATCCATCTTATCAAAAGTATATCCAAGATGGGCATCGTTCAGATGCACAACAAGGTATGTTGCAAACTGCGGCAATTTTAGAGCGAATTTACTCAAGAAACGGTGGTTATCCAGATAGTAATAGCTTTACGGATTTACCTAAATCAGCAGTTTATACGTTCGAGTATAAACATGACCCAGATTTACCGGCAGGGTCACCTGACTTTAGAAGTTTAAAGTTCACCTTAAAAGCAAAGCCAAAAGCCGGTAGTGTCCAGTCTTCTGACAGGTGTGCCGTTTTAGAGATCGACCAAACTGGTAAAACAACAGCAAGTGGGAATGGCAATGACTGCTGGAAATAAGCAAAAGTCACGCGGCTTTACTATGATTGAGTTATTAATCACGCTTGGTTTAGTAAGTATTTTAGCCATGCTAGCCGCTCCATCATTTGCTCAGTTTATAAAACAAGAACGCCTGACTAAAACAGCCAACCAATTAAACGCTGTGTATCGTTACGCCAGAAGTGAAGCGGTAAAGCGAGCTCAAACAGTTATTCTTACTAAACAAGACACTTCTTGGTTAGTAGAAATTGAAGTCGCAGGTGGCAGGGAGACGTTACGACAGTTCGACTCTAATTACCCAACAGTCAGTGCAGAGCTGGTTGATCGTATGATACGTTCAACGGGTGAATTAAATTTACAAAGCAATATCTTAATCTCTGACAACGATACTAATACCGACGATTATCGTTTATGTATTTTGCGAAGTGGGCAAAGCTGGTTAGGTAAGGCAGAAGAAAATTGCGCGTAAATGCTGGTTTTTCATTGCTAGAAGTATTGGTGTCTATGTTTATTGCGAGCATAGCGCTGATTGGTTTGGGTGTAACACAGCTGAAGTCACTGCAGTTCGCTAATAATAGCTTTGATTATACCGTCTCTCTTGTGCAGGCGCAGAATGCGATCGAACGCATGTGGCCGGAGCTTTGTGAAATACAGCATAACGCGCCATCAAAGTTTACAGAGCAATCATTTAGAGAGTCGTTACAGCCACCTGATAGCTTATCTTTTAGGTACGCTTTAACATTACCTGCGGCTTATAGTGGTGAGATGCCCATCACTGTGGCATGGCAAGATTTACGTGTGCCAGAGGAGGCTCAAAAGCAACTGCTTAATCAGGTCACATTGAATGCAAGTTTCGTCGAGGTGCCGAATGTGTGTAACCCATAAAGCGAGACAATCAGGATATACATTACTTGAGATGTTGGTGGCGATGGCGGTCGGCTTGTTTCTACTTGCTGGTGTTGCCATGTCTTATTCGGCGATAAAAAGTACAGTAAGAATGACCCAAGAGCTATCGGATGCGCAAGAGGTGATCCGTTATACCAGCCAAGTATTTACGCGTAGTGTTAAGCAAACGAACAGTGAGCCTATTATTAGCGCAGCCCCTTTGACGATTCAATTTCAGCAACTTGCCAATGTATTATCTTGCCAAGGCACGACCCCAGCTGTGGATTACACTGAAACTTATGCACTTGAAAATGGTTATCTA
Organism: Pseudoalteromonas sp. BZB3; assembly: GCF_040104455.1. Lineage (NCBI taxonomy): Bacteria > Pseudomonadati > Pseudomonadota > Gammaproteobacteria > Alteromonadales > Pseudoalteromonadaceae > Pseudoalteromonas > Pseudoalteromonas sp. BZB3. Next base: position 407,241 of record NZ_JBECOS010000001.1, on the reverse strand, counting down.
ACCTGTGACATTGGCGATGGTAACGGCGCGCTACAACTGCTCAAGGGCATAGAGGCCATTAACTTTGCATATAATAATCATCTAGTCAGCGTGACGGTCAAACCGATAAATATGCCAAGTCACTTTGGAGTAGGGCTGCAAATAGATATTGCCACCACGCAATTAATTCTGCTCGAAGCATTTAAGGAAAGCGTATGAAGCAGCAGTCAGGATTCACTTTAATCAAAGTCATGTTAATGAGCACGATGGCCAGTGTCGTGGTTTTTGGTGCACTTAAAGAAACAGTGATCCAAGAGCGTTTAACGGGTAACTTTCAAAAAGATATGAATGCACGTTTACTCGCTGAAAAAGGTATTTTTACGGCAGCTAAAAGTTTGCAAACAGCAGTATCAAATAACACCAACTTGACCGTTGATGAGTTAGTTAACCAATATGGTTTACACGCCGGAAACGGTGATATAGGCGATGACACGGCTTATAAAGCACGCTTAAGTAAAAATGCTGATGGGTTACTTGAAATTACGAGTCTAGGTCAGCGCTATTATGGTGATGCGAATCAACAACTTGTTGCGCGTTTTGAATTAAAGCCAGCGGATATCAACTCCCCATTTCAACATGCAGTTACTGGATGTAAGGGCGTTAATCTATCAGGCAGTGGTGTCGTTGATAGTTATGACTCTAGTAAAGGCCCATACTCTGAAACTAACCGCGATTCTTCTGGTCATGTAAATACTGTGATTGGTGACTCGAGTGTCACCATTACTGGAAATTCGCCGATTAAAGGCGATGTGAAAGCATCGGGAGTGATATATCTTAAAGGCTCTTCACCCATTATCGGAGATGTACACTCTAATACCGGCGTTGAGATCAGTGGTGGCGGCGGCACGGGTTATCGTGTTGAAGGTAATGTTTACTCTGGGGGCTTTTTTACTCATCGCGGTGGTGAAGTAAAGGGTTATGTCAGAGCTATAGGCAATGTTGAGATGAAATGGGGCAGTAAGATCATTAATGCAAACAATGATCCTTACGACATTATGTATGGTGGAAGCGGTAGTTTTCCTGCGAGCTATCATTCGCAAGATGTAGTTCAGTTAGAAGATGGCTCGACAAGACAAAATGTACCTTATTCTGATGCTTACTTCAGAAAAATGCCAGAAATAGAGCCTGTTAAAGTGTATGAACCAAGCTCTCCAGATTATGACCCTGCGAAGCCAAATAAAGAGTGTGACCCCTTTGAATTACCTCTGAATATGCCTGACGTGATGGCTCAAAATTCGAATAGAAGTCAAGATTTCGCTGTTGGTGCGACTCAGTTTTATAAGTTTACTCCTGACATAGGCCGCTTGATGACATCTCAAGTTGGCATCAAAAAGGCTGTTGCGTTAGATTCCGAAAAAGCAGAGATCTATTTGTTTGATAACTTAAGTCAACGACATGGCATTACAGGGACGAATGAAGAGCGCGTGTTTGGTATGAAAAACTTTAAGTTATACAGTGATGGGAAAATGACTATCACAGGGGGCGATGTCATCTTTTTAGTCGATGGTGATTTTTTGCTAAGTGGTAATGCCAAGTTAACCATTGAATCTGGCAGTAGTTTAACTGTATTTACTACCGGTAAAGTGATCTTAGGTGCAAGCGGTCAAGTGATCACAGAAAAAGAGGGGCTGACGGTAAGTGGTATCCCCAGTTTGAATTTCTTTTCTTCATATTCTGGCAAAGATGGTTTTCAGGTAAAAGGGGCATCAGATATGTATGCGACAATTTATGCGCCCTTAACACAAGTAAAACTCTCAGGAAGTGGACAACTCTATGGCACCGTTCGTGGCTCAATTATTGACTCTTCTGGTGGTAGTGGTGTGCATTTTGATTCGGCTCTGAAAGATGTGAACTTTGGCTCAGGCGGCGGTAGCAATGAGAAACCTCAGCTTATTTTCAAAGGTTGGTTCTTTGAACCGGCCAAACCTTTGCCTGATCTAGAAGAAGACGAAGGAGAGACCTCTAACACTGATAACTAACAGCATTTCATTGCAAAACCAGTTTTGCTTTGTAATGCTGTCCCCTCAATTTTTTTTAATTTCTTTTAAACCTTTTTAAGCCAAGGTGGCGTCTTAGATAATAATAATGAAGCAAAACGCCAAACTGGGTAGAAACCCGATAAAGGAATAACGTCATGTTAATCGATGCCAAACAGGCATTTTCGAATACGAATAAAGACGAGCAAACAGATGACCTTATACATAGAGTACAACAAGGTGATCAAGCTGCGTTTGCCCAGCTTTACCGTCAGCATGAAAAACCTGTATTTGCTTTATGTTTGAGGCTGCTTGCAGATCAACAGCATGCAGAAGATGTCTCACAAGAAGTATTTGTACAGTTGTGGCATAAAATCTCACAGTTTCAGGGTCAGTCAAAGTTTTCAACTTGGTTGCATAGTGTAACGAGCAATATTGCCATTAGTTATTTACGCAAACATAAAAACTGGCTGCAAAAAGTTGTGAGCTTTGAACAAAGCGGCATGGATGAACAAAGCCTAGCCATGTGTAATGGGTTAAACGGACTAGATAAGCTAATTTTGCGTTTGCCTGAGCGTGCTCGTTTGGTATTTGTACTTCATGCAGTTGAAGGCTATCGCCATGAAGAAATCGGCAATATGTTAGGCATGGCTGTAGGCTCAAGTAAGTCGCAATATCATCGCGCAAGACAATTATTACAGGAGTGGTACGAGCATGAGTAAAGTCAACTTTGACGACTTCTTAAAAGAAGAGCTAGCAAAACCAAGTGAAGTAGCGCCTAGTCGCGACTTATGGCCTGGTATTGAGCGAGCAATTGCAGAGCCAGCTAAGAGCAGTGTCAATGATAAGCAGTATTGGCCTAAGGTGACAGGTATTGCAGCGTGTTTTATCGCGGGTTTATTAGCATGGAATGTCAGTATAATGGGCCCTGAGCAAAACACGATGAGAGATTTAAGTGCATTGTTTGAACAGCAAAAACAAGCATTACTCGTACAGTATGAAGCACAGCCAGCTTTAACAAATGACTGGCAACAACAACTTGATGAACTAGAGCAGGCCGAACAAGCTGTGAAGCTTGCCTTACAAAATGACCCTGAAAATGCCGCGTTGCTTAAGATGCTCGCGCAGGTTTATCAGCAGCAATTAGATTTAATCAACCGTGTACATGCACCAAGTTGGCAACAAATTTAGGAGAAGAAAGATGAAAAAATTACTAACAGGACTGCTATTTTTCCCCATTGCTTGTATTGCCGGTGAAGCCATCGATAAGCAAATTTCAGTACCAGCCAATGGTAAGATTGTAATTGAAAACCAACGCGGTGAAGTAGACATTAAATCTTGGGACAAGTCAGAATTTAAGGTTACGGGCTCACTCGATGATATTGCTAAAGGTTATAAACTTGAGAACAACGGCTCTGTCACCGAGTTTATTGTTGAAATGCCTAAGCGTTATAAAGGCTGGAATAAAGGCGATGGTTCTAAACTGACTATTTATATGCCAAAAAACAGTGAGTTGAGCTTTGAAGGCATAAATGTGAATATCTCTGCGACTGAATTATTAGCGGGTGCCCGTATTAAAACGGTTAACGGTGACATCAAAGCGACGCAGCTTAAAGGTAAAGTAAGCCTTGAAACGGTTAATGGCGATGTTGATGCAAACAATCTATCGGGTGATTTACGCTTTGAAACGGTTAATGGTGACATCAATGATACTAACTCTAAAGGTGAATTGCGATTCAATGCCGTGAATGGTGATATTGAAAGTGACACTGAAGCGACAGATATTCGTCTTGAAAACGTTAATGGCGAAGTAGACTTCAAAGTTGCCTCTTTAAGGGACTTGCGTCTAAATACAGTAAACGGCGAGATTAAAGTACAAGTTAAAGTGCTACAGTCTAATGCTCGCATTAATATGGATACTGTAAGTGGTGATGTTCGCTTGTATTTCCCGAGCGACGTGTCAGCTCGCTTTGATATTGATGCACACTCAGGCGGTCGCATAATCAATGAGTTAAGCAGTGATAAAGTAAAGAAAGCCAAGTATGGCCCGTCTCGTGAATTAGAATTTATGCTCAATGGCGGTGATGCCGATGTTGAAATTGATACCGTCAGTGGTCGTATTGAATTAAAGAAAAACTAGGCACATCGTAAAGTTGATAAGAGGTCTCTATGTGAGGCCTCTTTTATTTAAGCTATTCTAATAATTAGAAAGTCGCTTTACGCTTTTAAGTTGCTTCGCTAGGAGCTAAAATACTTCTCTTAATTCTTTCAGATTGTGTAGTGCTATGGCTAAACCAGATCATCAAGTCGATACCCTCAAAGTTCCTCCTCATTCAATCGAAGCCGAGCAGTCAGTGCTTGGTGGTTTAATGCTTGATAATCAGGCGTTTGACCGTGTTGCTGAGTTGGTTGTATCGCAAGACTTTTACACTCGCACGCATAAATTAATTTTTGAAGCGATGGAAAAGCTGGTTGAGCAAAGTCAACCTATCGACTTAATCACTATCTCTGAAAGCCTAGAAAAGAATAACCAACTGAGTGCTGTGGGTGGTTTTGCCTATTTAGCTGAAATTGCTAAAAACACACCAAGTGCTGCTAACATCGATGCTTATGCTGCGATTGTACGTGAGCGTGCGGTTGTTCGTGAGATGATCACGGTTGCCAATGAAATTGCTGAAGCGGGCTTTAATCCTGAAGGGCGTGATAGCCATGAGCTACTCGATTTAGCTGAAAGTAAAGTATTTAAAATTGCAGAGCAGCGCTCAAAAAGCACTGAAGGCCCACAAAGTATTCACTCAATCTTAGAAAAAACAGTCGATAAGATTGAAGAGCTTTATCAGTCACCGCAGGACGGTGTAACAGGGGTAAGTTCTGGCTATAACGACTTAGACCAAATGACAGCAGGTTTACAGCCGTCAGATTTAATCATCGTAGCGGCACGTCCTTCAATGGGTAAAACCACCTTTGCGATGAACTTGGCTGAGCATGCGGCGATGACCCAAGACAAGCCTGTACTGATTTACTCATTAGAAATGCCCTCAGAACAGATCATGATGAGGATGCTGGCTTCTTTAGGTCGAATTAACCAGACTAAGGTACGTACAGGTCAGTTAGATGATGAAGATTGGGCGCGTTTATCGTCAACCATGGGTCTATTGATGGAAAAAGGCAAGATGTACATTGATGATGCATCAGGCTTAACACCAACCGATGTACGTTCTCGTGCACGCCGTATTGCTCGTGACCATGGCGGTATCAGCATGATCATGGTCGACTATTTGCAGTTAATGCGTGTACCAAGCTTATCAGATAATCGTACCCTTGAGATTGCCGAAATCTCTCGTTCATTAAAAGCACTAGCAAAAGAGTTACAATGCCCGGTTATCGCGCTGTCTCAGCTTAACCGTACCCTAGAGCAACGTGCTGATAAACGACCGGTAAACTCCGACTTACGTGAATCGGGTTCAATCGAGCAGGATGCCGACTTAATCATGTTCATCTATCGTGATGAAGTGTATAACGAAGACAGCCCAGATAAAGGCGTGGCAGAAATAATCATAGGTAAACAGCGTAATGGTCCAATTGGTAAGGTTAGGTTAACCTTCCAGGGGCAATTCTCTCGTTTTGACAATTACGCAGGCCCTGCATTTGATGATGAGTATTAAGCACTAGCAGCTTAATACTTTTGCAGGTCGCACACGAGAGGCAGTATGAGATTAGCAACCGCAGAAATTAACTTAACCGCGCTGGAACAAAACCTCGCGCGTATCAAAAAAATTGCCCCAAACAGCAAAGTGATGGCAGTATTAAAAGCCAATGCATATGGGCATGGATTGGTGACGATTGCACAGCATTTGCAGGGGGCAGATGCATTTGCTGTGGCCAGAATCGATGAAGCTTTGGCTCTTCGAGCAGGTGGCCTGACCAAACCTATCGTCTTATTAGAAGGTTTCTTTGAAGCGAGTGACTTACCTATTTTACTGGCGAATAACTTCGAAACCATCATTCATGACGAGCATCAATTAAGTGCACTAGAGCAGGCCAATTTAGATGCACCGATTGCTACTTGGCTTAAAATAGATACCGGTATGCATCGTTTAGGGGTTGAGCCTGAACAACTAGAGCAGTTTTATGCTCGCCTTAAAGCCACTAAAAATGCTAAGCGTAATGTGCGTTTAATGACGCACTTCCCCTGTGCTGACGATACTAATAACGAAAAAACGCTTTCTCAGATCCAACATTTTTCCAAATTAGTCGGTGATAAAGTCGAACAAACTTGTTTGGCCAATTCTGCGGGCATAATTGCTTGGCCAGATAGCCATGGCGACTGGATAAGACCCGGACTTATGCTATATGGCGTTTCACCTATGCTTGACTCAGTCGGCTCAGAGCATGGTTTATCAGCGGTGATGTCTTTAAAAACACGCGTGATAGCAAAGCGTGCTATTCCTGCGGGAGAGCGAGTAGGCTATGGTGGTCGTTGGCAGAGTCAAACAGCTACACAACTTGCTGTAGTTGCAATGGGCTATGGTGATGGTTATCCGCGTCACGCTCAAGAAGGCACACCGGTTGTGATCAATGGCAAACGATATGGTATTGTCGGCAGTGTGTCGATGGATATGATTACGGTAGACATTGGCGCTGAGAATGACTTAGTTCAGGTCGGTGACGAAGTTGAAATGTGGGGTGAAAATTTATCAGTAGAAGAAGTGGCACAGTGTGCTGGTACTATTCCTTATGAACTGCTGTGTAATGTCACGCCGAGAGTGAGTTACCAATACATAAAAGATAAAAAATAAGCGGCCAATGTGCCGCTTATTTTTTGATGTGAAATCAATAAAGTTCGCCAGACAAGGTGGCAATAATACTTCTGCCGCCGGCGCAGTCTCTATGCTCACCTAAATACACACCTTGCCACGTCCCCAAAATGAGTCGCCCATGACTAATTGGAATGGTGATCTGGCAGCCAAGCGTGCTTGATTTGATGTGAGCAGGCATATCGTCTTCACCTTCATAGTCATGCTTATAGTAGGGCTGACGTTCAGGCACAAAATTATTAAAGTGGCTTTCCATATCCATACGCACGGTCGGATCGGCATTTTCATTGATTGTTAAACTGGCCGACGTATGCTGCAAGAATAAATGCAAAAGGCCAACTTGATAGTTATGGATCTCGGGAAGTTGCTTGAGAATGTCATCGGTAATTAGGTGAAAGCCGCGAGACTTCGCGGCTAGGGTGAATTTAGCTTGCTGCCAACTCATAGCTTATCGAAGCTCACCTCGATGTTGGCATTACCGTCAGCCGAAGTGAATGGCATAATAATTTTAGCGCCTTCACATTTGTGCGTAATGGTGTGACCTGGGCCCGACACTACAATCGGGGTTGCCATATCAAAGTCATAGCCTTTTTCACCGAGTAAGTTTTTTGCGCCGCCAGTGACCATATTGGTGATTTCCCCCACCATATCTGTTACTTCTTCATTTATTGCATCTGGGCGCTCGCCAAGCATGCGCTCCATGATTGTTAGCGCTAGTTGCTCATCAAAAGTAATAGAAAAAGAACCCTTAGTCTGTGGGCCTACCATACCGATCAAGCCCGATACATCGCCTTGCGCAACTTCACCTTTTTTGATTTTTGGTTTACCAGGTGTCAGCTCAGTTTGAGCCATGGTTGCTAAGACATTTATTAATGATGATAAAAAAGGGTTTATGAACTCTACTTTCATGTGCTGTTCCCTTGATTCTTAATTATATAGTTCTAGGTTAAGTGTAGTGGTTTAATTGCATAACTGCACTTAGTCTTTACACTTTTCACACTTGCCATGTGCTTCTATTGTTTGGTTACTTACCTGAAAGCCTCGCTCTGACGCTAAGTTATTCAGTTCATGCGAAATTAAACTTGAATGAAGCTCGTCAACATGCCCACAATCATCACAGATCAACAACTGTACAGGATGAATATGGTCGAAATGATGACACAGCATAAATGCATTGGTGCTTTCAATTTTATGGATAAAACCAAGCTCAGATAAAAAGTCTAAAGCGCGATAAATCGTTGCTGGCTTAGCACCAGGCTCAGAGACTTTTAATTCTTCTAAAAGATCATAGGCACCCACGCCACCTTGCTTAGCAGCAAGTAGACGGAAGACTTTTTCACGGATCGCCGTAAAACGTGCGCCACGGTTATCACAGACTTGTTTTGCTTTATCGACTAATTGTTCAACATTCATACTTTAAAATCCTTACACTGCCAAACAATACTATCACATTCTTTAAAATAGTCTTGTTTTCGTGATGATTTATTCCGATATCTCAGCATGTTTAATCATCTTGAAGTGGTGACAAGAGAGCAAATAAAATACTTAAAGTGTTATTTCACAGTGGGCAAACTCTCAGCCTGCCAAGCATTCATATCACCGCTTAAGTGTAAAAGGTTAAATCCGTCTTTAGACAGCGCACGTTCAAAGATCCCCGCTCTACGACCTGAGCGACAGTATACAACAAGCGTTTTTTGTTTTAGTGAATTGAGTAAATCTTGGTGCTGTTCGATCTTATTAAAAGGAATGTTAATAGCCCCTTTTACATGTCCCGCTGCAAATTCTTCAGGGCTTCTGACATCGATAATTTGATGTGGTGTTGCGGACATTTGATTAATTAGTAGTGCCTGTTGGGATATTTGCTCAGTTTTACCTAAAGCAACGAAACTACATAACAGTATTGAAAGTAGTAGAAAAAAACGCATAGTTATCTCCTATTCATATATTGAGTAATCATACATATAAAATGAAGAAAAGGTTTAGAAGTTCAAGGAGAAAATCTATCAAAATAGGCTCAGTAAAGGGAAATACACTGGAAATTAGAAAGCCCAGTTCTTATGTATGAGCTGGGCTAAAGTATGAAATGAAATTACTTCTTCGCAGGGAAGATGCTGATTTCAACACGTCTGTTACAAGTGCGGCCAGCTTTGGTGCTGTTATCGCAAATAGGAAGAGACTCACCTAGACCTTCGGTGAATAAACGATTTGCTGCAACCTTCTGGCTTTGTAAGTAAGCTTTTACTGAGTTCGCACGCTTTTCAGAGAGAGTTTTATTTAAAGACTCGCTACCTGAGCTGTCAGTATGACCTTCGATTAATAGCTGCGTATCAGGATACTCAACAAGTACTTTCGCAACACCACCTAGTGTCTGATAAATTGAAGTACTTAACTTGTCTGAACCTGAATCAAAGCCGATACCGTTTTGCATAATTAATACGAGTTTATCTTCACCCACTCTTTTTACTTGAACGCCAGAGTTCATTAACTCTTCGCGAAGTGCAGCTTCTTGCTTATCGAAGTAATAGCCAACACCTGCACCGATTGCACCTCCGGTAGTTGCACCAATTAGCGCACGCTTTCTGCGATCATCAGCATCTTTACCGGTCGCTAGACCTACGATGGCACCCGATACTACGCCAATAATGGCGCCTCTTGTTGCTGAGTTTGTTTCGGTCTCACCCGTAGTCGCATTTTGACGCTGCGACATTTGACAACCTGAAACTAAAATTAATGCACTCAGTGCTACTGCTAATTTTTTCACGTAATGTTCTCGACTTGATGTTCTGGTTAAAATAAACGCATAGAGTTAGAAATGAGCTAGTGCCTAGATGCTAGACTTTAAGCCATTAAAAACATGTATATTGTAATATGAGTAATGAGTTTAAAAAGCTTTGATTATAAAAAGATAGATTTGAATGAAGTATGAAAATAGGAGTAAATGGTGGCCCCACCTGGACTCGAACCAGGGACCTAACGATTATGAGTCGTGTGCTCTAACCAACTGAGCTATAGGGCCATTTGAAGTTTTTGCTTTTTGTACTTCGTCCTGAAGCTGTTTTCCGGTCTCGGAATAAACGCTTAGGGTCGCTTCGCTAATATCCCTTCGCTTCCTCGACGTTTTCTTTTTTCAAAAGAAAACCTATCTGAGCTATAGGGCCATTTAAAAGTGCTTGAAACCGAATGGAATCGTAAAAAGCGCAGGCAGTATAAAAATTTTTATAAGGCTTGTCACCACTTAAAGTCGAAAAAATCTACTTATCTTGTTCAATTGCTTAATAAAGAATCATTTTTTAAAGAGGGGCGAAACTGCGGCTAACTGTTTAACCGCAGCAAGCACACTCAGAGATTAAGGCATCATGACTTCTTTAAGATACTGAAATAGATCTTTGTGGCCTTTTGCTGGCTTTTCGGCTTTGGCTTCTTTCGCTGCTTGGCGAACTAATTGGCGAAGTTTTTGTCTTTCCAGCGACGGGTACTGTTCTAAAAGCTCGTTAATTAAGCTGTCACCATTATTGATTAACTCAGTTCTGGTTGATTCAATCTTGTTAAGTAAAACATCGGCTTGATTGTTTTTGTTCAGCATTAACTCAATAGCAGCTTCAATGTCAGCGACATTGTCTGTAAGGCGGAGTGTTTTACTGATGTAGTTAATATGACGGCGATACGCTTCAGACTTAGCTCTGATCTTGTCAGCAACAACCATGGCTTCTATAAGGTCATCGCTTAGCGGTAACTTATCACGCTGCTTTTTACTCATAGCTGCTAAATCGATAGCTAGTTGTTGGTACTGCTGTGCGTCACGTTTTAGCTCGCTTTTTGAAACGTAAATAATTTCTTCTTCAATAACGGGTTTCTTTTTCTTAGCCATGGTGCGGAGTTTCTATAAAAATTTTGCAGATTATAACAATTATACGCCATAAATGCTGTGCCTTGATAAGGCGAAGTCGAATATGTGTGTTAGCATTTAGATATTAAAGGTGTTTTTAGAGAGCATAAATATGAAATCTGAGCAGCAAAGTGCGATTTTTACTCAAATAGATGAAGTCAAACAGGCCGTATCAGAGGCGTTGTCCCACGCAATAAAACTTGGTGCAACAGCAGCAGAAGCAGCAATGTCGAGCACTTCAGGCTTGTCTGTGAGTACGCGTATGGGTGAGGTTGAGACCATTGAGTTTAACCAAGATGGCGGCTTGGGGATCAGTGTTTATGTGGGAAATCATAAAGGCTCTGCATCTACCGCTGATTTGAGCCCTAAAGCGCTTCGCTCTGTGGTTGAAAAAGCCATTGATATTGCGAAGTTTACTTCGGATGACCCTTGTAATGGCGTAGCTGATAAAGCGCTGCTTGAGATGTCTCCGCCAGATTTAGACTTATATCACCCTTGGGAAGTAACACCAGAGCAGGGTGTTGAGCTGTGTATTGAAGCTGAAAAAGCGGCATTAGAGTTTGATGAGCGTATTGTTAACTCAGATGGTGCGAGTTTCTCTAGTCATGAAGGCTTACGAGTTTATGGTAATACCCACGGTTTTTTGGCGGGCTTCCCGAGAACACGTCATAGCTTAAGCACTATGGTGATTGGTCAAGATGGCGAGCAAATGCAGCGCGATCATGCTTATACTCTCAGTCGTGAGCAATCTGGTTTAAAATCGGCACAATCGGTCGGCCTTGAAGCCGCTGAGTCAACCATTGCTCGTTTGAACAGTAGAAAAATTGCCACCATGAAGACGCCTGTGGTGTTTCGAGCGGATATTGCGAATAGTTTGTTTGGGCATTTGGTTTCAGCAATCGGTGGTGGTGCGTTATATCGTAAGTCGAGCTTCTTGTTAGACTCTTTGGGTAAGCAAATTTTTAGTGACAAAGTAAATGTGTCAGAGCGCCCACATTTATTGCAAGGATTAGCGTCTAGCCCATTTGATAGTGAAGGGGTAAAAACGCTGGATCGTGAAATCATTCACGGTGGTGAATTGCAAACCTATTTACTTGCAAGTTATGCGGCAAGAAAAATGGGTATGACAGCCACAGGCCATGCTGGCGGTATTCATAATTGGTTAGTGCAGCAGACGCACGATGACCTAAAGGCTGTTCTTAAGGAAATGGGCACAGGGTTGTTAGTGACAGAATTAATGGGCCAAGGTGTGAATTCAGTGACAGGAGACTACTCTCGAGGCGCAGCAGGTTTTTGGGTTGAGCAGGGCGAGCTCCAATATCCGGTGAGCGAAATCACAATTGCTGGCAATCTAAAAGACATGTTCATGAATGTGCAGGCCATTGGTGGAGATATTGAAGCGCGTGGTAGTGTACAAACAGGGTCGATATTAATTGAGTCAATGCAGGTCGCAGGGGAATAGGCCTTAATTAAAGTAAAAGCCCGCGATATTGAGCGGGCTTTTTTGTGTTTGGAGGGGTCTAAACTAAGAACCAGGTCGCTGTGCCTAAGAAGGCAAAGATACCCACAATATCTGTGACTGTGGTAAGTACCACACTGCCCGCAAGGGCTGGATCTATGTTCATACGCTTTAAGATGATGGGGATACTGGCACCGGCTATACCGGCTGCAAGTAAGTTCATGAACATAGCAAAGGCGATCACGCCACCAAGTACGAAATCCCACTGCCATATGGCGACAACACCTGCGATTAACAGAGACCAAAGCACACCATTTAGTGCCCCGATGGCGAGCTCTTTACCGAGCAAGAACTTCTGGTTGGTGTTGTTGATATGGCCAAGGGCAATACCACGAATAACTAAAGTTAGGGTTTGGCTACCTGCCACCCCACCCATACTAGGTACAATGCCATTAAGCACCGCTAAAATAGGGAGTATATCTAGTGTACTTTCGAAAAAGCTGGCGACAAAGGCGGCAAGCAAAGCCGTTAAAAGGTTAATGCCAAGCCAGATAGAGCGGCGCTGGCTACTTTTCAAAACCGGTGCGAAGGTATCTTCTTCATCATCTAGACCCGCCATGCTTAACAAGCTGTGTTCAGCGTCTTCACGAATAACGTCTACGATGTCATCAATGGTGATTCGACCAAGCAGTTGTAAGTTATCATCAACAACCGCTGCTGAAATCCAGTTATGACGTTCGAAGAGTTGCGCCACGTCACTTTCATCCATTGAAACGGGAATAGTTTCTTTCTCATCATCCATGAGTTCTGCAACCACTTTATCGGGGGAGTTCGTTAAAAGGGTTGCGACAGGCAGCGCCCCGATAAACTGGTTTTCTTTATCGACGACATATAAATCGTCGGTGCCATCGGGTAACTCGCCTCGTAGGCGTAAATAACGCAGTACCACGTCGAGCGTCACATCAGGCCTAATGGTGACCGTATCTGTGCTCATTAATGCACCCGCAGAGCGCTCTTGATAAGAAAGCGCTTGGGTTGCCCTTGCCCTATCTTGGGCGTCCATTGCGCCGACAACGTCTTGATAGACGTCATCAGGTAAGCTTCTTAGTACTTCACCTAAGTCATCGTCATCCATATCCTCAGTTGCGGCTGCAATGAGCTCTGGATCCATTTGGTTGATAATACCAATACGAACGTCTTCAGATAGCTCTTCGAGTACATCACCTTGAATATCAGGGTCAACTAATTGCCATAGCTGTGTACGCACTTTGTGCGGGGAAGATTCAAGTAGTAATGCGGTGTCGCAGGGGGGAGTTTCAGCCAGAATACGCCTAACCTGAACAAACTGACCATTGTTTATTGCGTGCGTTACTTGTTGTAATTGTTGCAACGTATAGTCTTGTTCTAAGGCTTCTGGCATAGGCAATCCATTTATTAGGTGGTGTGCACCGAGAATAAAGGTTTAGGCAGTTACTGTGGGCGCCTAAAAAGAGTGCCTTAAGTTTAACGTAATTTTTGCAGAGTTACCAAGTGCTTGGTTACTCATCTTCATGAAATTTTTGTGCAATTAACTCGCCAATGGCGGTGAGTGCAGGCTGGGCATCTGGACCTTCACAGCAAACTCGAAGCTGCTTCCCATGACTGCTTTCAAGCATGAGCAAAGCGAGTACACTATCACCAGGAGCTTCTTTGTCATCTTGGTAAAGTGTGATCTGCGCATCAAACTGTTGGGCTAATTGTGCAAGTACTGTGGCTGCGCGTGCATGCAGACCACACTTGTTTTGGATTAGAAAAGTATCTTCTGCCTTAACCATGCTTTAGTCTACGTCTTGTTCGCGGTGACGTATTTGCACATTGTTATGAGTTTTAGCAAAGCTTTCACCAATGGTTTGTGCTAGGTAAACAGAGCGGTGTTGTCCGCCAGTACAACCAATTGCAATGGTTAAATAGCTGCGATTATTGCGCTCTAGATGAGGTAACCAAGTCTGGACAAAGGTTTGGATCTGCCACGTGAACTTTTGCACTATGCTGTGGCTTGCTAGATAATCTTTAACTGGTTGATCTAAACCTGTCAGTGGTTTTAGTTCAGGCTCCCAATGCGGGTTTGGTAAAAAGCGCGCATCAAATACATAATCGGCTTGTTTAGGGATCCCATGTTTAAAACCAAAAGATAAGAAAGTAATGATAAGTTGCTTATCTTTTTTGCCAAGGATCTGCTCTCGAATGGTTTCTGCTAGCTGGTGTACACTTAAATCTGTCGTATCGAGCAGCACATCTGCTCGTGTGATTAACACATCGAGTAATTTCTTTTCTTCTTTAATTGCTAAATCAAGCGGCAGGTTATTTAAAGAAAGCGGATGCAATCGGCGTGTTTCTGAAAAGCGTTTGATCAGTGCTTGGTCATCACTATCTAAATAGAACAGCGTGGGATTTGCAAAGCCTGGTAAGTATTCAAGAATATCATTAAATTCTTGTTGCTCTTTTGGCAGGTTACGAACATCGATACTGACGGCTATTTTGTCATAGTTATCAGAAACACTTCTAACCAAAGAGGGAAGGAGATTAACTGGAATGTTATCAACACAATAATAACCTAGGTCTTCCAATACCCTTAAGGCAACGGATTTGCCCGACCCTGAGCGACCACTAATGATGATCAGTTCCATGGATTCCTCTCTGTTAATTAATCTTGAAGTGCAATAAGTTGATAGAGTGCCTCATCGTCTTTTGCATGACGAAGTTGCTTGCAAAACTCTTTGTTGTTTAGTTTATCAGCAATTTCAGCTAAGGTCTTTAGATGTTCTGCATTATTACCTTCAGGTACAAGCATTGCCAAGAGAATATCGACAGGTCGGTTATCTATTGCGTCAAAATCAATACCGTTTTGATTAGTCACTAAAATGGCAAAAATAGTATCAATGCCTGTAAGGCGGCCATGAGGAATAGCAATACCTTTGCCTATGCCTGTGCTACCTAGTTTTTCCCGCGTTAGGAATGCATCTAATATTTCGTGGGCGTTATGCTCTGGAAGGTGTTGGCTCGCTAATTCACTGATGTACTCTAGCGCACGTTTTTTGCTATTAAAAAGGACCGCAGCTTTACTGCAGTCCTTGTTGATAATCGAGCTAAGTTTCATGGTTAGTGTCGAGTTAATTTCTCTTTGTGTTTGATAACTTGGCGATCGAGTTTATCAACGAGTTTATCAATGGCTGCGTACATATCAGAGTGTTCATCTGAAGCGAAAATTTCACCGCCATTTAAATGAACGGTAGCTTCGGCTTTTTGTACCAGCTTCTCAACATCTAAGATCACGTGAACGTTATTAATGTGATCAAAATGCCTTTCTAGCTTTGCAAACTTCGTGTTTACATAGTCTCTTAATGAATCTGTAATTTCTACGTGACGACCAGTTAAATTTAGTTGCATAAGCATTTTCCTTCTCTTGGTTTACGTCTTAAATCAAGCTCTTACGCTGATTTGACGGTGGAATAGAGAGTGACTCGCGGTATTTTGCAATTGTACGACGTGCCACTTTGATTCCCTGTTCTGCCAATATATCTGCAATTTTGCTGTCGCTCAATGGCTTAGCTGTATTTTCTGCAGCAATTAGCTTTTTGATCAATGCTCTAATCGCAGTCGATGAGCATTCACCTCCGTTTTCAGTGCTTACGTGACTTGAGAAGAAGTACTTCAACTCAAAAATGCCACGGGGTGTATGCATGTACTTCTGAGTGGTGACACGAGAAATGGTAGACTCGTGCATCTCGACCATCTCAGCAACATCATTCAAAACCATAGGCTTCATTGCCTCAGGTCCATGTTCAAAGAATGCCTGTTGTTGTTGCACAATGCAATTGGTAACTTTCATTAAAGTGTCATTACGGCTTTCTAAGCTCTTAATAAACCATTTTGCTTCTTGTAGGTGAGAGCGAATGAATTGGCTGTCAGTGCTTGATTTTACTGAGCGTGACATTGCCGCATAATGATCATTAACCCTAATTTTAGGCATACATTCAGGGTTTAGCTCAACAACCCAGCGACCTTTTACTTTTTTCACCGACACATCAGGAATAACATACTCAGATTCTTCACGAATAATGCTGGCGGCAGGTTTAGGATTAAGGCTGTGAATGAGTGTCATCACTTCTTTTAACTCAGGCTCTTTGAGCTTGGTCTTTTTCATGATAGTGCGGTAATCACGGCTAGCAAGTAGATCAATATGCTCGCTTAACACCATTTTTGTTTCGCTAATGAATGGCGTATCAGCCTCAAACTGGTTAAGTTGAATACATAAGCATTCTTGTAATGATCGAGCCGCAATACCGATAGGGTCAAAGAGTTGAATACGCTTTAATACAGCCTCAACTTCATCGAGTTCAATTAATTCTTCGTCATTACCTTCATTGATGCTTTCTAAGAGTTCTTCGGTACTGACGGTAAGTAAGCCTGCGTCATCAACGGCTTCAACAATGGCAACGGCAATGGCTTTATCGGTTGGGCTGAATGGCGTGAGTTCTAATTGCCACATTAAATATTCGTGTAATGTTTCAGTGGTCTCACCCTGATAAACCGTTTCGTCTTCAGGCATAGGGCCGCTACTGGTGCTCGGTGCTGCACTCATGTACTCGTCCCATGTCACATCCATCGCGAGATCGTCACTGACAGTGTCTTTACTCAGTGCTGCATCGCTATCGAGTTCGTAATCGCTGGTCGGTTCATCACCGTGACCATCATCAGTAGAATTAGAGAGTTGCTCGCTAGAGTCAGTGTCTTTGGTCGCTTTGTCTGAATCATTGCCATCAGTACTTGGCTCTAATTCCGACTCATCTACTTCGAGTAAAGGGTTGCTATCCAGCGCTTCTTGGATCTCTTGCTGTAGATCAAGTGTGCTCAATTGCAGCAAGCGAATTGCTTGTTGCAATTGTGGTGTCATGGTTAGTTGCTGCCCCATGCGCAGCTGTAGCGATTGCCTCATGTATTTCTAACAATCCTTTTTGTTATTTGGATTATGTCTTGCTTTAACTATAGACGGAATTGTTCACCTAGGTAGACGTCTCTTACGGTTTGATCAGCTAAAACTGACTCAGGCGTACCTGACGCGATTAATTCACCATGTGAAACAATATAAGCTTTCTCACAAACATCAAGGGTTTCTCTTACATTGTGATCTGTAATGAGGACACCAATGCCGCGGTTTTTTAAATGCTCAACAATTTTCTTTATATCTAACACCGAAATCGGATCAACGCCAGCAAAAGGCTCGTCTAAAAGAATAAATTTAGGGTTTGCGGCTAAAGCGCGAGCAATTTCAACTCGGCGACGCTCACCACCTGATAAAGCCATGCCCTGACTGTCCCGAATATGTTGAATATTAAACTCATCCAGTAAGTCGTCTAAAGTTTGCTCTCTTTGTACTTTATTGAGGTCTTTACGGGTCTCTAAAATAGCCATTAAGTTTTGATAAACAGTCAACTTTCTGAAGATTGAGGACTCTTGAGGCAGATAACCAATGCCCATGCGTGCTCTACTGTGCATAGGTAGCAAAGTGATATCTTCATCATCTATTGTGACTTTGCCTTTATCGCTAGGCACAAGACCAACGATCATGTAAAAACTGGTGGTTTTACCTGCGCCATTAGGACCGAGAAGACCAACAATGCTTCCGGCTTCCACACTTAGGCTGACATTTTTTACGACTTGGCGGCCTTTGTAGCTTTTTGCTAGGGCTGTGGCAGTTAACACACTCATGCTCATTGACCTTGTTCAGGGTTAGACTTTGATGCTTTTTTCTCTGGTATCAATACCGTGTGAACACGTTGCTGATTTTGTTCGTTTCGCTCAGCACTGATCAGTTGCTTCTCGATGTCATAAATAATCGCTTCAGCTTTTGTACTTTGACCTCCCAGGCTTATTTCAGCTTTGCCTTTGATGGTAAGTAGTCTATTGGCAACGTCATACCTAACTTCTTCTGCGCTGGCGCTTAATACTGTGCCATCCGGTTGCTTTTCGATAAAACGAGCTGGTTTGCCTGTTGCGACTAAAAGCTGCTTGTTTTCACCGAGTTCTTCACGCTGATGTACTTCCAATCTGTCTGCATAAATTTCACGGTTGCCATGAATGATTTCAACATTTTCTTCAAAGATACCAATGTTTGTCTTTAATTGTGCTTGCTGCTTACCTGCTTTAATTGATACTTGTGACATAGGTGCTGTTTCAGCCAAAGCAAAGTTTGAAAAGCCGAGTAGTAGCAGTGAAAGAAGTAGTTTATTGGTCATAATAAATGGTTCGCGTATGGTTAATGAGCTCAATAATTTCAGTATTGAGGTCGGCATTGAGGCCTTGTCCTTTTATATTTAAATGAGGACCCACAATTTCTACGGGTAGATCTGAGCGCATGGCGCGCTGAGTTATATCTACTTGAATATGGTCTGCGCTGATTTGGCTTATCATAGCACCTTCAGTCAGATTTAGGGCTTTAACATCTCCCTCTAAAATCAGCATATTATTTTCATATAAAGTGGCTTCATTGGCCGAAAGTTGCCAATTTTGTGGGCCATTAAACAGGGTGAATGTAGGCGAGGTAAAATGGCTAAATCCGAGCTGCTGATAAAGCTCCATTTTATTCGCTTCGACTAGATAATTTCGCATACCGGCTTCAGAATATTTAGTTTGCTTTAAATTTGTAGCAACATAATCTGGCGTGGCGATGCTCTCTTCTTCGGTCGAACTTTGCTTTTTAGGTTGATCAAAATACGGTGACCATATCCAATACATGGTCAGTGCAAAAATAATTAATAATATGACGCGGTTGACCGTCATGCGCTTGTTCCTGATGTGCCGAGTGTATGACCCTGGCACAACATGAGTAAGTCAGTTAGTTCTCTCACTGCGCCAAATCCACCAGGCAGTAAAGTCGTGTAGTGTGAAAGATTGCGAATGATTGGGTGTGCATCATTTACGGCCACTGCAAAACCCACTTGCTCCATGACTGGCAAATCAGGACCGTCGTCACCAATATAAGCAATTTCGATATCTGTCAGGTTTAGGTTGGCTTTCAGCTCTTCGTAAGCTTGCAACTTGTCTTCTTGCCCTTGGTAAATATGTTTTACTTTTAAGCTAGTCATACGTTGCTGAACAATCTGTGAATGGCGACCGGTGATGACGGCAACTTCAACGCCTGAGTTGATCAGTGCTTTTATACCGAAGCCATCTTTGGTGTTAAATGCCTTTAATTCTTCGCCGTTATTGCCAAGGTAAATACGGCCGTCAGAGAATACGCCGTCAATATCACAAATAAGTAACTTAATTTGCTTTGCTCTGGTTACTACATCCTGACTAATAGGCTGATATAAGTCGGCAAATTGCATTTAAATGACTCCTGCTTTTAATAAGTCTTGCATGTTCAGAGCGCCAATTGGGCGATTAGTTTCATCAACCACGATTAACCCATTAATGCGTTTGTTTTCCATGATGTTTAACGCCTCAGCCGCAAGCATATCAGCTTTTGCGGTTGTACATTTGACTGTCATTGCATCATCAATTTTTGCGCTGTGCAAATCGAGTTTTTGCTCAATAATACGGCGTAAGTCTCCGTCGGTAAAAATACCGGCTAAGATTCCCTTTTCATCGACGATTGCCGTCATACCTAAGCCTTTGCTCGATATTTCGAATAACGCATCTTTGATTAGCTTGCCTGTTTCGATGATTGGCATTTGCTCACCTTGATGCATGATGTCATCTAAGGTCAGTAATAAACGTCTACCGAGAGAACCACCAGGATGCGAAAGTGCAAAATCATCGGCAGTAAAGCCACGTGCTTCTAGTAGGGCAACGGCAAGTGCATCTCCCATTACCAGTGTTGCCGTCGTGCTCGCTGTTGGCGCCAATCCTAATGGGCAGGCTTCTTTTGAGACCGCGATACATAAATGAATATCTGAAAGGTTAGCCATTGAAGAATTAGGGTTGCCAGTCATGGCAATGGTTTTTGCACCAATGCGCTTTATAACAGGAATAATATTAACGACTTCGCTGGTCTCTCCTGAGTTTGAGATCAATAAAACCACATCGTCTTTGGTGATCATACCCAGGTCACCATGGCTTGCTTCACCTGGGTGAACAAAAAAAGCGGGGGTGCCTGTACTGGCGAGTGTCGCAGCTATTTTGTTGCCTATGTGTCCAGATTTACCCATACCAATGACTATGGTTCTGCCCTGGCAGTCAAAAACAGCTTGGCATGCTTCAACAAAGCTTTCATCAATATATTGTGCAATTTCATCAATGGCTTGTTTTTCAATATCGATGACATTTAAAGCCGTTTTAGTAAATTGTTCAGCAGTCATGTGCACTCCAACAACTAAATAATGTAATACATGTACCCGATGAACGCGGCAAGAAGCAGGCCCCCTTCAACGCGGTTGATGCGGCGAGTGCCTTTGAGGCTTAGGCTCATCGCGATTAAAATGAACGTCGCGCCTAGCATAATGTAAATGTCGCGTTGTGCGATGTTTGCATCTATGTCTGCTGGGTTTAAGATCCCCGCAATAGAAAGAACAGCGAGAATATTAAAAATATTTGAGCCAATGATGTTACCCATTGCTAGGTCGTCTTCGTTTTTAAGTACGCCAGCGATACAGGCTGCGAGCTCTGGAAGACTGGTACCAACCGCAATGATTGTCAGGCCAATTAATAAGTCGCTCATACCAAAATATTTGGCAATATCAATGGCTGCTTCAATAAGGTAACCTGAGCTAATAGGAAGCATGATCATACCCACGACTAACCATAAAATAGCTTTGTTGGTTGGTACATCATTAGGTACTTCATCACATGCTTCAGCAACTAAAGGGTCATCGTCTTGGTTGCCTGAGCGTTTGGTTAAAATGAGTAAGGTTGCGAGAAAAGTGATAAAGCCAGCAAATAAAACAAGGCCTTCAGTGCGAGTAAAGTGATTGTCACTGACGATGAACCAAGCACCTAAAGACACAATTACAAGTAATGGCATTTCGCGTTTTAAGATACCAGAGCCAACTGAAAGTGGGCGCAATAGTGCGGTAATACCTAATACCAGTAATATATTGGCGATGTTCGAGCCCACCGCATTACCTACTGCGGTATCTGTTTTATCTGCAAAAGCAGCCTGCGCTGCAACCATCATTTCCGGGGCCGATGAGCCCATTGCTACTATAGTTAAACCTACGATTAATGTCGGTACACCGAAATTTCTTGCCAATGCTGCCGCGCCAAAGACAAAGCGGTCCGCACTCCAAACTAACGCGGCAAAACCAAGTATCAAAATGATGAAAGATAAAATCATAAAAAGAATATGCCAACAACGAAAACAAAATTGCGGCAAATAGTATCAAAAGCATAAAAAAAAGTATAAACAAAACGCTAGGTAAAAAGCTTTATTCATGAAGTGAGCTATTACTAAAGCAGAGCTGTATCTATCGCTTACAAAATTTTACGAATTCTCTTTTCACACTAAAACCAAAAAAAAGTATGATATACAAATTGGTGAACCAGAATGTGGAGCGCGACTTGTCGCAATCAATTATCGAAATCAAGGATGTAACTTTCTCCAGAGGTGATAGGACCATCTATAAGAACATGAGTTTCTCGGTACCAAAGGGGAAGATAACCGCAATTATGGGCCCGAGTGGTATTGGTAAAACCACTATGTTGCGCCTTATTGGTGGTCAATTAAAGCCGGATAGTGGCGATATTACATTTGAAGGGCAAAGTGTACCGGGTATGACCCGTGCTGAACTTTACGAAGCCCGTACGAAAATGAGCATGCTCTTTCAAAGCGGTGCGCTTTTTACAGATATGTCAGTATTCGACAATATCGCTTTTCCTCTTAGAGAACATACGCAATTAAGTGAAGAGCTAATTCGCCTTGTTGTACTTATGAAGCTTCAAGCTGTCGGTCTTCGTGGTGCCAGAGATTTAATGCCGTCAGAACTATCTGGTGGTATGGCAAGACGTGCAGCACTAGCACGCTCAATAGCCTTAGATCCTGAGCTCATCATGTACGATGAACCGTTTGCTGGACAAGATCCAATTTCAATGGGCGTGTTAGTACGCCTGATCAAGTCGCTTAATCAAGTGTTAGGTTTGTCTTCTTTAATCGTAACGCACGATGTAACAGAAGTGCTGAGTATTGCCGATCATGTGGTGATTATTGCTGAACAAGGCGTGATTGGCACGGGTACGCCAGAGCAGATGTTGCAACATAGTTCACCACTGGTGCAGCAATTCTTGAAAGGGTTATCAGACGGTCCAGTGCCTTTCCACTTTAAAGCTGCCCCTTACGAAGATGAATTGTTACTAGGAGCCCAGCAATAATGGATTTTTTACAAGCACTAGGCCATAAAACACTGGGTCGTTTTGCCTCATTGGGGCGTGCAACACGTATGTTATTGGGCGCCTTACTTAGCGTGCCTAATTTTAAAAAAGGCACGCCGCTGTTAATTAAGCAGCTTTACATGGTAGGTCATCAATCATTATTGATCATCATGGTGTCGGGCTTATTCATCGGTATGGTACTGGCTTTACAAGGTTATACTGTTTTGGTGGGGTACGGCGCTGAAGACAGCTTAGGTCCTTTGGTTGCACTGAGTCTACTGCGAGAGTTGGGTCCGGTTGTAACTGCACTATTATTTGCCGGTCGAGCGGGCAGTGCATTAACCGCCGAAATTGGTTTGATGAAAGCAACCGAGCAGTTATCAAGTCTGGAAATGATGGCAATTGACCCACTTAAAAGGGTTGTAGCGCCGCGTTTTTGGGCTGGTTTTATCAGTATGCCACTTTTGGCACTGATATTTTCCGCCGTTGCAATTATTGGTGCGCACTTAGTAGGTGTTGATTGGTTAGGTGTCGATTCAGGCAGCTTCTGGTCAATCATGCAGTCTCAGGTGTCGTTCCAGCAAGATATTTTAAATGGCATGATCAAGAGCTTCGTTTTTGCACTGATCGTGACATGGATTGCGCTTTACAAAGGATACGACTGTGTTCCTACATCAGAAGGGATCAGTAAAGCGACCACAGAAACAGTTGTTCATTCGTCGCTGGCCGTTTTAGGTTTCGACTTTTTATTAACAGCGGTGATGTTTTCAAGTTAAGGGTTTTGAGAAATTATGAATACACGGAAAATAGAAATTTTAGTTGGCTTATTTGTCGCACTTGGCGTGGCAGCGTTTGCTATTTTAGCGCTTAAAGTTGCAAACTCAGGGATCAGTGGTAATGGTGATACATACACGCTGAGCGCTAAATTTGAAAATATTGGTTCTCTAAAAACGCGTGCGCCGATTAAAGTGGGCGGTGTCGTGATCGGTCGCGTTGAAAGTATTTATATTCACCCACAAGAGTTTTTACCAGTTGTGAATATGAGTATTGATGCAAGCTACGAGTGTCAGTTTTCTGATACAACCTCGGTCTCTATTTTAACATCAGGTATTTTAGGTGAGCAGTACCTTGGCCTTTCTCCAGTTATTGCTGCTGAATCAGCGAAGCAAAGCTGTTTAGGAAATGAAGTGACAAGTAATGCAGGCTCTGAATTAGATGACCTATTCGGTGTTGAAAGTGTCGCGCTTAAAAATGGTGACATGTTAACTGATACTAAATCGGCATTGGTGCTTGAAGAGCTAATTGGTCAATTCCTGTTTAACCAAGGTGGGGAATAATCATGTTTAAGAAGTTTTTAATGGTTGCTGCAGGTTTAGTGATGTCTGCTCAGGTGCTCGCCGCATCACAGGTGGATTTAACCGATCCGTATAAAATGGTTGAGCAGGTTGCTGACAATACATTTAAACGTGTAGCCACAGATCAAGGCATCATCTCGGCTGACAAAGAGCACTTACGTGTTATTGTTGAACAAGAACTGATGCCATATGTAGATTACAAGTATGCGGCTTATCGTGTGCTTGGTAGCTATATTCAAAAAGTACGTACCATGACAGATCCAGCTGAGAAAAAGCAGGCTGTTGAGCATATTAAAACATTCATTGATGTATTTCAGCGCTACTTAGTGGCAACTTATGCTGGCGTATTTACTCAGTATAAAAACCAAAAGGTGGAGTTTGGAGAAGCCCGCAGTTTTGATGACGATGATGTTGCAGTTGTAAAAACCCGCATTGTTGAGCCAGGTAAACCTGATATCAAGATTGACTTCAAGGTACGCAAAGGGAAAGACAATGAGTGGCGTGCATATGACATGATGGCAGAGGGTATTTCATTACTTGATGCGAAACAAACTGAATTGCATGGTGTGCTGCGTCAACAAGGTATCGAACATGTCATCGACCTTCTAGATAAAAAGAGCCGTTTACCAGTTCAATTCAGAGGTGATGATGGCAACTAATTTGCAGTTTTCACCACAACATGAAGGTGTGGTAGCGATTAAGGGAGAATTAACCCGAAATAGCTTAATAGATGAACGCCTTCTTAACCAACAGCTACAAAGTACGCAGTCAGTCCTATATTTTGACCTTTCTGAGGTTTCTAGGGTTGACACGGCGGGCTTAGCTTGGTTAATTCACTCTTTAGGTCTTTTGCAACGCCAAGGTAAGCGCCTTGAGCTGAAAAATATACCTGAGCAACTGCATAAATTGATGGAGTTAGGCCAGGTATCTAACTTATTTGAGTGAATCTAATGGAAACAAACCAAGTCGAAGCGGTATTACAAGAAGCATTGTCACTAGAAGAAGTCATAGTTAAAGCCAATGGTAGTCACTATGAGGTGATTGCAGTTGGTGAATGTTTTGACGGGGCGAGTCGAGTTAAGAAGCAACAGCTAGTTTACGGGCCTTTGATGGATGTGATCAAAGACGGCACCATTCACGCTTTAAGCATTAAAGCCTTCACGCCAACAGAGTGGCAAAGAGAACGTAAATTCATCCTTCCTCAATAACGGAGCCACAATGGATCAGTTTGTTATCCAAGGTGGCACCACCCTAGCTGGTGAAGTCACAATCTCGGGCGCTAAAAATGCCGCCCTTCCTATTCTTTTTGCAGCCTTACTTGGTAATGGCAAGAGTATTTTCTCGAATGTACCCCAACTTCGTGACATAGGCACAACTGAAGCGCTTCTGAAGACGCTTGGCGCAGAAGTTAAATGGCATGGTGATAATCTTGAAGTCGACGGAAGTACCGTTGATAAAGTGTTAGCGCCATATGAGCTTGTAAAGCAGATGCGTGCATCTGTATTGGCATTAGGGCCTTTATTAGCCCGTTTTGGTCAAGCCCAAGTTTCTTTGCCGGGTGGTTGTGCCATTGGTGCTCGCCCAGTCGATTTACACATTCGCGGCCTTGAAAAGATGGGCGCAACTATTAATGTAGAAAATGGCTATATCAATGCGACGTCTTCGGGTCGGTTGCAGGGCGCTGACATCTACATGGAAACCGTGAGTGTGGGCGCGACCGAAAACTTACTGATGGCGGCAACGCTTGCTGATGGTAAAACAGTTTTAGAAAATGCTGCGCGTGAACCAGAAATTGTGAATCTTGCTGAATGTCTAGTAGCAATGGGTGCAAAGATTACAGGTGCAGGCACTCACCGTATTGAAATAGAAGGGGTCGAGCAGCTATCTGGATGCGAGCATAAAATCTTACCAGACCGTATTGAAACAGGTACTTTCTTGGTGGCTGCAGCAATGGCGAAAGGTGAGGTGTTATGTAAGAACACCGATTACCATAGCTTAGAGCCTGTGCTAGAAAAGCTGCGAGATGCTAATGCCTTAGTTGAAGTGCAACAAGACAGCATCTACATCGATATGCGTCAGCGCGAGTTAAAAGCTGTGAACATTAAAACCATGCCTCACCCTGGCTTTCCAACGGATATGCAGGCGCAGTTTACGGCTATGAATGTGGTAGCAAATGGCAGTGCAACAATCACAGAAACGATTTTTGAGAATCGTTTTATGCATGTGCCTGAATTACAGCGTATGGGTGCCAATATTCGTTTAGAAGGCAATACAGCTATTTGTGGCGATACTGAAAAACTATCGGGCGCACAAGTCATGGCGACTGATTTACGTGCGTCTGCGAGCTTAATTTTGACGGGTATTGTGGCGCAAGGCGAAACTGTGGTTGATCGCATCTATCATGTTGATAGAGGGTATCAGCGTATCGAAGATAAGCTAAGTAAGTTAGGTGCGAATATTAAACGCCGTCACAACTAAATTATACCAATCCTCAAAATAGATCACTTAACTATGAGGATTGGTATTACACGACTTATCTATTTTCATTTTACGAGCGACTTAGTTAGAGAGGTCGCTTTTTTATATGTTATTGCTTGCGCTGGCTGAGTGAACGAATTGAATTAGTTCGTGTTAATTTCCAGTTCAGCGACAGTCAGCGCAATAGTCCGATGCTCACCATTTCTAAGTACCTCAAACTCAAGTTCAGTCCCAGGCTTGGTATTGCCAATAAACTGTAATGTTTTTTGCGGATTAGAAATCGATTGGCCCGCAACTTTAACAATAATATCTCTATCTTGCATACCGGCTTGCCAAGCAGGGCCTAATGGGTCCAGTTCGCTGATCAACAAGCCAACAATCGGAGTGTATAAGTCGGTTACTTCATTTCCTGAGCTATCAACGGCTGTGCCTCTAAAACCTAAATACCCGCGAACGACTCGACCATCCGCAATGAGCCGTTGCATGACTTGTTTGGCTAGCTGGTAAGGTACAGCGAAAGAGATCCCTTGTATGTCGATGTTTAAGCGAGTTCTAAATTGTGCAGAGGTAATGCCAACGAGAATACCGTTTGAGTTAACTAAAGCCCCACCAGAATTGCCTACATTCACAGCGGCGTCCATTTGCAGCAAATTGTTATATTGACTATCAGTGAGTGTTTGCTTACCAGTGGCACTTATTACCCCTTGGGTAATGGTTTGACCTAAATTAAGTGGGTTACCAATCGCCAAGACCACATCACCAACACGGGGAATAAACTCATCATCGGTTGGGATAACGGGTAGGTGCTGGCCTGGGATTTTTAGCAAAGCGAGATCGGTGATGGTATCAAAACCGATAACTTGTACATCATAGAAGCGTCTACCGTCAGTCAAGATGACCATGATTTGGTCAGCGTCATTAACAACATGGTAGTTTGTTAGAATATAGCCATCGCTCGACATAATCACACCAGAGCCGAGCTCTTGTGTGGTGTTACGTCTTTGGTAACGAGGCACAGATGAAATACTTTCAGAAAAAATCGTCACGACGGCAGGTGAGGCCTTAGCGACTGAGTCGGCAAAGCTCATATGATTGCTGGTGTAATGGCTTGGCATGGCGAGCTTTGGCAAAATAGCGCTCTTTAGATTGGGTGAAAACCAAATCACTAAAAATGCGATCCCAAGTCCGACAAACAAAGGGGGAAGAATAAATTTAAAAAGTTTTAGCACGCCATCGCTCATTTTTATTCATTTTACAACAACCAGTTATTTTATCTTACTGAAAGCAGAATAGTAATGATGGCACAAATAAAAATGCAGCGACAATAAGACGCTGCATTTTTTTTAGCTAAAACTTAAAACAGGTTATTGAATTAGAATAAACACAGAGTCTCTCCCGCGTTTAATACCCAATACGATGTTGCCTTGAATGTCTTCGATTAAGTTGCTCATATCGCGAATGTTCTTAACGCGCTGACGGTTCACTTGCATGATCACATCACCTTCTTCAAGGCCAACTCGCAGAGCTGGTGAGCGTTCTTCGATACTAGAGACAATGACACCTTGGTTGCCGTTACGCTCGCCACTTTCCAGCACAGCACCGCGTAGCATCGGGTGTACTTTATCTGCTTGAGCTTGCAGCTCGCCTTGGCCTTTAAGTGTCACTTCAATGGTACGTTTTCTACCGTCGCGGAATACACCTAGCTCAATGGTTCTACCTTCACCTATGGTGGCGATTTTGCCTCTAAGCTCTTCGAAACTTTGGATCTCATCACCATTCAGACTGACAATCACATCATTGGCTTTAATACCGGCTTCGTTTGCCGCTGAGTCTTTTACTATTTGCATAACAAAGGCACCTTGCTGAACTTCTAAATCTTGCGCTTTTGCTAGGCCTGCATCTAGTGTACGGCCAATAATACCTAAAGAGCCTCGGCGTACTTGTCCAAATTCGATTATTTGATCAACGAGGTTCTTCATCATATTAGAAGGGATGGCAAAACCGATACCGACATTACCGCCCGAAGCGCCAAGAATGGCAGTATTAATGCCGATTAGCTCACCGTTTAAGTTTACCAAAGCGCCACCTGAGTTACCTTGGTTAATAGCCGCGTCGGTTTGAATGAAGTCTTCATAGCCTTCGATATTCAAGCCGCTTCGGCCAAGAGCACTTACAATACCTGATGTTACAGTATGGCTTAGGCCGAACGGGTTACCGATGGCAACTGAGAAGTCACCGACTCGTAGCTTGTCAGAATTAGCCAGTTTCACCTCTGTGAGGTTGTCCGCGTCGATTTCTAGCAATGCGATATCAGATTCTTTATCGCGACCAACCAGTTTGGCATCAAATTCTCGCCCATCTTTCAAAGTAACGATAATTTTGTCGGCTTCGTCGATAACATGGCTGTTTGTTACTACGTACCCTTCATTGGCATCAATAATGACACCAGAACCTAACCCACTAAAAGGGCGCTTTTGGTTACGAGGTTGAGGGTTACCAAAGAAGTAGTCAAAAGGGTCGACACGACGGCGAACCTCTTTTGCGCCTGATACACGAATACTCACAACCCCAGGTGTAACGCGTTCTAGCATTGGCGCAAGGGTAGGTAAAGACTGGCCATCGACCGCGACAGGGAGTTTGGCTTCAACTGCTGTAGGAGAAAGGAAAAGGGCTGTTGAAAAAATAGCAGCAGATAATAACGATAGTTTTAGTTTCATAGTCAATAAGTACTCCGAAAAGTAATAACGCCCATTTTCTTTTAATCATTAAAAAACCGGGCATATATCATTGATGATAGGTAAGTAAACTTTTTGCTTTCTTACCTGTTCGTCATTTTTGGTAACTGTACTTACTGACTATGGGGGCTAAAAAAAGTTCATCAAGAGACTTTTGATTGCTCAACTTCTGAGCTCTCGCCTGAGAAAATACCTGTTTCACCTTCAGCATAATCGCTTGGTTGCGCTGACAATGTATCATTTTTCGCTTCACGGCGGCGCTCAGGGCGGCTTTGTAACGAAGCTTGTAGTTGCTCCGTGGTCTCTTTTGAGAAGAAAGGTTCATCAGGCATAGCAGGTTTAACATTTAGTAGTGCTTTATCTGTTTCTTCGACATGGATCAGAAGCTGAGAGTAACTGTCTTGCATTTTAGTCATTAACTTCTTAGTGCTTGCAAGGTGATCTGCTACTTCTTGGCGGTATTGCTCTAATTCGTGCTTTGCAGATTGTACTTGTTGCTCCAAATCGTCATGCTTAAGTTGTTTCTTGGTGATCATTGAACCTAAGAAAAATGCAGCAATAGCAACTACCACAATTAATCCTAACCAAGCAAATGTTGTCATAGAGAGTCTCCTTAAAAATACGCGCTCTATAAGTGTAGCAATTATTCGGCTACGTAATAAAAAATGTAATTCAAACTATCAGCTAAATATACGCGGAGTTTTGATGCGTGTTAATATATGCCTCAAATAAAAACGTTTAGTTTGTGAAAAATGATGACACCTTGGGAAAAATATCAACAAGACCTACAACGAGATGACTTTCAATATGATGCGGCACAAGAAAACGCAGTAAAGCATTTACAGCGTTTGTACGATGATATCGTGAATCAACCTGAACAGCCCCAAGGTTTCTTTTCTCGCTTATTTAATCGACAGCCACAGCAAAAAATTACTGGCCTTTACTTTTGGGGCGGCGTAGGACGCGGTAAAACATACTTAGTTGACACCTTTTATGAGGCATTACCAACAGATAGGAAAATGCGAGTGCATTTTCACCGTTTCATGCATCGTGTACATGATGAGCTTAAAAAGCTAAAGGAAGTAAAAGATCCACTGGAGACTGTGGCCGATATTTTAAAAAAAGAAACAGACATCATTTGTTTTGATGAGTTTTTTGTTCAAGATATTACCGATGCCATGTTGCTGGGTGGCTTAATGCAGGCGCTCTTTGCACGTGATATTATTTTAGTCGCGACCTCTAATATTGTTCCTGATGAGCTATATCGAAATGGCCTTCAGCGTGCTCGTTTCTTACCTGCCATTGCCCTAGTTAAAGAAAATACTGAAGTCGTCAACGTCGATTCTGGCATTGACTATCGCTTGAGAACGTTAGAGCAAGCCGAAATCTTCCACAGCCCGCTCGATGCACAAGCAGATAAAAACTTGTTTGAGTATTTTGATAAGCTCTCACCTGAACCGGGCAAACTTGATGAAGCTATCGAAATCGAAGGGCGCTTGATCAAAACCCGAAAAGTTGCCGATAGTATTGTGATGTTCGATTTCACACAAATTTGTGAAACGGCGCGTTCACAAGTAGACTATATGGAGATCAGT
Organism: Pseudoalteromonas sp. BZB3; assembly: GCF_040104455.1. Taxonomy (NCBI): domain Bacteria; kingdom Pseudomonadati; phylum Pseudomonadota; class Gammaproteobacteria; order Alteromonadales; family Pseudoalteromonadaceae; genus Pseudoalteromonas; species Pseudoalteromonas sp. BZB3. Next base: position 376,557 of record NZ_JBECOS010000001.1, on the reverse strand, counting down.
CGTATATACAACACTGTGATCCTTTCTAATGTAAAACAGATGGGACAGCAGAATGATGATGCTGCCAGACGTTTTATCGCTTTGGTTGATGAATTCTATGAGCGTAATGTAACGCTTATTATCTCAGCCGCCGCACCGATCACAGAGTTATATACCGATGGCACACTTAATTTTGAATTTAGGCGCTGTATCAGTCGTTTACAAGAGATGCAGTCGCACGAATACCTCGCAAGAGAACATATCGCCTAAATGAATACCAACCCTCAATAATACTTAATCATGTTTGAGGTACTAAAACTGATGCTAGCTTCGTTGAATAATTGCTTATTTAGAACAACTAAATAGCAAAATTATCGCCTTGCTATCGACAAGTTTTACTTGCCTAAAAATAGATTACTTAATTAAGAGGATTGGTATAAGTTTCTCGCTCAAATCAACGCGATTATTTTTTTTGTAGAAAAAACAGTCGCACACTGGAAAAGCCTCTTCTGTGTTGCTATAATCCGCGGCCTGCCACGTTGCGTTCTATAGCCCTCGTCGGCTTAGCCACCGATTTGAGCGGCATAAAAGTCTTAAACTCGAAGGGGTTCAAGCACTCATAGTAAAGCGGTAACTTTTTGTTACCTGTGGTTTTAATTTGAAACATTGGATTTTATTTAATGAAAACGTTTGTTGCTAAGCCAGAATCTGTAAAACGTGACTGGTACGTAGTTGACGCTGAAGGTAAAACTTTAGGTCGTATTGCTACTGAAATCGCTCGTCGCCTACGCGGTAAGCATAAAGCTGAGTACACACCTCATGTTGACACTGGTGATTACATCATCGTAATCAACGCTGAGAAAGTTACTGTTACTGGTAACAAAACAACTGACAAAGTGTACTATGCTCACTCTGGTTTCCCAGGTGGCCTTAAGTCTATCACTTTCGATAAGCTTCAAGCTAAAAAGCCTGAAATGATTATCGAAAAAGCAGTTAAAGGTATGTTACCAAAAGGCCCTCTAGGTCGTGAAATGTACCGCAAACTAAAAGTATACGCAGGTTCTGAGCACGCTCACGCAGCTCAACAGCCTCAAGTACTGGACATTTAAGGAGCTAACTCATGGCAAATCAATACTACGGTACAGGTCGTCGTAAAAGTTCAAGTGCTCGCGTATTCTTACGCCCAGGTACTGGCAACATCGTAATCAATCAACGTTCTATCGAAGAATACTTCGGTCGTGAAACTTCTCGCATGGTTGTTCGTCAGCCTCTAGAGCTAGTTGAAATGACTGAAAAGTTTGACCTATACATCACTGTTGCTGGTGGTGGTTCAACTGGTCAAGCTGGTGCTATCCGTCACGGTATCACTCGTGCGCTTATGGAGTTTGACGAGTCACTACGTCCTACTCTACGTAAAGCTGGCTTTGTTACTCGCGACGCTCGTAAAGTTGAGCGTAAGAAAGTGGGTCTTAAGAAAGCACGTAAGAACACTCAATTCTCGAAGCGTTAATTTTTTACGTTTACAAGAATTCAAAAACCCAGCTTATGCTGGGTTTTTTGTTTTAAAAGTCCAAATATTTTTCATTTCCTATCCCAACCCACGTCAAACAATCTGTGTTCGACTTATTGTTTACCTAATATTTTCAATATTTATTGTAATTAGTGAAGATCTGACGATAAATCAGCGCTTTTTTTTGCTACAATTGCTGGGCAAGTAAAGTGAGTAAGGTTTGATGCCCTTTTGGGTACCCTCGTCTCCTCATAGATGGGGTTGATCTTGGTCAGTATATTGTGGTTATAAAAACGTTATCATAACTAACTAGCTTTCGAGGCTACGACTAAAATGGGTAGTAAAATCCATGCTTTATTAGTCTTGATACGGGTAATAACCTTGTTTTCATCAAGGTAATTATTTATGATCGCGTCTATTTTGTAGTTTCTTAATTTAACCTGCTGTAACTGATGTTCTCAATATAGCAAGTGTTGAGGATCATAGTGGAGATAAGTGGATGAGCAATGCGCCTGTAGACAACAGCCGACGTCGCTTTTTGACCATAGCTACCTCTGTTGTAGGTGGTGTTGGTGCGGCTGGAGCTGCTGTTCCTTTTATTGCGTCTTGGAATCCAAGTGAGCGAGCTAAATCTGCGGGTGCGCCTGTAGAAGTAGATATCAGCAAACTTGAGCCTGGACAATTAATTCGTGTTGAGTGGCGAGGTAAGCCTGTATGGGTTATCAATCGTACGCCAAAAATGCTTGAGCAGATGAAAGCTCACGAAGGTCAACTTCGTGATCCGCAATCTGAAGAGCCTCAACAATTAGATTCAGCTAAGAATGAATACCGTTCTAAGCGCCCTGAAATTTTCGTGGCGGTTGGTATTTGTACTCACCTAGGCTGTTCACCAAGCTTTTTTAATGGCGGCTTCGGTGAGTTCGTTGAAGGTACTGAATCAGGTTTCTTCTGTCCTTGTCACGGTTCTAAGTTCGACATGGCTGGCCGAGTATTCCAAGCGGTGCCTGCACCTCTAAACTTAGAAATCCCACCTTACACCTTTATTGATGATACAACCATTTTGGTTGGTGAAGAAGAGGTTGCATAATGGCTGGTAAACAAGATAACGCTTCAACAGGTGTTGTTGGTAACGTCATCAACTGGATTGATGACCGCATCCCAATGACACGTGTTTGGAACATGCACATCGCGCAATATCCTGCGCCAAAAAACTTTAACTTCTGGTACTTATTTGGTTCTTTAGCTATTTTAGTACTAGTTAACCAAATTTTAACTGGTATCTGGCTAACAATGAGCTATGTTCCTTCAGCTGAAGGCGCATTTGCTTCAATCGAATACATCATGCGTGATGTTGAATACGGTTGGTTATTGAGATACATGCACTCAACGGGTGCCTCGGCATTCTTCGTGGTTGTGTATTTACACATGTTCCGCGGTATGATCTATGGCTCGTACCAAAAACCACGTGAACTTCTATGGCTATTCGGTATGCTAATTTTCTTAGCATTAATGGCTGAAGCGTTCATGGGTTACTTACTACCTTGGGGTCAGATGTCATTCTGGGGTGCTCAGGTAATCATTTCACTATTCGGTGCGATTCCGGTAATTGGTGATGATCTAACTCAGTGGATCCGTGGTGACTACGTAATCTCTGGTGCGACGCTTAACCGTTTCTTTGCACTACACGTAATTGCACTACCACTTGTACTCGTTATTCTAGTATTCCTTCACATTGTTGCGCTTCACGAAGTGGGTTCAAACAACCCTGACGGTGTTGATATTAAGCGTAAGAAAGGTTCTGTGGCTGAAGAAGATAAGCCTAAGTTCCAATTCCATGAATATTACACAAACAAGAAAGACATTGTCGATGCAATCCCGTTCCACCCTTATTACACAGTTAAAGATGTATTAGGTGTAGCTGGTTTCTTAATCTTCTTCTGTTGGGTTGTTTTCTTTGCACCAGAGATGGGTGGTTTCTTCCTAGAAGCGCCAAACTTTGAAGCAGCTAACCCGCTGAAGACACCAGAGCATATCTTCCCTGTTTGGTACTTTACGCCATTCTACGCAATCCTACGTGCTATCCCTGATAAGCTAATGGGTGTAATTGCAATGGGTGCATCGATCGTACTACTGGCATTACTACCGTGGTTAGATCGTGGCAAGGTGCGTTCAATTCGTTACCGTAGTAAGTGGCACAAGCTAAACATTGCTCAGTTCGTAGTGACATTCATCATCCTAGGTTGGGCTGGTGCGACACCTCAGACTGATTTGTCTACAGTACTATCGAGAATTACGACTGTAACTTACTTCATGTTCTTCGTATTGCTATTCGTATACTCGAAGAATGAGCAGACTAAACCATTGCCTGAGAGGTTAACGAAATGATGAAGAAGCTAATTATTGGTTTATTCGCATTGCTGCCTACTTTTGCAATGGCTGCAGGTCCTTCGGTACCACTACTTGAGTCAAACCATGACTTAACTGACAATGCGTCTTTACAGCGCGGTGCTAAGTTGTTCATGAACTACTGTCTTGGTTGTCACCAAATGCAGTATCAGCGTTATGAGCGTACTTTCCGTGATATCGGTATTCCTGTAGAGATCGGTCAAGAAACGCTTATCTTCGATGGTTCTAAAGTTGGTAGTCATATCAATAATGCAATCAAGATCGAAGATGCTGCAACTTGGTTTGGTGCTCCACCGCCAGATTTAACACTAGTTGCACGTGTACGTGGCGCTGATTGGATTTACACTTACCTGAAGTCTTTCTATGTAGATGAAAGCCGTCCGTTTGGTGTAAACAACTCAGTATTCCCTTCAGTGGGTATGCCACACGTACTTCAAGAACTTCAAGGTGTGCCAACTGCACGTTTTGAAGAGGTTGAAGAACACGGTGTTAAAGTTCAAAAAGTAGTTGAAATCACAACAGATGGTTCTGGTGAGATGAGTGCTGATGAGTATGATCAAGCAGTGCGTGACTTAACGAACTTTATGGCTTATGTTGGTGAACCAACTCGCTTAAAATCAGAAGCGCTAGGTTATAAGGTATTAGGATTTTTAGTAATCTTATTTATCTTGGCCTTCTTCTTGAAGAAAGAGTACTGGAGAGATGTTCACTAATACAGTGGTGCATTTTTAAAGTAATTTTGTAATAGGGGCGCATGCCCCTATTACTGTTTATAATGATTTATTACTTATTGTAATTTTAATGGAGGTAGGCATGGCCGTAGCTGCCAATAAGCGCCCTGTAATGACGCTTTTCTCAGGTGCTAACTGTATGTATAGCCATCAAGTACGTATCGTTTTAGCCGAAAAAGGTGTGAGTGTAGATATTCACTTAGCAGAAAAAGATAACCTGCCTGAAGCGCTTCACGAAATAAACCCATATGGCACAGTACCGACATTGATCGACCGTGAGCTTGGTTTATATGAAGCGAACATCATCATGGAATATTTAGATGAGCGTTTCCCGCACCCACCATTAATGCCTGTATACCCAGTAATGCGTGGTCGTAGCCGTCTAATGATGCACCGTATCGAAACTGATTGGTATACATTAGCAGCTAAAATCAAGCAAGGTGGCAGCGATGCAGATCAGGCTCGTAAAGAGTTAACTGAAGCCCTTCTTGCAATTGCGCCAATCTTTACTGAAGCTCCTTACTTCATGAGTGAAGAGTTCAGCCTAGTAGATTGTTATCTAGCACCACTATTATGGCGTCTACCTGAAATGGGTATCGACCTTAATGGTGCAGGTGCAAAAGAGCTTAAAGAATACATGCTTCGTTTATTTGAGCGTGATTCATTCCAAGCTTCTTTAACAGAAGCTGAGCGCGAGATTAGAGCATAATGACGCCAAATCGCCCATATTTGCTCAGAGCGTTTTACGATTGGATTGTCGATAATGAATGCACGCCGCACTTGGTCGTGAACGCTGAATATCCAGCTGTTCAAGTACCAACGCAGTTTGTACAAGATGGTCAAATTGTTTTAAACATTAGTCCTAGTGCAGTGACCCACTTTGATATGGATAACCAGCAGCTAAGCTTTAATGCCCGCTTTTCTGGTCAGCCTATTCAGGTGTATGTGCCTATGGGCGCTGTACTGGCAATATATGCGCGTGAGAACGGTGAAGGTACCGTTTTTACTCAAGAAACTTTTCCTGAGTATGAAGAAGAGCCGCAGGTTGAATCTGAAGAAGTTATTGAAGCCACTGAAGAGAAGCCTAAAGAGCCTGAAAAGAAAAAAGGCGCGCATCTTCGCGTTGTGAAATAAGTGCTTTAAAGCACTTATTTGTATTTTAAAAAACCCGCTTCGGCGGGTTTTTTATTGCGGTGCAAACTAGCGTGCGAAGCACGCGCTGTTTGCGCAAGGTGAAATGAACCATTCAAAAAAATGTTGAGGTCTGGAGTAGTGAGGGAGTGAGCTAATGGAGCTGTAGAAGGTAGATATATGCTGATTACAAAGTTCTGAATCATACATTAGGGACACATGTTAAGGTGTTTAGCGTGACTTCATCACGAAATCAATTCACCTTGCGTAAAAGAACCGTACTCACTTCGTTCGCAGTCGGTAACCTTTTACACCATTCTTGCGCAAAGGAAATGAAGTGCTACGTACTTATCATTAACCCTTTGCACGTAAACTCACAATCGGAGGTGATTAGCGTGACTTCATCACGAAATCAGTTCACCTTGCGCAAAAGAACCGTACTCACTTCGTTCGCAGTCGGTAACCTTTTGCACTATAAATATTCAAAAGCTTTGATGACTCTTTTTACACCGTTGACATGACGAGCGATTTCAACCGCCATATCAGCTTCTTCTTCTGATACTAAGCCCATTAAGAAGACTTCGCTGTTTTCTGTGACCACTTTGATGTTATTACCTGTGATGGTCTCTGCTGTGAGTAGTTTGGTTTTTACTTTTGAAGTTAGCCAGGTGTCGTGGGTTTGTGTGGCGATGCCAATGCGTGTACCAATGCGCAATTGGTTATGGATATTCTTGACGGTAACGGCATTCCTGACAGCTTGTGCAGCTTGTGACATTAGATTATTAGAAGGTACTTGGCCAACAAGTAAAATGGTGCCATTGACACTGACGACACTGATATTAGCTTGCTCGCTTAGGTTCGGTACCCTTTTAAGCGCTAAGGTAGCTTTAATTTCAATGTTGTTATCGTCTATTTGCGAGCCTATAGTGCGCCTATCATTAGCTGCAGATACAGCACCCGCTGTACCAGCTACAACGGCAGCAGCACAGCCTTGAAGGAGTGTAAGAATGGTTATAATTGCTAGGTGTTTAAATGGCATTACTGATCATCCTGAGGGAACAAGGTGTTATCAATTAATTGACTAAGACAGTGCACATTGAATAAGTGTGACTCAATAATACGACTGGGGCGCTTACTTGGCGTCAATATTTCAACATCATTGGGGCCGAGTAGGCCAATTAACTCGCCTCCTTCATCACCTACTAGCGCAATGACTTTCATGTCTTTGGTAAGCGCTGCTTCTACTGCAGAAATAATATTTTTTTCATTGCCATCAATAGCAAAGACAACTAGTAGATCGCCCTGTTGTGCAAAGGCACGAACTTGACGCGAAAACTTGTCGCTATCATGCTCCGTATTGTGCATGTCTAAGTGAATATGATTTTGTGATAAAGCGATAGCAGGAAGGCAAGGTCGCTCTGTCTCATAGTGGTTTATAAGCAGACCAGCAAAGTGCTCAGCAAGCATATTACAGCTAGACTCACCGCAGCAGATTACTTTATTGCCATTAATTAAACCTTGCACGATTGTCATGGCTGCAGCTTCAAGAACATCAGGAAGGACTTCACCTGCAGCGATTTGTGCTTGAATACTCTCAGTAAAAATTGTTTTTATTGATTCTTGCATAATTAATATATGTTTTTAATCCACTTTATATTATCTGAACTAACCCCTTCGATAGCAATAAAGTCTATTCGTATAGGTAAATTCTTTAGCTTTTTGCACTCTAAGTAATGATAAATACTTCTCTGCAGCTTTTGAAGCTTAGACCGGCTTAAAGCTGCAATAGCGCCACCGTAGCTTTGGCTTTTTCTATATTTGACTTCAATAAAAACTAGGGTGCTTTGATCTTCCATGATGAGGTCTATCTCACCATATTTGCAATTATAATTACGAGCAACGGCTCTTAACCCTCGCGCCTGTAAATATTGCTCTGCTAGTTGCTCGTAGTGCATGCCTTTGGCACGCGTATTGGCAAACAATCCTTTTAGCATACAATCCCTTATTTAATATTGAATTAATCCCTTAAGCTTTCTTGGAAGCGATTATGATTTTGCATAAACAGCGGTGTTGGTTTTTGTTCTTCAAGTTGCACCAGTTGAATTTGTTTTTGTTTGTATTGTGCCCAGTTTAATCGCCTTTCAACGGTATTATTATTTTTAATGCTGAGTTTACCTGTTAGGCCAGAGTAAGCTTTACCAGGGATCTTAGCTAATTGTTTTAGTTCAGGGATAAGGTGAACGGCGTCAAAGGCCATGGCAAATAAGCGCTGCTCTATATCTGCTTGTTCAGGCCAGAGTGCATCGTATTGTGCTCTGAGATTAAACTTATCAACTGATTTGTTTAGCATCCAAGGCTGCTCAGTAAAGAATAAGCCTTCAAGGTCGCCTTTGTCAGTGTGATCCATACGCTTAGAGTAGCTTCTTGAGCTTGCGTATAGAGGAATGCGTTTGGCAAAAGTACTGACATTGACGTCAAGATAAGGCTTCAATAAACGTGTTTCGATGGCATCGCCCAGAATGTAGATGACATCAATATCCATGCGAGAACGCGTTTCACTCTCTACCTCTTTTCTGAATAGGCTTTTTACAGCTTTGATCCGCTCTTTAGAAGCGTCTACCTCAAGTAAGTTAGCTACGACTTTCGCCATATCTTTGCTATCAGTATATAGACCTACTTCTGGTTCAATCAGACTATAGTTTTGCCATTCATTTTTGAAATGATTTACGAGTCTTAAGCCTGATAGTGTATCTGGTGCCAATAACATAGGCTTTTGAAATTTCTGCGATAAGAAATGCACCATAGCTTGTTCGACTTCATGCTCAGGATTTAGGGCAAAAAAGTATTGTTCACCTGCTAAGCTAGGGGTTTCTGAAGTATTTAAATGAAGTGTTGGTGTGCTTTGGATGGCGCTGCTGTTACTCACTTTTTCGATGTTGTCTTTAAGTAACGGACCAATGATGAAGTCAAATTGTTGAGAGGCGAGTTGCCTGTCTATGTCTTCAGCACTGAGTTGCTCGTCAATAAAAGTGATTTCTGTAATCTCACTGTGATCCATTGCTGCTAAGAACCCATTTTTTAGGGCGCTGCCCAGCCGTTTGCTACTGCCACTTTGGGGTAGTAGTACAGCGATACGTTTTGCCTGATAGGGGGCAAGATTTACCGCGTTTTGAACTTTCTTGGGCAAGATGTAAGTTGCTGGGTGATTAACAAAGCGACGCTGCCAATTATTAAGCGCTTGATGAAGTTGTATACCAGAACCGATATAAATTTGTTGGTATTTTGCTAATTTTACCCAGCCCCTTTGGACCACTGTACCTCGGTCGAAGCGCTCTAGCGCATAAGATGAAAGCTGTTGCAGTGCTTGCCAGATTTCATCATTTAAATTTGCCACTTCTACTTTATCAGTGAAGCTTAAATCGGCCGCTTTAAAATAATAGGTAAGCGCTTTTTTAGGCATACCTTGAGAAGCATAAATACGGCCCATTAGATACTGATGCCACGCTTTATGCTCAGGTAGAGACAGTCGTTCTTTTAAAGTTTTAAGAATGTTGAGTGCTGTGCTGTAATTATTGAGCTCTGTTCTTGCTAGTGCGATATAAAGTTTATTTTGTACATAATCGACAGTTTCGTTTCGTTCTAATGCGAGGCAGGCTTGTTCTAAAATAGGCCAGTTTTGCTCTTTTATGGCATTTTCTCGGGCACTATAAAGTAACTGAATACGAGAAGCTCCTTGCTTGGCTCGAGCTTTGTTCAGTAGTCCTTCTGCATTGAGGAGTTCAGGTGCTTGAGTTTGCGGCTGATTCTGCACAGCACGGGGTTGAGCTGGTGATTTTTCGGTTGTACTACACGCCGATAAACCCGACAATACACCTATTACAAGACAAATTACTTTCAGTCGCACCGCAACTTCCTAACGATAAACATTCCTCAAAGGGATATCTTACTGACTGAAACTGGAGAGCTCAATGACAAAAGCACAGAATACAGACAAAATTGGTACCCTTTACGTGGTCGCAACGCCGATCGGCAACTTGGCCGATATCAGTGAGCGTGCTTTAACAACTTTAGCAGAGGTTGACTTAATTGCCGCTGAAGATACCCGTCATACGGGTAAGCTATTGAGTCATTTCAATATCAAAGCAAAAACTTTTGCGCTGCATGATCATAACGAAAAACAAAAAGCACAGCAGATTTTAGATTGGCTAAACGAAGGGCTTGATATTGCACTAGTGTCAGACGCGGGCACACCGCTTATTAGCGACCCCGGTTATGCGGTTGTGAATTTATGTCGTAACGAGGGAGCTGATGTTACGCCTGTACCTGGTGCATGTGCAGCGATCACAGCATTGTGCTGTTCGGGCTTACCGACAGATAGATTCCAGTTTATTGGTTTTACACCGGCGAAAAGCCAAGCCCGTCAGCAATTCTTTGTCGATGCATTTGAAAGTGGTATTACCAGCATCATGTATGAAAGCACTCACCGCATCATGGCTAGTCTTGAAGACCTGCAAACTGCGTTAGGTGCAGAGCAACATGTGGTGTTTGCGAAAGAACTGACTAAAACATATGAAACTTTCTTTAGTGGCTCGGTGGGTGAGTTAATTGAGTATTTGACCAATGAACCAGAGAAGCAGCGTGGCGAGCTCGTGTTAATGCTACCTGGCAAGGCCAAACAACAAGACGAAATACCAGCCGATGCACGTAAAATGCTGAGTTTACTGGAGCCTGAAATGCCACTGAAAAAAGCCTGTGGTGTGGTTGCTGAGTACTTTGGTCTGAAGAAAAATGCGCTATATAAAGCAGTAATTGCTGATAAAGAAGATTAACCGCAAAAAAGCGTGTGATTTTACTGCATCTTGCGTATAATCGCCCGCCTGAGTCAGCCGGATAATCGCTGCCTGTGACGAAAATGATCAGGGGGAGGAAAGTCCGGGCTCCACAGGGCAGGGTGCCAGCTAACGGCTGGGAGGCGTGAGCCTACGACAAGTGCAGCAGAGAGGAGACCGCCAACTTCGGTTGGTAAGGGTGAAAGGGTGCGGTAAGAGCGCACCGGGCCACTGGTAACAGTTGGTTGCAAGGTAAACTCCACCCGGAGCAAGACCAAATAGGGTTCCTTATGGTGTGGCCCACATCGGAACCGGGTAGGTTGCTTGAGCCTAGTAGCAATGCTAGACCTAGACGAATGATTATCACCTCGCAAGAGGGACAGAACCCGGCTTACAGGCTGACTCACACCCAACCGTAAATGTTTAAATTTTAAATGTTTACGGTTGGGCTTCTATATTTATTCCAACAACTCTTTCCTTTTATTTTTATTTCTATCAATCTAGTTCTTAGTATTGTTGGTTTTTTACTACGATAGCTAAAGATTAATAAATAAAAATGCCATCTAGTTTGGCCGATATATACTTTATTCAGAAGTATGCCCTATACTTTTCTTATTGTTAAATTTATAGAGAAAGGTGTATGTCAGGTCTGTTGCTCAATGCACTCATACTGTCTACAAGCCTACAATTATCTTCGCCAAATATTCAGTGGTATACTGAAGATTACCCACCTTTCAATTATCAAAGCCAAGGTCAGTTACATGGTCTAGCTTTTAATGTGCTCCGCACTGCGTATCAAAACCTTGATTGGCATATGAATGCGTCAAATATCATGCTAACCCCATGGCCGCGTGCTTATAAGGCGGTACAGCAACAAGAAAACAGCTGTGTATTTTCGATGACTTATACAGAATCTCGAGCAAAGTTATTTAATTTTGTAGGTTTGGTGATACCCAACACGGTTGCTGTGATTGCACATAAAAATAGTGGCATCTCGATTGAGCAGTTAAAACGAGATAAAACATTAACTTTTGGTGTTGTTAAAAACGATATTGGTCATCAGTCTTTATTGGATTTTGGGATCCCTGAATCTCAATTTGTTTATTTGAAAACAGGCCTTGAGCTAGTAAGAATGGTTGATTACAAGCGGGTTGATTTGATTGCATATGGTGATGCGATTGCGCGTTACCAATTTAAGCGCGCAAAAATAGACCCACAGAATTATCGTTTGTTACTCCCTTTACTAGAATCAAAGCTTGGGTATGCATGTAATAAGAGTGTGCCGAAAACACTTCTTCAGCGATTAGATAAAGCCATCAAAGCTGCTGTTTTAGCGCAACCTGAGTTATTGCAATATCATGATATCGGTGAATGAAGAGAGAAGTTAAAAACCGTTTAACCTCTGAATACGACCACTTAATTATTTACATTAATAAAATATTTGCATCTGGTCAGTGATGTTGGCATATTCTAACAAGGTTACAAAGTTATAATGGAAGCATCTACCTTTACGGATTAAGGCCCACATAAATCGGAACACATGTGTCATTTCTTTGTGTCATTTTTTATTAGGATATGAATTAGGGTTCTAATTATGCTAAAGATGCCACACACTTTTCTTTCTATTTTTGCGTTCTCAGCAACAACACTGGCTACTCAAGTTGAAGCTAATAGCTGTGAAGGTGAACTATTTTCTATTAACTCTGGTCGCGGTGCTCCAGGTGTTTTATTTAGCCTGCAAGAGCAAGATAAAACAGCTAAAGCGCTTTCAATGGCCGAATTTAGCTCAGCCGCTATGGCGTATGATTCAACATTAAACCGTATGTACTATGCGTCTTCACCAATCCCTTTTGAATATAAAGTGGATTTGAGTGAGCTTGACGCTCCAGAAGAAGTACTTGCGCAAATTCCGGTTCAGGGCGATCGATTTAAATATAGCAGACTTGCTTATTATGACTTTGCAACTAAAACACACCACAGAATAAATGGTACAACAAAATCTGTGATTGGTATGGCGTATGATGCTGAAAATGATCAGCTCATAGCCAATAGTTATGACAAATTGTATAGCATCAATAAATTAGATGGCAGCGCAACTGCGCTAATGCATTTTGATAACGCCGATGGCCAATATCGTGGCGATTTAGTGTTTAAAGATGGTGATCTGCACTTAGTGACTTCTAGTTCGGTTTATTTGATAGACCGTACAGACCCAGAAAATTACAGCATGAGTAAGTTGTCAGATCATAACCTTATCGCTGTGACTGGTGCTACTTTGGCGCAAAATGGCGATATGATGATCAGTCGTACTGTCATTAATGATCATGGTCATAAGAACCAATCTAAGCTTTATAAGCTTAACCCTCACACTGGTGGTACTTGCTTAGTTGCGACATTACCGCTTCGTATCAATGATTTAGCTACCAATACCAACAGTGCAGTGGCGTGTTATAGCCAAGACCCTTGTGCGTTAGATAACAAAATCACACTGATCTCAAATAGTATTTTTAAAGATTTGGATCATAATTGGCGTAACTATAGCTTCGGTGATACCAACTTTTATGCCCCAGCTGTATTTACCTCAGCTCCCACATTTAATGGTGGTCACGGTGGGGTGAACCGTGTGAGGAATGTCGCGCCAAATTCGTTTGACGTTGCTTTTAAGGAGTGGAATTACTTAGATCAAGTACATCCTTGGAAAGAATCATTTGACTACATGGCTCTTGAACAAGGTCGTTATACGATGACTGATGGTACTGTATTTGAAGTGGGGAGTTTCGAATTAGATGGTACTAAAACGTTTAAAGATATTAACTTTGCAGAAAGTTTTGCCAATAACCCCTATGTATTCTTACAAGTGCAAACTTATGAAGGCGGCCATACCATTGCAACCCGTGTGAAAGACATCTCAAATACCGGCTTTAAAGCTGCATTTTTCGAGCAAGATACACTTAACGAAGGGCATACTACAGAAGTAGTGTCGTACATTGCAATTATGCCAGGCACAGGCTCGACGGGGTCACTTGAAACGCAATCTGGCAGCAAAGCTTATAGCCTATTCAGTGCGGATATAGATCATAACGGTGGTCAAATTGGTGAACATTTCTATGTGTTAGCTGAGGAGACATCTAAAGACTCAGAAACAGCGCATACCATGGAAACGCTCCATGTTCTGGATGTTGCAGGCGTTAGCCTAGTTCAGCAAGTGAGTAGTAATGGTGGTGATAACTTAAGTATACGTCGTATACAGCAGTAATTATCTCTCGTAATTTAAATGAAAAGCCAGTGTTTACACTGGCTTTTTTGTGTGCGCTTATTACTTAAATAAAGGGTTAGTCACTTCGATGCTTGAAGCTAAAACCTTGCTCTTTTACTGGTTTGCCACTGCCATCAATGGGCGTTGAGTAAAATTGAACTTTCAGTTCATCCGTATGATTATCTAGCTCGATATGGGCAAAGCCCCAGGTAAAACTCTTCGACCACACTAAGTCATATTCTGGGTAGCGTTTTTCTTGTTGTTCAGCAAAGGGGGTATGTGTACCGCGCATTTTCGACGCAGCACCACTGATAATAAGTGGTAGCTTGGGTGTACTATTATCCGGCAGTACGCGTGAGCAGTCATCGGTCAGTAGCTCTAAGTCGTGCTCATGACCTGCAATGTAAGCATCTGCGTACTGGCACAACTCTGGCAAAATTAAACGTCGCAAGACATGGCCTTCATCGTATTTGGTGCCGCCGATTGACCATAAAATATGGTGGCCATAGACAATTTTCCATTTAGCTGTTGAGTTTTTTAAGCCTTTGGCAAGCCAAGCAAGTTGCTTGTGATCTTCTCCATTTACAGGCTCTTCATGTTTTTCAATATCTTCCACGCTGGCAGCACCGGATGCCAAAGCTGAGGCGAGTCCTTGCTCTGAACCATCAGGCAGCAGTGGCACTTCATAGAAGTGTTGGCCCGACAGCAACATATTGGTGTCGAGTACAAAAAACTCCACATCATTACCAGGCGAGCCTTTTTTATAGCTGTAATAGCCGCGCTCAGCCATGTAAAAGTTAGGCTGTGTTTTCATCCATTCAGTTTGCAATGCAACGCCTTTACGAGAGGTTTTCCAATCGTGATTACCGAGCGCAGAGTAAACTACAAGATCTGGTTTTTGATCAAATAGAGGCTGTAATGGTGCTTTGATCAGATCGTTCATACGTTGTTGATCGTCTTTACCATCTTTGGCATCGGCGCCGTCGGGATAAATGTTGTCGCCCAACTGAATGCCAAACTGACACTCTGCGGTCTTACAAAATTCAGCCATGGCTTTGCCGACAGGTAACGCACCGCCTTGCTCTGTGGCTATATTTGTACCGGGATAAATATAAATAGGTGCATGGCCAAATTCGTCAATCGGGCGGTGCTCAGCAAGCCAGTCGGCTTTTTCTGCGGCGATAAACTCCTCTTTTGTTTTCGGTTTATCAATGTGCTTTTGTTTTGGGTAATCGACATGGTAGCCGCCATCTCCAAAGGCTAAAAAGGCGATATTTTGCTGTGTGTCTTGAGCGTGTAACGCGACTGAGCTACAACCGACCGTAAGCAAAGTGGCTGTGATGAGTGAGGTTAACTGAGACTTTTTCATACTGCTGCCGCAAGCTTTTTACTTGCGGCTCCATAAAGTTAAAATTTAAAAAGAGGTCAATGTGAAGCCCAGCTCAAACGAGCGACCATAGGTTTCGTATTGATAGTTATATTGACTCTGACCGTGGTAAAGGTAGTAAGGCTCATCAGTTAGGTTGACTGCATTGAAGTAGATCTGCGTTTGGTCATTAAAATAGTACTTGGCGCTGAAATCTAACTGAGTGTGTGCGTCTTGCATCACGCGGGCATCGTTATCTTCATGAGAGAAGCTTTTGCTTTTATAGCTTGCGCTTAAACGCGTACTAAAATGGTCGCTTTCATAGCCGAACATTAAATTCGCAACGGTGTCAGACTGGTTTGGTAGCTTATCGTCGGCATCAATAAAAGTCCCGTTTGCTGACAACATCAGGCCATTTTTGAAGTTCTTTGTATAAGCAAGCTCAACGCCTGAGAGACTGGCATCCCCCCCATTGACTGCTTGCATCACTTCTTTAAAGCCATCCCACTGTCCGTTATCTTGCACTTCTTCAGTGGTGATAAAGTTATCTATGTCTTTGTAGAATACGCCAGCTGAAATTACGCCAATATGACCCGGGTAGTATTCAATAGACCAGTCAAGGTTCGTCGATTCATATGGGTCTAAATGCGGATTACCGACTTCAGCCTTACGCTCGGTTTCAATCTGACCATCTTCTTCGGTGGTTTCTGATTCAATGATTTGAAATGCCGCAGAATCTGAGAAGCCCGGTCTAGCTAGGGTGCTGGTGTACGCAAATCGCGTCACGAGTTTGTCATTAATATCGTAGCGAACAGTTAAATTCGGTAATAAATGACTGTAGTCTTTATCAACTGCCCAAGGGTTAATCTCAACAAGCTCATCATCGTTTACTTCGTCTTTAATTAGCTCTACTTTGTTACCTGATGTGCTGTAATCAGTCGCTTCATAGCGCAGGCCGGTGATCACCTGCCAAGCACCCATATCGATAGTGAACATGGCGTAAGCGGCAAAAATATCTTCGTTGCTGGTAAAGCTTTTGCCTTTTGTTTCGATATCAGAATCTAATTGATTAACGTCAAACTCAGCACGGTTGGTTGCGACAAATCGTGCAATCTCAGAACGAGATAAACCCGGGCCAAAAGCACTGAGTGACCAATCGGGCGATGGCGCAGCAAATTGCGCAGCTGTGGCATCATTAAAGCCACCATCGAACACTGTCGAGCTCACATCATTGAATTTCTCACGTTGCGCATATTTCGCCCCAAATTTGAGCTGGGTGTTGTAGCCAGCTAAGGTAAAGTCTTTGCTTAGATCTAGCTTTAAACTCAGGCTTTCATCTTCGGTATTGTTGTTTTCCCAAACTAACTCATCTAATTCGAAGTTTTCGAGCTGGTGGGCATTGGCTGATTGTGTCAGGGCAGGCGCATGGCCTAAGTGGCTGTAGCCGAGTGTAAAGTCTTCTCCCGCAAAATCAGCATCAATGCGATTGGGCTCTTCTTCAGAAGACTTGGAATACCCGATGCTATACTCCACAAACCAATCGCTGAGTTGGTGTTCGGCCCCCGTGACTAATGACAAAATAGTTTGCGACTCATATCTGTCTTTGGTGTCACGATCCATTTCTGCGCCACTAAATTGTGCGCTTGAATCGTTAAATTGACCTGAGACTAATTCACCTTTATCAAACTTATACTCATTGCGCAGACGGAACTCATCATCTGAGAACTCGCTATACAGTGTGCGCAGGTAGTATTTGCTGAAATCATTGCTGTGCAAATCAAGGTTTAGGGCTGCACCTAGTCGTTCTCGTTTAATCTTATAGTGACGTTGTTCAATTTCTTCAGCACCAAATAGTTCTACTTCTTCACCATTGTCGGTTTCAAGCTCGAGCATTTGCCAGCCACCATCGGTCTCCATATTGTGCGAGCCAAATTCTCGTTCAGACCAAGATAGGGCTGTGGCTATACCCAGATCAAACTGTTTGTTAAGGGTATAAACGTCGGTAAAGCTGGCAGAGAGCTTAGGGCTGGTGGCTTCAACTTGTTCGTTGTAAGTGGCTTGTGCACTCACGCTGTAGCTTTGACCTTCACGGTCAAAGGCACTTAAGCTTTTGACTTCGATGCTGCCACCGATGGCACTGGCATCCATATCTGGGGTAACGGTTTTACTGACTTCAAGGCTTTGCACCAGCTCGCTTGGGATCACATCCATGGCGACACTACGAACACCAGATTCTGGTGAGGGCACATTTGCGCCATTGATGGTGACATTATTCAAACTGGGGTCGATACCACGAATGCCAACAAATCGGCCTTCGCCTTGGTCGCGTTGAATAAACATACCGGGTAAACGCTGTAACGCTTCAGCCGCATTTTGGTCAGGAAGCTGACCTATTGAGTCGCTGCTAACAATAGACTTTACGCCCATGGCATTTTTCTGGCGATTAAGCGCGCCAGCTTGTCCTGCGCGTTGACCCACCACAATGACATCTTCGATGTAGGCGTCTTGGTTCTTAAGAGCAATACGTTGAGTGAGTACTTCATTCTCTTTGATGATGATTTGACGTTCGACACTTTTCGCGCCTAGATAATCCACGACCAAGGTATATTGACCAGCAGGCAGGTTTGTTAAGCGAAATCGACCATCGCGTTCAGAGCTGATGGTACGGTTTAATTCTTTTATGCTTATCTTGGCTCCTTCAAAGTACACCGAATTATTGGTATCGGTAATACGACCTTCAAGGGTATTGGCAAAAGCATGTGAACTTATTAATGCACAAGTGGTAGCTAATGCGATTTTAGAACGAGTAAATCTAGACGGTTTATGTGTTTTCATCTTTCTCTTCTCAGTTTGCACAGGAGTATTTGGGTTTATTGATAACGACGGCAAAAGTAGAGAACTCAGATTAAAGAAATATGTCAGTACAAAAGCAAAGCAGTCAAAATTCGCTTAAAACGAGGTTTTTCGTCGGTATTTTTTGCCTTATTGAGCCAATATGACCCCCTACAATCTTGGTATGATTGTTTTAAGTGCCATAAAACATGGGGAAAAGTGCCGAGTTGTCATAATCGCATCACCTTTGATGAGCTAAAGTGACCCTACGATAAAACCTGCCAGCTTTGTAGCATGGTGATACTTTTAAGCGCTTATTTGCTGTTATGACCGATTCATTTTTAAAACTTCACACGCGACTATTACTATTGCTAGGAGTGTTTATTGCCGCAGCAATATGCATGGTGAGCCTTTTTGGTAGTGCCAAGCCTGCCAGCGAGATAGATTGGATTGACTGCTTTGGTGAGGGTGGTATCGCGGTGATGACCTTGATTTGGTTACTGGCGACCTTGCTCACTCGGCCTAAAGGCAAGGTAACGAACTTATTGTTTCTTGGCTTGAGTGCTTTACATATTTCTTTGTTGCTCGACTTCTTAGATGAATTTTATCGCTTTGATCTTGAATATGACTGGCTAACGAGTTTAGAAGCGCTTCCTGCGACTTTAGGAATGGGGCTGATGAGCTTAGCAATGTATTTTTGGTATCACGAACAGCAGGTCTTAAATCATCTACTGCAAAAGAAAGAACGCTTTTATCGTGAGCATGGCTTAACGGACTTTATTACTGGTTTGTACCGCGCTGATTATATGAAAAAACAGGTAGCGCGCGAGTTACACGCTTACCGTGAGAGTGGAACTGGATTTTGTATGGCTTTACTTGATATTAAAGGGTTCAGTGAATTTAATCGTAAATATGGGGGCGTGCGAAGCAATAGTTTGCTCTCAGATATTGGTCAGATCATCACGCTTAACTTGCGGGAGTCCGATTTGGCCTGCCGTTATGCCTCTGATAGGTTTATTGTGTTGTTACCTGATACTGATTTAGTGGAAGCACATGCCGTGATTGAACAGGTGGCGCAAATGGTGGCCAGTCATACGCCGTATGATAATCACAATAGCGCACTGGGTTTTGAAGGTGTGCAATGGCAATGTATGGCAGGGCGCAAAGATGACGATCACAGCACCTTGTTACAACGTTTAAGCCAAAGCTTAAATGAACTCAAAGCGGTGGCGGCATGAGGCAGGTATTTGAAAGTGACAGCCCTATTTTGGCAATGCAGCCATTATTACTGCCTTTAATTGAGATGGCTGAACAAAGAGGTGTGAGTAGTCATAAGTTACTCAAAGGCAGTCGTCTGTTTAATGAAGACTTACATCAGCCAAACAAGCGAGTGAGTTTTAAGCAGGTGGCGCAAATTTTTGACAATGCTCAAACGCTCCTAAGTCAAGATGGCGTGAGCTTTTTAGTGGCGAGACATTGGCTATTTAGCCAGCCTGAAGCGGCCTTTCAGGCACTACTTAATAGCCGGAATTTGTTAGATATGAGCCGAGTCTTACAAGTTAGGCAAGCGCAAATTTGGCCATTGATGTTCTTTCAAAGTTATCGTAGCGCAAATGCGTGCCATTTTGTCGTGAACCCCGCGATAGCTCAGTTGTCAGCACCTTGCATGGAGTTTATGGCCGAATTTCTAATAGCGGTGATTGACCAGCTATGCCGATGGCGCTTTGACATGGTGTCGCATTTGACAGTCAAACTGCCCTATGCGCAACCTGAACATGTGGAACAATATCAATCGCATCTGCAGCTGCAATATCATTTTTCACAGCCTTGTTTTATGGTGAGTGTGCCCACTACTTACATGTATCGGCCACAAACTTTAGCGTTAACTTCTATGCGTGGTTTCTATCTTCAGCAATCAAAATATACAGAAAAGAATGTTGGGTTTTTACAGTATGTTTGTTCATTACTCGCTCTGAACCCCAAGCAATCTGCAACCGAGCTCAGTGAGAGTTTAGGTGTGAGTATAGCGACTTTAAAAAGGAAGTTAAAAGCCCACAATACCAGTTTGCAAGTATTGAAAGATCAGCTACAAAAGCAGCAAGCGGTGATCCATATAAGTGAGCGGGGTTGTTCAAATGAACAGGTTGCGCAACAGCTTGATTATGCAGATGTGACAAACTTTCGCCGCAACTTTAAACGCTGGACGGGCATGACGCCCAGCGAGCTAAGGAAGTTGTTTAATTAAATTAATCCAGGTTCAGGTTAATGAAGTGCATCTGTGGCTTTACGCACCGCAAAAGAAAACTCGGTGCCTTTACCTAATTCGCTATCAACCTTGATCTCTGATTTTAACAAACGAATAAGGCGGGAGGTTATCGCCAGCCCTAGACCCGCATGGGTCTTTTTACAGCCTTGACTGTTGCTTGCCTTGTAGCGGGCTTCAAAAATATAAGGCAGCTCTTTGGCATTGATACCCAGTCCGGTATCTCGCACGGCCAAGGCATATTGTTTATTGTGTTCGCTGACTTCAATGGTGATATTTCCTCCCGACGGTGTATGTCGAATGGCGTTATCAATCAAGTTCGTTAGCACCCGCTCTAATTTGGCGATGTCAGAGTAAACTTGGGCATCAAAGGTTTTGGGTTGCACAGTTAAAGTAATGTTGGCTTGCTCAGTTTTTAGTGCGAACTTTGCTAAAATGTCATAAATCAATTCACCTAAATTAAATACTTCAAATTGTACATTTGCATGACCTGATTCAAGGTGTGCAAGCTCGAATATTTGGTCGATCAAGCTTTTCAATTGGGTGCAATTCTTAAGCGCAACTTGAAGGTAATGTATTTGTTGCTCAGGCTTAGCATGCTGTTTTTCAATTAACTCTAAGTACCCTTGTAATGAAGCAAGCGGAGTACGCAAATCATGAGAGAGGTGGGCTAATAATTGACGGCGTTGTGAGTCGAGTTCTGTGAGCTGTGCCATCTGTTGATTAATGGTCACCAGCATTTGATTAACACCATTGCCAAGCTGGTGGACTTCGTTATCAGAGTTTGACCACTGTGGCATAGTCAACTCAGTTAAATCAAATTTCGCGTCTTCAGCTTTGTGAATAAAGTCGCCAAGTTGCTTGAGGGGCGAGGTGATATAGCGAAAGAGCAGCACAGCTACGAACATTAAAATGATCACTAAGATCAACAAACCAGCAGAATGTTGAAATAAATGATCTGAACTACTGATCTGGGTAAAAATAGAGTCATATGCTGAAGAGCCGATAATTACATATAAATACCCCTGAAGCGTGTCGTTGTTATAAACTGGTGCAACAGAGAAGATTTTTTGTTGATCAAAACTGCGCGGATCATCGCCAAAAATCGGTAAGTTGTGTGGCTCTTCTATGAGCTGCATCAAAGGGCGTAAATCGACACTTTGCTTCTTAACATCACCAGGTTTAGCGGAGTAGGTGACTAATTTGCCGCTAGGATCGACAAAGTAAAACTCAAAAGATGGGCCCAGTACCATCAAGGTATGAAATAGGCTTTCAAGGGCCTTATAGTCGTAAACGCCTTGTTTTAGCAAGGGGTTGTCATTGGCTAGGTGTTCTGCAAGGCCTAAATGAAGTTTTTGCTCAGCTTGAGATCGAGACACTTCAGACACACACTGCGTCCAAGTCACAAACGAAATGAGTATGATGAAAAGCACCGTTGAAATGGTCAGACTTAGGCGCTGATAAAGAGATTGGATCATAATGATGCCTGTTGCAATGATTTGGCGTTAAGTTTGTAACCCACCCCCCACACTGTTTCTATGATGTCTTGTTGGCATAAGTTACCTAACTTACTGCGTAGACGGTTTATGTGTGAGTTAACGGTATGTTCGTAACCTGAGTGGTCATAACCCCAAACTGATTCGAGTAATTGGGCACGTGAAAATACTTGATTAGGGTGTTTGGCAAAGAAGTGGATCAAATCAAATTCGGTTGCTGTGAGGTCAATAAGTTGATCGTTGATAAAGACTTCATGGCCTCCGGTATCGATTTGCAGCGCGCCTAACATCAAGGCAGTTGGCGCTGTTGCGATTGTATCGGTTGGCTGTTGCTGCATTTTGAGCAATTTAATATGGCGGATCTGTGCTTTGATCCTTGCTTGGAATTCTCGATAGCTAAATGGTTTGCAAATATAGTCATCGGCACCAATCTCTAGGCCAATTACTCTGTCCATCTCACTACTTTTAGAGGTCAGTAATACCACGCTGATATGAGGAAATAGAGATTTGATCTCTCGGCAAACACTAAGACCGTCCATGCCAGGCAACATAATATCGAGTAGCACTATGTCGAAATGGTCTTGCATTAATTTTGCCATGGCGCTTTCCCCATCGCTTACGTGTTCAACATCCAGTGCCAATTCTTTTAAATGCACTTGAACTAACCCTGCAATATCGAGATCGTCTTCAACGACCAATACTTTATGCTGCATATCTCAACCCTCTTAAAGTAAATCATGCCTTTAATAGGCTGTTATTTACTTTGCAATGCCCATTACACGCCGTGTAATGGGCATGTAGGGCTTATTTCATTCTTGTTATTGTGACCATCATTAGTGGGTTATCGAATTTATGTGTGCTATCTAGCACTGAGCTAGAGAGCCCGTCATCATTACCGACAACGCCAGGATGCATCGCGACCTTATCCATGGCTTCTCGGGCACTATTGAAGCCTTCTCCGCCATCGGCAGGACCAGGAATAGTCCCTTGTGCTTCAGTATTTGCTTCGGTACCTGCATCATACGCATGGGTACGCATTGAAATACTGTCGCCTTCTGCTAGGTTTGATACGTCCATAGCATTAAGACCGGTAAACCCATCATTTGTATTCACCATCATGGTGATTACAGACAATTTATAGTCTTCAAGACTTTCGGTAGTGAGCATTAACTCTTGGCTTGAACCTGGCGCAAGTGGGGCATCTGCTGAGCTTGACATCATAACCACATCTAATCCGAGTAGCCCTGAATTATCCCCGCCTTCAGCTAAGGTTTCTAATTCGGCGCTGGCCGCCTCACCGATTTGCCAAAATTGTCCTTCTTTATGTAGTGCAATACCAATTGGCGAAAGTGGCTGTCCGTTAGTGAGGTTCACCGCTGTCACTTTTAGCATAATTTCTTCTGCTGCTGGCGGCGTAGGCATAGGTGTTTCTAGCATCACATCATTGTCGTCATCACCACAACCTGCGAGTAATAGGCCTGCAAATACAGGCACACATAATTTGAGTGCTTTCATGTTAGGCCCCTTACTTTACTGTTACAGTCACTTTAGCTACTGGATTCAACCAACGGTGTACTGTGTTGTGTAAGTCGCTTTTACCGCCTGTTGCTTCGTCATCACCTAAATTTCCGCGGTGAATATGTACCATCATGTTGGTTTCTTCATTGGTTACACCACTGCCTTGCGTACCAGGAGCCATACCCGGAGAGGCTGGAATACCCAATGAGCCAGGTGCACCAGAGCCATCAACAACCAGTTCGTTGTTTGCTTCTGTGCCTGCATCATAGGCATTTAGGTAGATATGATATGTGCCTGCTTCAGTTGGAATAGGCCAAGCATCAAGGCCCACAAAGCCATCGTTGGTTGGTAACATCATGGCGACAATAGACAGGGTTGAATTAGTTTCAGAACTTTCAACCATCGCCATAGTTGATGCGGTAGGTGCTAATAACCCTTCAGCTGGATTTGCTGCAGCGCTAGCATTGATGCCTGATAGCACATCCACAAGACCTGAAATATCGCCGCCTTCAGCCATTGCTTGTAATGGCTCAGACGCT
The DNA here is from genome assembly GCF_040104455.1 of Pseudoalteromonas sp. BZB3. Lineage (NCBI taxonomy): Bacteria > Pseudomonadati > Pseudomonadota > Gammaproteobacteria > Alteromonadales > Pseudoalteromonadaceae > Pseudoalteromonas > Pseudoalteromonas sp. BZB3. Next base: position 352,701 of record NZ_JBECOS010000001.1, on the reverse strand, counting down.
TTGCTGCCAATTTGGTAAAGGTGTGCGTCACTGCTGTGTGCTGCGACAAGGAGCGGGGTGAAATAAATACCTTGTGTGAGGTTGGTAATTTTTACTTCTACATCAGCGGCCATTGCTGTACCGCCAGCCATTAATGTTAGTCCTGCGATGAGTGCACTTGTTGCTTTGTTCATGTCTTGCTCTTTATAGTTTTGTTAAACACAAATCTAGTTTGCAAGACAGTTATCGCGAAACTATGGCTAATTATTCACAAATTTATCACAAGAGTGTTTTAAATTTATCGCAGCGGAGATTTCTACTACTGAAGCTTAGAAAACAATGCCTTAAACTCAGTAATTAATTGCTCCTGAGGGTTGTTTTTACGATAAACCAAGTAAATTGGTCGCTTAATTTGTAACGGTGTTTCGATTTCAAATAACTCGCCGCTTTCAATTAGCGCTTGAACCAGAGGGTAGGGCAAGTAAGCAAATCCGCCTTTAGTTTGTAAAACTTCAAGTGCAATCATAGCGGCAGAGGTTTTAAAGTTAGGGGTGACTTTATGGTGCAAAGCGTGTTCTTTTTGAAAGGTGATACCCCAATCAACTAACACATAATCTTCGACTTTGGCCTCGAATTGAGGGCGGCTCCCAACCAATGACAAATCAAAATGACCAATTAGCTCATTACAAAAGTCGCTGTCTTTGATCGGATCGGTGAGTAAGCCCACATCTAATGAACGGTCTTCTAACTTTCTTTGAATCGCCTCTCGAACAGAGAGCTCAGCACCAACAACTAGGTCTTCAAAGAGTGCCAGCATGTCTTGAATACGAGAGCTAAAAAAAGCGTCCCAAACATTGGGCGTAGCTGCAACACTAAAGGTATTTTTCTGCATGGCGGCAATTGATAAAGAGAGCTTAGACTGTGCCATTTGGCTCACCATCAAATGCGCATGAGATAACAGCGCTTCTCCGGCAGGGGTTAGCCTTAAATTATTTTTTTCTCGAATAAAAAGAGCCGTATTATAAAACTCTTCAAGTTGTTTTATTCTTGCACTGACAGCAGCTTGGGTGATATACAAAGTTTCTGCAGCGCGTCCAAAATGGCGATTTTCTGCAACGGCGATAAACGTTTTAAAGACTCTAATATCCATCAGTCATGGCTCACTTCTTATAATGGCCTCAATTTAAAAAAATATTATCTTCACGACAAATATTTTTTGTTTTTCTTCTTATTGGTTTTTGCATACATTCCGCAAATAAGAGCTTTCTTTGCTCTTGGCAATAATTTGTTCATAAAAGCTGGGTATAGATTAATCAGTTGTATCTCACTTTATTTAACCGTTATATGGCAAACCACTTAGGGGAACATATGAATACGACGATCCGTAAAGGTAAAACACTGTTTTATGGCGACCACACATTTTCACATGGGTTATCAAGAAGCGGTCATTTTACGTTGAAAGAGGCTGAGTTTTTAGAAAGCTACGGCCATACGTTAAGTGCACTGGCGAATGAGACGTTGCAGCCTGAAAATGACGAAGAGCAATTATTTGTAGTACAGGTAAATGATGAGGGTGAAAGCACCTTACATGCTGCCAAACTTTGGAAAAAATACTTAAAAGCAATTAATAAAAGCAAAGTGGGTCATAGCTTCTCAAGAAGCAGCGGCCGTACTGTGCAAGACATGGGGAATGAATTCAGCTTAGCTGATTAATCATACGACCCAATCTTTATATCTGATTGCCAATTAGCCAGTTTCGACTGGCTAATTTTATTTCTGTTACTGATATACCAATCCTCAAAAATAGTGAGTTAAGCGGGTTGGTACTTAAAACCTTAAAGACATATAGCCATGAAAATTTGTTTTATTATGTACCCTTGGGATCGTGTTGAGCCTGAGACAGATACTACGCTTCGTTTAATTCATGAGTGTGTTAAGCGCGGTCATACTGTTGCTATGTCAACGGTGAATAACCTGACTATTCGAGATAGCGTGGCGAGTGCATTCTGTGATGTATTTACACGTAAAACAAAGTGTTCTGACAATGTCGTAAGTTTTTACAAAAATGCCGATCTAAAGCGCACTCAACTACCGCTTGCAGGTTTTGATGCCATTATCATGCGTGCGAATCCGCCGCTAGATACCTTAGCATTGAATTTCTTAGACTCAGTGCGTGGCGATACTTTCATCATGAATGACTTAGATGGTTTGCGTATTGCGAACAACAAAATCTACACGGCGTCTTTTCAAGATACTGAGAGCGAGTTTATTCCAGCTACACACGTATCAAAAAACCGCGAATACTTAGAGCGTATTTTTGATGAGTCTGACAGCGATCGCATGATCTTAAAGCCCCTAGATGGGTTTGGTGGCCGTGGTGTGATTGTCATAGAAAAGTCGGCACGTCAGAGCTTTAGATCGTTACTCGATTTTTATATCGGCGGTGATGAAAATGGCAAAGGCGAAAACTACGTTATTTTGCAAGATTATGTTGAAGGTGCGGAAGAGGGAGATGTGCGCATTATGATGCTCAACGGCGAACCGATTGGTGCTATGAAGCGTGTGCCTGCGAATGGTGATCTGCGTTCAAACGTACATGCGGGTGGCCGAGTTGTGAAACATAAATTGACTGAGCAAGAGAAAAAGCTATGTAAGTACATCGGCCCTAAACTTGTTCGCGATGGCTTGTATCTAACAGGCATTGACGTTATCGGCGGCAAGCTAATTGAAGTGAATGTATTAAGCCCCGGTGGCATTGTACGTATCAACAAATTAAACCGCGTGAAATTACAAGCACAAGTAATTGATTTTGTTGAAAGTGTCGTGCATGCCAAAGAGCTAGTACGCAACCGTAAAACTGAATTCAGACAGGTAATCGAAAATGCTAACGCTGTCTGAGCAGGCGTGTATCGCGAAAATTATTAAAGGTGAGAGCTTTCACGCTGAAGTCGAAGGCGGCGCGTTTATTGTTAAAATTGATGAATATACGCCGGTGGTCTGTGCGGCCATTCATAACGGCCACCGTTTGCGTAAAGATCTAGAAAAAAGTTTTATGCTCAGCAAAGATGAGCGATTTTTTGAAGAAGATCCTTATACCGATGAGCTTATTTCGTCATTTCCTATTCAGTTAATAGGAAACGACTCGCGTTTTGAATACGACTTAAACCGTGCAAAAACCTTGTCGACATATTTTAAAACAGCATGGAATAAACAGGTGTGGCAAAAGCCGTTGAGTGCGAAACAACGTACAATTAGTCAAGCTAAGCATGAGTCTTTTTATAATGTGCTTGAGGCGATCATTGCCAAAGTAGAGTCACTGTTCAGCCGTGCAATTGTGTTTGATATTCACTCGTACAACTACAAGCGTATCGAAAAAGACACGCCGACGTTTAATATTGGCTCAGGGCAAATTGATGTCGAGCGCTGGGGCAGTGTGGTGAAGCATTTTGAGAAGCAATTGAATAAGATTGAGTTGCCTAACTTAGCAGTGCGCGCTGCAACAGACGAAGTGTTTCACGGTCGTGGTTACTTGATAAGTCATGTGAATGCACACTTTGATAACACCTTAGTGCTACCAACTGAAGTCAAAAAAGTCTTTATGGATGAAACATCGGGTGATGTTTATCCTCTGGTGCTTGAAGAGTTAAAAGCAGGTTTTAAGAGTGCTATCTCTGAAACCGCTGCGTATTTTATTCGCCGTTTTGGCAGTAAAAAGCGCATGCAAAAAGCCGATATGCTGTCTTCCAGTATCAGCCCAGAGGTACTAGAGGTTGATAAAGCGTTATTCTCGTTATGTCGTCATATCGAAACGCTGAACTTTATTAACCCAGTAAACCTGCAAGCGCAGCGTAAGAAGTTTATGAAAAATAGCTATGTTGCGCCGAGTTTTAACTATAAGCAGCTAGACCTTAATCCTTATAAGTTCAGAGAAAAGCTATATAAGTTACCGGTTGATAATATTCTCGATGCCGATATCCAGCAGCTGTATCGTCATATCATTGATAATTTGGCGAACAAAATTGATTTGTTGGCCACCATAGGTACCGATGAGTTTATGTATAACTCATTAAAATATTATGGCGAGCCGAGTGAAGATGACATTGCGAACGCACGATTCTTACTACACTTAAAGCCACAAATTGATGAAAATGAAAAAGTATTGAATGCGGATGAGGCAATCGCTTGCTTTAAAGCGCAGGCGCAAGAGTGGGGCTTAAACTGTCGTATCGAGAAGTCGGCAAAAATAGTTGCCAAGGCCATGGTCAATAACGACAAAGCGCTGTTATTAGTTAACCGAGACGCCAGTTTTACCGAAAAAGAAATTCATGCTTTTGCTTTTCATGAGTTAGGCATTCATATGGTGACGACGCTGAATGCTAAAAAGCAACCGCTGAAGGTGTTTGGGTTAGGTTTGTCAGGTAATACTCATACTCAAGAAGGTTTGGCAATCTACAGTGAGTATTGCTCGGGGAGTTTGACACTATCGCGCCTGCAAACTTTGGCACTGCGTGTTATTGCCGTAAATTACATGCTGAAGCATCGCGATTTTGTGAAAACCTTCCACACTTTAGTCAGTGAGTTTGAGTTGGACAGAGAGTTTGCTTTTACTTTAACAACCCGTGTTTATCGAGGCGGTGGGTTTACCAAAGATTATCTATATCTAAGCGGATTTAGAGATATCGTTGAGCTGGCAAAGACACAACCGCTCGATAATTTACTGGTAGGTAAAACCGGATTACTTGATTTTGCGATTACTAACGAAGTGGTTGAGCGTGGCTTGGTAAATAAACCAACGCCTTTATTTGATTTGAGCTATCGCTCTTCAGGAAATGATGTATTGGATTTTATTGTGCAATCAGTACGTTAATAGATAAATTTCGAACAAATAACAATCGAGCGCCCATCACGAGTGGGCGTTTTTTATTTATGATTTGAGTCTGTTGACGGCTTTGTATTTGAGCTAAGCAAGGCTGTCTTCAACGCATTTAAGTTTATAGGCTTGGCAATATATTCATTCATTCCCGCGTCTAAGCACTTTTCTTTGTCGCCTTCCATCGCATTGGCTGTCATGGCAATGATATAGGTAGATTGATGGTGCAAGCCCGCTTTACCCTGTCTTATAAGACGCGTGGCTTGGAAACCATCCATCTCGGGCATTTGTACGTCCATCAAGATGACATCATAAGGAGTGGCTTGTGAGTTTAATTGCGTTAAAGCTTGTTGCCCATTTTCAGCACAGTCACACTTCAGGCCTAAGTTTTTAAGAACGCCTTTAGCCACTATTTGGTTCACTGGATTATCCTCTACAAGCAGAATGTTTAAATCTAGTAGGTGTTTAAGATCATCTATCCCAGAGGTATCATCAGTCTGCTGCAGTTCATTAATATAATGATGTGTGATCAGCGGTTTGGCGTTTTTTAAAGAGTCTCCCTTATCAGAGATAATTTTGAGTGCGCCTAATAAATCTTGTGTTGTAGTGGGTTTTGGAAAATACCCTTTAAAGCCCAAATCGGCGAAATACTTTGCGTCACCCCGGGTTTGTATTGAGGTCATCATGATAAGTTGCATTTGCTCGCACTCAGGCAGATTTTGCAGGTATTGTGCTAGTTGAGCGCCATCCATATTTGGCATTTGCATATCTAAAATAGCAATATCAAACATAGGCCCAGTTTGGCTCTTACAAAGAGTTAAGGCATGCTCACCACTGTGACTGGTCGTGACTTTTGCACCCCATTGCGATAATTGCTTGTCTATAATTTCTCTATTGGTTTCGTTGTCGTCGACGACCAAAATATTCAGCGAGGAAATGTCTACATCAGGCACCTTAGTGTGATTTTTCTCACAGCTAGAGACTTGGAGTGAACAGGTAAACTCACTGCCTTCTCCTAGCGTACTCTGTAAAGAGATTGAGCCATTCATACGATTACAAAGCTTTTTAACAATGGCCAAGCCAAGGCCTGTTCCCCCATAGTTTCTGGTTGTAGAGGAGTCAGCTTGGCTGAAGGTTTCAAAGACGTGAGTTTGCTTGTCTTGCGCGATTCCTATGCCGGTATCTTTAACCGTTAGGATAAGTGTTAGGCTATCTAAGTCTGTGCCTTGTAAATGCGCAGAAATTAAAATCTCGCCGTTATGAGTAAACTTAATTGCATTACCGATTAAATTTGTGAGAATTTGCCTAATTCTTCCAGGGTCGCTAATAATCATTTGGTTTGCTAACTCTGTTGTGTCGAGGATCAGTTCTAGCCCTTTGGCTTCGACCGTCATGGCAAATGACTCGCATAATTCACCAAGCAAAGTTGTAAGATTAAAAGGAATATTTTCTAATTCGAGTTTATCGGCATCAATCTTAGAAAAATCGAGAATGTCATTGATCAGGATCAGTAATGAGTTTGCACTACTTTGCGCAATTGAAACACGGTGCTGCTGTTCATCAGAAAGTTCACTGCTTGTGAGTAAATCAAGCATACCAATCACCCCATTCATCGGCGTTCTAATTTCATGGCTCATACTGGCCAAGAATTCATTTTTCGCTATGACGGCTGTTTCGGCGTCAGTTTTTGCCTGTTTCAGGGCGTGTTCGTATTCTACGCGTTCGGTTACGTCATAGTTTACACCCACGACATTAGTAACAAGACCATCTTCATTTACCTTGTTGATAGCAGAGGCTTTTATATGACGGATTTTGCCATTAGGTAAGATAATTCTAAATTGTGTATCAAATTTAATATCTCGTTTAATCGCTTCACTTAACAATGTTTCCGTTGAAGCTTTATCATCAGGGTGTAAAGACTCCTCCCATGCGTTGTATGCTGCTGAAAAGTCAGATTCAGGGATGCCATACAGTTTGAACATCCAGTTGTCCCAGCTTAACGTGTCATCGACTAGGTTATAGTCGAAAATTCCGATACCAGCTGAATCTGCAGCTAGCGCCATACGTTCGTTTTTATCTTGTATTTCTTGCTCAGCTTGCTTTGAAGCGCTAATGTCTAAGTGGGTGCCTATCATGCGTTTTGGTGAGCCATCAATATGCCACTCAACCACACGACCGGTGTCCAATATCCAGACCCAGTGACCGAGTTTGTGTTTCATACGAATTTCACACAGATATATCTCTTTCTCTCGATTCCAGTGCTCTCGAAGCGCATGCTCTGAGTATTTAAAATCTTCTGGATGAACCTGATTTACCCAAGTTAAGGTATCGGTAGGCTCTAGTTCACTGAGTTTGTAACCTAAAATATTTGCCCAGCGCTCGTTATAGGTAGTTTTACCTGAGTCAATTTCCCAGTCCCAAATGCCGACACCGGTTGAATCCAAAACAAATTCGAGCCTTTGATTACTGAACTTAAGCTTGTTTTGCGCTTCGACTCGCTCGGTAATATCTTGGAATGAACCAAACATACGAACACACTTTCCGTCCTTAAACTCCGTCTGCCCTTTGGCCTCAACCCAGACTTCATTGCCTTTGGCTGTGACAATTTGTAGTTCTTCTTGGTAGGGATCGCCGGTTTGCATTGATAGTGCAACTAGTTCTGAAATACGTTCTTGACTAAACCCTGGCTTATAAAAGTTGATGGCTGTGCTAAGCTCTGGCTCAAAATCAGCCTCTACCTCGTGTATTTGTTTGGTCATGTCTGACCAATATACTTTTTCTGTGGCCAAGTCGAATTCCCAAGCGCCTATATTGGCTTGTTCACTCATTTGCGCCATAAGCTGTTGCTGTGAAAGTAATTTATTTTCTTGTTCTTCGCGCATGAACTCATGGCTTATCCAGTGGGCGAGTAATTGCACGATTTCGAGGTCTGATTGTGTAAAAGCATGTGGGGTGACTTCAGGGCTCGAAAAGTTCAGCGTACCAATGCGCTTTCCTGATACAACGAGTGGGCAGCCAATATAACTCTCTAGGGAAAAGTTTTCGTAACATGGATGCGTGGCAATATCACTTTGTCCAACATGATGATAGGCAATGGCATGGCTTGCTTTAAGTGTATGGAGACAATAAGAGTGTTGGTACTCGAAGGTAGTACCCGGAGTAATTGCCCCATTAGGGGTCGAGGCATATTTAACCAAATAAGAGTTCTTAGCTTCGTCTATGTTACTGACAATAGCTAAAGGTAAATTAAACACCTCTCTACCTAGCAACAGTAAGCGTTCTATTTTTTCGTCTAAAGATTGCGCCGGATCACTGGTAATCTTATGAATTTGTGTGAGTGTCTCTAAAGTTCGTTTCTTTTCAGTGATATCGTGTTGAATGATGATAGAGCTATTTACTTCATTTTCAATGTGTTTGATAGGCACAATGCTGGTATCAAACCAATAAAGTCGACCATCTTTGGCTTTGTTGCAAATCTCTCCTTGCCAAACGTTTCGATTCTTAATGGCATTATCGACTTCTTGATAAAAAGCCTCACTATGAATACCGCTGTGTAAGTTTTTGATGCTTTGACCGAGTAGTTCTTTCTTGTTGAAACCATATTGCTCAGTAAATTTACTATTATAAAATAACAGTTTAGCTTGACTATCAACACGCATAACAACCGCATGCTGATTGATTGCAAATTGCACGTCTTTTACGCGATTCTTTTCTAACAACAGCTTTTGATAGGTCTCAGATAACCAACGTTGCGTCGGTTTGAAAATCGCAAATACTAAGAATAAAATCACCAGTAGTGAAAGACCCCAAAGGGCTAGGTTTATTCTTTGTAATGTTAATTGTTGCGCAAGACTGGCTTGTTCAAACAAGGTGACGGTGTGGTTTAAATCAAGTAAAAGCTGCTCACTATCAAACTGTTCGAATAGCTTCAGGTCATTTATTAACTTTTTATTAGACGCTTCGACCGCTAAGCGGGTAAAGCGCTCTAAACGTGTGGTGAGTTGCGTATCTTTAAAATGTTGGGCCAGCTTAGTCTGTGTTTCAGCACTTTTTGTTTTGAATTTTTCTATTAAAAATTGCTGGTTGTCTAAAAGCTTAGCTGCGATGCGCTGAATTTCTTGCGCTCTTTCAGGTGCCTCCAAACGGTGCGTAAATAAGGCTAAACGCTGCGACAACATACGTTGCTCGCCTGCAATATTGATAATCTTTGCGCTATCTCGCTGTTTTATTTGCTGCTCGTTTAAAGTGACAAATGAGGTAGTTATGGCCAGTACGATAACTAAAAGAGCTAGTTTGTAGCGCCTTGAAAAAGTCGCAATAAATGACTCGGTACTGATCATATAAAGCACGCCCTTGTGGTTTTTATTTTCTTAGAATTACTTGCTTTGAGAGTAATCGCTGATACATCAACAACTATGAGTATAAACTATCACAACAAATGTGCTGAGTTGCAGTAATTTATTTGCTTCTCTTATGAGCGGCGGTGGCTTTAGGGGTTTAATAGTTAAGCTTTATATTGCGCTATTAACCTTAAGACACTTTGCTTGAATAGCTCACCTGCTTTATTTTGAGAAAGAGTATATTTTGTAATGGCATGGCCTAAATATAAACTATAAAGTTCGTAGGCTATGACGCTACTTGGGATGTCAGGTGAGAACTGCTTTTGCTCAATACAGCGCGCAATACGGTGCGTTAGGTAACCCAATAGGCGCTCTTGTTGGTCGATAACAAAGCTGCGTACCTGTGAGTCAGGTCGATTTTGAAATTCAACCACAGCCTTGATAAACGGGCAACTCATTTTTGGATCGTTGAACATGTCATTGATCCAGGTGCTCCAGCAGTCTAGTAACTTGATCAGGTGATCTAAAGGGTTTTCACAGCGAGCCGGGGTGATCACTCGGTCAATAAATAATGCTTCGCCATATTGTAAGATGGCAACTTGCATGTCTTCTTTATTTTTAAAATGAGAAATAACACCCGTTCGAGATAAACCACAGAGTTTTGCAACGCTGCCGATGGTGACATCAGCAAGGCCGTATTGACTGCTGTATCTAATACTTTGTTTGAGGATCTCGTTACGAGTGCGTTCGCCTTTGCTTATCAAGTAGTTATCACCTGAGTTATATGTTGTATGACTTTAGTATCTCCTAAAAGCCTTCGATGACCAAGCCCTTGAGTAGTAAACAGTGGTGATTGGTGTGTTTGCAGATAATCGGTGAGGCTTTGATAACTGGCGTATCGGTCTTGTTCATCATGAATAAAGTGGATGTGCTCAGAGAGTTTACTTGTATGCTGGCTGAGACATAGACTTTGCCACTGCCGATTAAACTCGGCGCCAATATTTTCTAGTACATGAGTGAGAAGCTTGGTAGAAATTCCCGCTTTACTGACTTTTTCGAACATGAGTTCAAAGAAGTGAATTGGCGTAGCAATTAAGATCAGTTTTTTATTGGCTAGTTTGTCTTCAGGTAAATTCAGTGTTGCAACCGCGCCCATTGAGTGCGCCACAATGGCGTGTATGTGATGTCCTTTTTGCTCAAAATACTCGATGGTGGCGTTTAAAGTCTCAATGAAATTCAATAAATGAGTTTGTTTACCTGCGGACTTGCCATGGGCAATGTGATCAATGGCTGCGACTTTAAATCCTTGCGATAACAAATTGATAATCATGGTCTCAAATCCAGAGCTGTTATCTGCCCAGCCGTGACTGACAATCACTAAGTTTTGGCCTTCTCCAAACAGATTAATATGTGCTTGGCCCAAAGAGGTCTCTAGATTAATGACATCACCAGCTTCAAGTTCATTAAAGGTGTAATGACGTTTACCAAATGGATTGAGTAGCAGCTTTTTACCAACAGTAAGGCTGAGCTTTGGCGCGACTTTTATTAGCCCGCCAGATAAAGCGCGCGTGACATTTTGAACGCCAAAACGGTTCTGCTTGTCGTGAAAATAGTTGAATTTCATGTTTAAAGCCAAAAATAGTACAAGTGTTATATTTTAAAATAGTTCAACTGTACTATTTTGTAAAGTGGTTATTTTGATGGTAGGTGGTTAGGTATTATTGGGAGAAGTGGGGGAAGTAAAAAATAGACAGAAAAAAAGCTGCCACAGGCAGCCTTAAAAAATCAAAATAAAAGCACCGCTATTGCATCATGCTTGCTGTTTTTGGGTTGGCAAGCAGTTCGCTAAATAGCGCCCAAACTTCATCTTGCGTACCTGTTTTTGTTTGCTTTTCAATGTAGTTCTTAACGATATCTTGGCCAAGATTGTAATTGATAACATATGCACGGTTAGCGTTTATAAAGCCCAGACGTTGTTGCGCTTTTTTCTCAGTCACTAGGGTGTATTTGACAAGTAATTCAATGGCTTTTTGATCGTCAATTTCACCATCTAAGTAACGTTTTGCGACCATGTTATCCGCATATGACAGTTGCTGCTTCACAGTCTGCACTTGGTAGTACAACTCGACCTTGCTGGCATCTAGTCCTGCCAATGGAAATAAAACGTCTTTTTCAAATTTAATACGTTCAGCGTGTGGGAAAACCACATCAACGCCGTAATTAGCGCTACCTTCAGCAAGCAATGACATTGGCGAGAACAGCGGGTAAACGGAGTATTCAATCCAGCCTTTACCATTCACTAGATGCTTTTCCATGAGGGAATTAAACACATGGTGCCCCGGGTAGCCTTCGTGACTAGCTAAATCTATCGCACGGGCGATATAAATAGGGAAGTCAGTATTCACTTGAATTAAACTATAGCTGTTTCCTTGGTACCAGTTGTAGCCGCTCCACACTTTATCTTGAACATATTCAATGGTGAAACTCTCTTGCTCTTCAAGCTCTATATACTGCTTGGTTCTTTTACGAGATTCAACCACAGCCGCTTTAAACACACTGTCTAGCTTGTCCTTGGGGATCACAAACTGCTCAATAAAATCATTCATGCGCTCACTAACAGAGCCATTTCCTGGTAGCATTAAGTCTAATTTATTCAGTGCTTTATCTAGCTCAGCTTCGGTAATATTTGGAGAAACAGCGTCGTATAAACGCAAAGACTCATCATCAAAGCTGACTTTTTCTTTATTGATAATTTGGATGAAAGTCAGCATTGACTTAGTTTGTACTTGGAGAAATGCCTTACGCTGTGATTGCGCTTCTGAGTTTGGCACTTGCTCTAATTGATCAAGCAGCGTTGAGATATCTACTTTTAAGTCTTTAAAAGGTCGCTTTTCACCCGTTCGCCACTCGCTAGGGCCATAATAAGCATCGACATAATAAGGGTGGTGCTCACCTACAGCCAAAGCTAATTTGACATACTGTTCTGCTAAATTATCTAGGGTCATGGGAGTGTCCTCTTCGGTGTTTAACATGTTTGATTGGCAGCCCAAAAGTGTGGCTAACAAACAAAGAATAACGAGTGTAATACGCATGATGGAGCTCGGCTTGGTAAAATGGAATGCGGATCATAGCTGAAATAAATATTGTATACAATTTTGGTTTTGGGACTTTGATGTAAAACACGGCTTAGTCTGATAACTTATGCTATGTTTTTAACATGTTTGAAATTATATATTTATGGTTATGCTGAAAGCAGAGGGTATACAAGACGCTCCTTTTACAATCAAAAGTGGGTATTTTTCAGGTATCACCATTAGCTGCTTTGTATTGGGTTTGTTTGGCACACTGTTTAATATAGAGCCCGGTTTTGCGAGTGCTATTTGGCCCGCTGCAGGCTGGTCTGTTGCCTGTTTGTTGGCGTTTGGTCGATTTTCACTTCTACCATTATTCTTCGGAACACTATTAGCGAACCTATATAACTCAGGTTTTTTTGGCGTTCCCTTTGATTTCTCAAATCTCCTTTGGAACGCTTTACGTAGCGCCGCAGCCGTGCTGCAGTGTATTTTTGCTTATTCATTGATGAAACGTTTTTGTCGTTTTCCGCTAAATTTTCAAAATGCAGAAACACTCATTAAAGCGCTCTTATTTGCCGGGCCCATCGCCAGTATTGTATCGTCTTCATTCGGTGCATGGAGCTTATTGCAACAAGGGTTTATCCAGTCTGATAGTCTGCTGTTTGTATGGTTTACTTGGTGGGTAGGCGACACCGTTGGTGTATTATTTTTCCTACCGCTATGTACTTTTTTGTTTAAAAGCCGCAGCTATACAGAAGTCAGTCATAAATCATGGATTTTAGCGTCCGCATGCTTACTGTTTATCACAGTATGTTGGACCTTTAATTACTCTCGTAATGTCTATTATGACAACCATTACACTCGCTTTGCGAACATCACTGAGCAAAAGCTAGTTTCGATGCAGTTATTAAAAAATTCTATTGAAAATGATTTAAAAGCGCTCGGGGTATTAATGCAAACGGGTCATACGATGAATATCGATGAATTTGAGCATTATAGCTATTTTTTAAGTGATGATTTTGAGCTATATCGCGCCTTAGGATGGGTTGATTTTGTTCGAACTGAAAACCTTGCTGCTTGGCAAAAGTCTCTGGCGCAGTCGGGCATTGCAGATGCAAAAATCAAACAAGCCCCCGGCAGCAATGAGATTGAAGATATTTTATTACCTATCAGCTTAATAGCCCCATATAAAGCCAATGCGCCAGCAATTGGTTTAGATGTCATGAGCCACCCTATTGCGGGGCCGGCTGCGGCAAAAGCGATTAAGCAAAAAACGCCCATCGCAACAGCGCCATTAGTGCTGGCGCAACAAACAAACAAGGCGACAGGGAATGTGGTGTATTTTCCTGTTTTTGATAAAAATGACCCCGATAGGTTATTGGGGTTGAGTGAAGTAGTACTGGAAATTGATGTTATCGTTGAACGGATTTTATCAACTAGTCGTTATAAAAATAGTTTCAGTTACACTTTAAGTGATTTATCAAAGCAAGACTTTTGGTATAGCTATACGCCTGAAGTTAAGCATGATCTTCATGATTTGCACTTTACCACAGAATATCAAATAGATTGGTTTGGTCGTAGTTGGAAGCTGAGTTTTGAAAGTACCGAGAGCTTTGAGAACAACAATAAAGACTGGTTAAGTTGGTTAACCCTCACAATAGGGTTGATAGTTGCCGCATTGGGCATGTCATTTACCATGATTTTAGCTGGGTTTAATGAGCAGCTAAGAGTGCGTGTTGATAAACAAACAGCGCAACTAGAAGAGCTGGTGGTTGAACTAAAGCAAGCAGACAAAGTTAAGAGTGAATTCTTGGCAAATATGAGCCATGAAATTCGTACACCGATGAATGGGATCTTGGGTACTTTGCAACTATTACTTAAGACAGCATTAAGTGAGAAGAACCATGAGCTGGTAGCCAGTGCGCTGGGCTCAAGTCGATCATTATTAGCGATATTAAATGACATTCTTGATTTATCTAAACTTGAAGCTGGTAAGGTCAAGATAGAGAGTGCACCACTGTCGATAAAAAGTTTAATTGATCAAGTGATCAGAAACCAATCTCGAGCAGCAAAAGCAAAAGAGCTACAGTTAAGTATTGAGATAGCATCTGAAGTTTGGCTATTTAGACAAGGCGATAGCACACGTATTAAGCAGGTGCTTGAGAATATTATTTCAAACGCCATTAAGTTTACTTCAGATGGAGAGGTCAAAGTCACTGTTTCAGAGATGGGTGATGATCAGGTTGTCATTACAGTGAAAGACACTGGAATAGGGCTCAGTGACGAGCAAATAGCACGTCTTTTTAATCGTTTTGAGCAAGCCGATGCGTCTACAACAAGAAAGTATGGCGGTACAGGACTCGGTTTATCTATTTCTGAACAGCTAGTTGGCTTAATGGGTGGTGAGATCTCTGTATCAAGCCAACTTCACCATGGCAGCAGTTTTGAGGTTGTTTTACCGCTCATAAAAATACCTGCAGAGCAGGTTATTGAAACAGCAGAAGTTCATGCAGCTCTCCCTGATCTGCAAGAGTATAAGATCTTGGTCGCTGAAGATAATCAGGTAAACCGCTTGGTCATTAATGCAATGCTGGCACCAACACAAGCGAGCATAGACTTTGCTGAAAATGGCTTGCAAGCAACTCAGATGGCGACAAACCAGCATTATGATTTAGTGCTGATGGACATTCAAATGCCTGAAATGGATGGTGTGCAGGCCTGCCAGATAATCAAAGAGCAACTCCCTAAATTGCCCATCGTTGCTTTGACAGCCAATGTAATGGAGCAAGATGTTAAAACGTATCTGAGCTCAGGTTTCACCGCTCATCTAGGTAAGCCGATAGAGATAGACGGCTTGATGAGTTTGCTTAAGCGACTTTTAGACTCTTAATCATATTTTGTATTTAGTTTTTTAATGAAGCTGTTTTAAACGCCTTTCATAAAGTCTAAATAAGCCTTTTCAGGCATAGGTTTAGCATAATAATAGCCCTGACCATAATCGCAGCCTGCAGCAAGTAATTGCAGGTGTTGCGCTTCGGTTTCAATGCCTTCAGCAATCACCTTTAAACCCAGTTGATGTGCCATCATGATCATGGCTTCGCATAATGCAAGATCATCAGGGCTTTCCGCGATGCCATCTACAAAGCGCTTATCGATTTTAATAAAGTCGGTATCCATCTGCTTTAAATAAGCCAACGATGAATAACCGGTGCCAAAGTCATCGAGTGCTAATGCAAAGCCTTGCTTCGATAATTGATTTAAACGCGACTGGGTACGTTGCTGGGCGTTCATCATTAAGCCTTCAGTGATCTCAATAACAAATTGCTCAGCATTTAAAGACAGCTCATCAAGGTGTGTTTTCCAATCAACCAGACGGCTATGTTTAGAAGAAAACTGTATCGGTGAAACGTTAATACTTAATTGCACTTGCTGATTTGCAGATATGAGTTTCTTTTGAGTGCGGCAAGCTGTTGCAAAAATAAATTCGCCAATTTCTAATATAAGCTGTGTTTCTTCAGCAAGCGGAATAAACATCGCTGGACTTATAATGCCCTTATCTGGGTGTTGCCATCTGATCAGGGCTTCGGCTTTGACTGCCTTACGTGATGACATCTCAACGATAGGTTGAAAATACAACTCAAATTGCTGCTTTTGTATCGCAATACGTAAATCTTTCAGCAGTTGCATGCGTTGTTCAGTGGCCTTACGCATCTGAGCGTCAAAAAAGGCAAAGCCATTACGCCCTTGTTGCTTAGCCAAATACATGGCTTGATCTGCTGCTTTGAGCAGTAGACCACTGCTGTTACCATCTTTAGGTGCGGTTGCAATCCCGACACTGGCACTAATATGGCAAGCCTCTTTGTCTAAATAAATAGCTGGCTTCAACAATGTAAGCACTTGCTCACCTATTTGCATTAGGTGCTCATGCTGAGTACTTTCAGAGATCACTAATACAAATTCATCGCCCCCAATACGAGAAATTAAACTACATTTACCTGCCAGCAGGTTGAGTCTATTAGCAACTTCCCTGAGTAGCTTGTCGCCATGGTAATGACCTAAACTGTCGTTAATATCTTTGAAGTGATCGAGATCGAGTAGCAAGATGGCCAATGAATTCCCTTCACTGAGTTGTTGCTTTAAATGACGTTTCAGTTCTAAGCGGTTCGCTAATTCAGTGAGTTGGTCGAAATGAGTACGACGCCAAATCAACTCGTCTTGACGCTTTTTCTCACTGATATCAGTGAAAATAGCGACTCTTCGATAAGGAGAGCCTGTATCATCATAAACAGAGTTAATGGTAAGCCATTCGGTAAATAGTTCGCCATTTTTGCGCCTATTTATGATTTCACCTTGCCATGTACCTTTAGATTGGATCTGCTGCCACATGTCATCATAAAATTGCTTAGTGTGCTTGCCTGAGCCCAGTAATGCGGTATTTTTACCCAAGACTTCAGCTTTTGAGTAGCCGGTGACTTTTTCGAAAGAGGGGTTTACATCCAAAATAATACCGTTAGCGTCGGTGATGGTCATTCCCTCACTCGAGTTCTTATACACCATGGCTGCTAACTTCATCGCTTCTTCTTGTTGCTTACGCGCTGTAATATCACGCAGCACGATAATAGCTTGCTGGTGGGTATCTAAGAGGTTAGTTCGTGCTTCAAAGGTATGAAGATTGCCATCGACCTGCGCAGAAAATTCAAATTGATTTGTGTCACTGAGTGAGTGATTTTGTAATGTTTTAAGTAATTGGTCGCAGCTGTGCTGAGGCAGTAGATCGAGTATGTGCTTGGGTGGGCTCGAAAAGGTGACATTAGACGCCAATACTTTACCTTCGTTATCAATACGCAAATAGGTATCGGGTAGCGCCTGGATCAGGCTAGCTAATTCGGCATGTTTATGTGCGAGCGCATTCTCAGCGGTGAGCCTTTGGGTTGCCATATTCTCAAAGTTGCTTGCGATACTATTAAACTCAGGAGATAAGCCACTTTGTTGTAAGCGTGTTTTGTTACCTTTAGCAAAAGCATCCAACGCGTTTTGAAGTGACTTTAAAGGTTGCAGTAGCACCTTATTGAGCTGTTTTCGTGCTTGCCAAAACATAAGTAACAGTGCGGCACTAAATAAAGTAAAGATCAGGCTGACTTTGCGATTTGCGGCGGCAATTGCATGCTCAAAGGGAATAGATAAATGTAGCGTGAGCTGGCTACTCGAATTGTTTTCGACGATATGTTGTCTTAAGTAAATTCTGCGCTCACCAGTTGGGGCTTCAAATTGTAAAACTCCTTGAAAGTGCATATTGGGCCAATGCTCATTTGCAGGTTGACCGAGTTGTGCATAATCAAACGGATAATTGGCAACGATATTGTGATCAACATCGGTAATAATGGCTTGAGAATTAGCTGGCAGAGTCAACTGATTTAGGCTTTGACTCCACTGCTCAAGTAATTTAGCTACAGCAAGTATATGAGTTAAGTTACCGTGATGATCAAAAACAGGCATCGCAAAATTGACGGTTAAGCGGTTAATTGAACGATCAACCTGAAACTGACCAATCGCAAACTGTTGCGTTTCTAAAGCGCTTTGAAAATAACGCCTGTCTTTTATGTTTATGCTTTGATTGGCATTTTTTACTGTACATAAGACATCACCATTCAGATCTACCAAACCAATATTGGCAATGTTAGGGGTGATCAAACTCGCGTCTTTGAGCAGGCTGCTGCATTGGCCATTATTGGCTTTCAGCAGTTCATCATGTTTCGCTAATTGGGAAAGTAATCTTTTGGTTGCGTTGAGATCGGCGCGTTGCAGCTGTGAGATCTGTAATGCAAGCGCACGTGCTTGTTGCTCATGCTCTTTTAAAATATCTGTACGCTCTTCAAGTAACTGAAAGAGGATCACGGCTAAGCCAGGCAAGCAAAGCAAAAAGAGTAAGCGATTAAAGCGACGTGGTATTGATAAATTTAAAATAATAACGCTCGGTGATTTACAGCAGCAAGAATCTTAATTGTATAAAAAAATCCAGTCTAGCGCCAAGTTTGGCGATGAATTTAACTGATTATTCTTTGCACAAGAAGATGAAACCCACTTTGCTCGTTACAGCCAGTCGAAGGGCCACTTTTATAAAATCATAACTGTGCAAAAAATAGATGGATTTTTGTTATAAAAAAGTTTCATTTCTGCCTTTTCGGGTTTTCTCAAGCATTTCATAGGCTTTCAGCAAAGCCGCATTTTATCTAGGTTTTTTGATATTTCCGGCTTAGTTTTCGGCTTGACAAAAATACTCGTCAAGTCATAGACTGTGCAGTTGTGGGAAAAAGTGGTTTTTTGTGGATCAAATTGGATCTAAAGGGTTAAAAATACGATAAGGTTGGTTGCTCCATGTTTTCAGGTGCAAGTGCGCTAAGTTTGGATGATAAAGGTCGATTTGCGATACCAACTAAGTATCGTCAACCGCTTTTGTCTGAAGAGCAGGGCTCGCTGATTTGCACTATTGCGATTAACGAACCATGCCTTTGGTTATACCCTCGTAGCGAGTGGGATGAAATTGCCGCTCGACTTGTCAAGCTCTCCAGCATGAATCCAAGAGCGCGTCGATTGCAGCGCATGCTGGTCGGGCACGCCACTGAGTACCAATTAGATAAGAATGGCCGCATTTTACTTTCTCCGGCATTACGTAACTACGCAGGTTTGGGGAAAAAGATCATGCTCATAGGGCTATTAAATAAATTTGAGATTTGGGATGAGTCGAAATGGCACCAGCAAATGCAGCTTGATACAGAGATTGAGCGTGCAGGTGACTTTGAGATGATCCCTGAATTTGAAAACTTTTCGCTTTAGCAAACAAAAAGGCTTACATAACGCATGACTGCGCAATTTACCCATGTATCAGTTTTGATGAATGAAACGTTAGACGCGTTAGGCATCAAAGCCGATGGTACCTATATCGATGGCACATTTGGCCGAGGCGGCCACTCGGGTCAAATTTTAAGCCGTTTAGGTGAGCAAGGCCGTTTGCAAGCTATCGATCAAGATCCGCAGGCGATCGAAGCCTCCAAGAAATTTGCTGATGATACCCGTTTTAATATCGCACATACGCGCTTTTCAAACATTGAACAAGTCGCCACAGAAGCGGGTATTCTTGGCCAAGTTGATGGCATCTTATTAGATATTGGTGTTTCTTCACCACAATTGGACGATGCTGACCGCGGTTTCAGCTTTATGAAAGATGGTCCGCTTGATATGCGCATGAACCCCACATCTGGCCGCAGTGCTGCACAGTGGTTAGCCGAAGCTGAGCTTGAAGACATCGCGTTTGTGATCAAAAAATATGGTGAAGAAAAGTTTGGCCGTCGCATAGCGCATAAAATTGTTGAAACCCGTGATGAAACACCTATCACTACCACTAAGCAGTTGGCTGATTTAGTTGATGAAGCGGTACCGGTGAAAGATAAGCACAAGCACCCAGCAACGCGCACTTTCCAAGCTATTCGTATTTACATCAACAGTGAGCTAGAAGAAATTCAAACGGCATTACAAGCGTCACTGTCGGTATTAAAGCCGGGCGGTCGTTTGGTAGTGATCTCATTCCACTCTTTGGAAGATCGCATTGTTAAGCAGTTCATCAAGAAACAAAGTAAAGGTGAGGCTGTCCCGCGTGGCTTGCCATTAACGGAAGCACAGTTGAATAAAAACCTGACACTGAAGGCGCTGGGCAAAGCCATAAAACCAACCGCTGAGGAAATAGCTGTTAACCCAAGATCACGTAGCTCAGTATTGCGAGTAGCGCAAAAACTATAATGAATAAACCACAAAGCCGACAGCCTAAGCTGTTTAATGAGATATTTGCAGGCCTTTTAGCGAATAAGCTAACGGGCTTTTTGCTTATTTGTATCTTTGCTTCGGCTTTGGGGGTTGTACAAGTCACTTATCTATCTCGTCAGCAAGTGATCCAGCAGGACAAACTCTTACAAGAGCGTGACGAATTGGACTTGCAATGGCGTTACTTACTGGTTGAAGAAGAATTCTATTCGCAACATGCGCGCATCGAAGAAGTGGCAACCACGCAGCTAGAAATGAAGCGCCCAACCAGTAAAGATGAGCAAGTGGTGGTGTTGCCATGAAAAAAGCAAAAGCCAATAGCTCAAAAACACTCATAACTTGGCGCTTTGCACTGGTGTGTACTGTGTTAGTCATGGTGTTTTTAACCTTGATGGCCCGTGCTGCCTATTTACAAGTGATTGAGCCCGATCATGCCCGTGAAGAAAGTGCAAAGCGCACGGTACGTGTTGAAACTCTTAAAGTGCAACGCGGTATGATTTTTGACAGAAATGGTAAAGAGCTTGCTGTCAGTGTGCCCGTTGTGAGTGTGTATGCCGATCCCCTTGCACTAGATA
The DNA here is from genome assembly GCF_040104455.1 of Pseudoalteromonas sp. BZB3. Classification (NCBI taxonomy): domain Bacteria; kingdom Pseudomonadati; phylum Pseudomonadota; class Gammaproteobacteria; order Alteromonadales; family Pseudoalteromonadaceae; genus Pseudoalteromonas; species Pseudoalteromonas sp. BZB3. The sequence goes on along the minus strand of NZ_JBECOS010000001.1, from coordinate 332,048 downwards.
AAGCGCTTGGCAAAAGAGTCATTCGTGCCGCGCGAAAAAACAAAGAAGATCACAAAGCGCTGGCCGAAAATGAACAAGAAATGACATACCGCAAACAAGTACGGTATGACAATGATATTCGTTGGCGCGAGCTTGCAGACGTATTACAAATTGATCATGAAGAAGTGGATGAACGTTTACGTGACAACCCTGCACGCCGATTTGTTTACTTAAAGCGTCAAGTCACGCCCGCAGTTGCAAGCTATATCAGTCAATTAAAATTGCCCGGTATTCACTTACTAGACGAATCAAAACGTTACTATCCGAGTGGCGAAGTCACCGCACATGTGTTGGGCTTCACCAATATTGATGGTAAAGGCATCGAAGGCATCGAAAAGCTATTTGAGAATGCCCTTACAGGTGCAGAAGGTAAAAGAACCATTCGTAAAGACGCCCGTGGTCGTGAGATCCAAGTATTATCTGAAGAGCAACGTGTTGAGCCAGAAGATATTCAACTCAGCATTGATTTACGTATTCAGGCAATTGCTTATAAAGCCTTAAAAAGTGCGGTACTGAGCTATCAAGCGACTTCAGGCTCTGCCATGGTGGTGGATGTGAAAACCGGTGAAGTACTTGCTATGGTAAACAGTCCAAGCTTCAACCCGAATGATATGCGCGATGCACACCCTTACAAACGCCGAAATCGCGCCATTACTGATTTATTTGAGCCAGGGTCGACCCTTAAACCGCTGGCTGTTTTAGCGGGGCTCGATCATGATGTGATTGAAGCCGATGACACCATCAATACTTTCCCTGGCTGGATGCGCCTTGGTGGTAGTTTAGTCAAAGACGAGCGTAATCACGGTGAAATGACACTCAGAGAAATTCTTAAAGTATCGTCTAACATGGGCGTGGCCAAAATTAGTCAAATGCTGCCAAAAGAATATCTCGTTGGTTTATATCAAAAAGTAGGCTTTGGTGAAGATACAGGCACCATGATGGTGGGTGAGAGTAGTGGTCTTTTTTACCCAAACCGTCGTTGGTCAGATTTTGAAATTGCAACTTTATCATACGGCTATGCGGTCTCAGTGAGTACCGCGCAAGTAGCACGTTTATATGCCACATTTGGCGCTGGGGGCATTTCTCGCCCTTTAACTATCTTAAAGCAAGATACGCCGCCAGAGGGTGAGCGTCTATTCAAAGAAGAAGACGTCAAAGCGGTTGTAGAAATGATGGAGTCTGTATTTGAAAAAGGCGGTACTGCGGCAAACGTCAAAGTCGATGGTTACCGTGCAGCAGGTAAAACCGGTACTTCTGAGAAAGCAGTAGCAGGTGGGTATGGTGATGAATATGTCGGTTATTTTGCCGGTGTTGCCCCAGTTACGAACCCTCGTTTAGCTGTGGTGGTGATGATCAATGAACCTGGCGGCGATGTTTACTACGGTGGTCAAACCGCAGGCCCTGCTTTTGCTGAAATTATGTCGAACGCATTACGTATTTTGAATGTGGCACCAGATAAAGGCCGCGTTGCTTATTTGTCGGAGAAAAAAGATGCGCTTTAATTTATCTCACACATTAGCAGCGTTAAACATTGAGTATTCAGGGATTGAGCTCCCTACACAAACTGCCGACTTACAGCTCGATAGTCGTGCAGTCAAAGCCAATGATGTATTTATTGCCATTAAAGGCCATATAAGTAATGGCGAAAACTTTATTGCGGCGGCTTTTAGCAAGGGCGCAAGCTGTGCATTGGTTGACGCAACGAGTTTTACGTCACTAGATCAAAGCCTAGGTTTGTTGATCCCAATTGAGAATTTGGCTGAGCGCATTGCTGAAATCGCCAAAACTTATTATCAGAGTCCAACCGACCGCTTAAAAGTGATTGGTGTAACAGGCACCAATGGTAAGTCAACCACGACAGCCATGATAGCAGCGCTTGCAGATGCCATTGGTACACCGGCTGCGGTTGTCGGTACTTTGGGTTATGGCAAAGTAGATGACCTAACGCCACTGCAAAACACCACGCCGTCGGCTGTGGACTTACAACGCATTTTTGCAACCCTTGCAGAACATAATCAACTGGCGGCCATCGAGGTTTCATCTCATGGTTTAGTTCAAGGCCGCGTAAAAGAAACACAATTCAGTACCGCGGTTTTTACCAACCTTTCACGTGATCATTTAGATTATCACGGCGACATGCACAGTTATGCACAAGCAAAGCGCTTGCTGTTTACTGAATGCATGCCAAAACACTGTGTTGTAAATCATGATGATGCAGTTGCACAAAGCTGGATCGCACAATCTAGTTTTAGCAACTTAGTGGTATATGGCAAAAAGCCAACAGCACACAATTTCTCTCAGTTTGTTTGGTTTGATGAGGTTGAATGTCATCAAGCAGGTATTCGAGCAACGCTCTCCACTTCTTGGGGGGAAGCGACCATTAATGTACCGCTATTTGGTCAATTTAATCTTTATAACCTAGCGGCTGCGATGGCGGCACTCTTGGTTGAAGGCTATGGCTTTAGGGCATTGTGTAATGCGGTTTCTTCACTAAAACCAGTTGCGGGTCGTATGCAGGCATTTACGGTTGAAGGTAAACCGACGTGCGTGGTTGATTATGCCCACACCCCAGATGCGTTGGCTTTGGCGTTACAAGCTCTTCAGCAACACGTACCTGGCCAAGTTACTTGTGTGTTTGGCTGCGGGGGCGACCGCGATAAAGGCAAGCGACCGATGATGGCGCAAGCGGCTGAGCAAAACGCCGATAAACTGGTGATCACCAGTGATAACCCACGTAGTGAAAGTCCCGAAGATATTATCGCAGACGTTAAGGCTGGGCTCAGTCAACCTGAGTATGCTTATTGCCAACCTGACCGAGCTAAAGCCATTGCTTACGCGGTTGAGCAAACATCTGCTTCAGGCGTGGTACTGGTAGCTGGCAAGGGACACGAAGATTATCAAATTATCGGTGATCAAACGATCACCTTCTGTGACAGAGCATGGGTAATGAAAATTTTAAAAGGGGATAAAGCATGATCACAATGGATTTTGCTTGGCTTACAGCCGTATTAAACACCCCAGTAAGTTGTGGCGAGAATTTATCTGTCAGCAATATCAACACCGATACTAGAACAATTAAAAATGATGAGGTGTTTTTAGCGCTGAAAGGACCAAATTTTGATGGTCATAAATTTGTCCAGCAGGCGTATGAAAAAGGCGCCATTGCAGCGATTGTCGATAAACCAGTGGAATGCGACATTCCACAGTTTGTGGTGGCCGATACTCGTTTAGCTTTAGGGCACATTGGTGCTGCCGTAATGGCACAAGTAGCGCCAAAAACCATTGCCATTACGGGTAGTGTGGGTAAAACCACAGTGAAAGAAATGTGCGCGGCGATTTTGTCGCAAAAAGGCAAAGTGCTGGCAACTAATGGCAATTTTAACAATGACATCGGTGTACCGCTGACGTTAATTCGTTTGTCAGAAGACGACGAGTATGCGGTGATTGAACTTGGCGCTAACCATATTGGCGAGATTGCTTATACTACGCAAATGACTAAGCCGGACGTCGCGGCAATCTGTAATGTTGCACCAGCACACATTGAAGGCTTTGGTTCAATTGAAGGCGTGGCGCAAGCTAAAGGTGAGATTTTCTCTGGCTTAAAAGAAAACGGCTGTGCTGTATTTAACTGCGATATTAATCCTGAATTTCGCCAGATGTGGAATAGCAGCATGTTTGATAAGCGTATCAAGTGCATTGCCACAGATGAGGCGCTCGATATTTGGGCTGAACAAGTGACTTTAAACGACACCGCTCACGCCAGCTTCTTACTTTGTGATGGTGAACAAAAAGTGCCTGTGACCCTTGCGTTACCGGGTGAGCACAATGTCACCAATGCTCTAATTGCAGCAGCTTTGACCACTGAGCTAGGCGCCAGTTTAAATGAAGTTGCAGCGGCGCTTGAGAGCATGAGTGCAGTCAAAGGCCGTGTGAACCTTATTAAGGTCAACGAAAACTTAACCGTGATTGACGATACCTACAATGCCAATGTGCGCTCGGTCAAAGCGGCAATCGACTTATTGACTAAAATGCCAGGCTATAAGGTGTTTGCACTAGGTGATATGGGCGAACTTGGTGAACATGCTCGTGAGTATCACCAAGAAGTCGGTGAATATGCTAAGCAGCAAGGGATCGACGCGTTATTTACCTTAGGGGTACTGAGCCGTTATAGCAGTGATGTGTTTGAAATTGCCGATAGACACTTTTCAACGCGTCCACATTTATTGGCCTCAATTAATCAAACTTTAGCGGCGCAAAATGGTCCATGTACTGTGATAGTAAAAGGCTCTCGCAGTGCGCGTATGGAATTACTAGTAGAAGAATTAATAACAACAAGTGGTGAACAAGCAGCCACAGATGGAGTATCAGCATGTTAGTGTGGTTGGCTGAATATTTAACCCAGTATTACAGTGGCTTTAACGTCTTTTCTTACCTAACGCTGCGTGCGATTTTAGGTATTTTAACCGCGTTATTGTTATCGCTTTATTTCGGTCCGATTTTGATCCGCGCACTTCAGCGCATGCAAATTGGCCAAACGGTACGTGATGATGGTCCAGAATCACATTTATCTAAGTCTGGTACGCCGACCATGGGTGGGGTGTTGATCTTAGGTGCCATTTTTACCAGCACTTTAATGTGGGGCGATTTAAGCAATAAATACGTGTGGGTGACGCTATTTGTTTTAGGTAGCTTGGGCGTCGTTGGTTTTGTTGACGACTATCGCAAAGTGATCCGCAAAGATTCAAAAGGCCTAATCGCTCGTTGGAAATATTTCTGGCAGTCGGTGATCGCCATGACTGTGGCGAGCTTCTTATATTTCACGTCACTAGACCCAAATGAAACCGTGCTAGTTGTGCCTTTCTTGAAAGAAGTGATGCCGCAGCTTGGTATTTTCTATTTGGTTATGAGCTATTTTGTGATTGTCGGTACATCTAATGCGGTAAACCTCACCGATGGTCTCGATGGCTTGGCGATAGTTCCGACTATTTTAGTGGCATCAGCCCTTGCGATTATTGCCTATTTAACTGGTAACGCAAATTTCTCGGAGTACTTACATTTACCGCATTTACCACTGGCCAGTGAGCTGGTCGTAGTGTGTACCGCCATTGTTGGCGCGGGGTTAGGCTTCTTATGGTTTAACACCTATCCAGCACAAGTATTTATGGGTGATGTGGGTTCATTAGCGCTGGGTGGCGCACTGGGTATTATCGCGATTTTAGTACGTCAAGAGCTTGTGCTGTTGATTATGGGTGGGGTGTTTGTGATGGAGGCGCTGTCGGTCATTTTGCAGGTCGGTTCATACAAACTACGTGGTCAGCGCATTTTTAGAATGGCACCGATCCACCACCATTATGAATTAAAGGGTTGGCCGGAGCCGCGTGTGATCGTGCGCTTTTGGATCATTTCGATTGTGTTAGTACTCGCAGGATTGGCAACGCTGAAGATCAGATAAATGCAGTATTTAAACGAGTTAAAAAATAAAAACATCACTGTGCTCGGACTGGGAATTACCGGTCTGGGCATTGTGCGTTTTTTACTGTCTCACGGTATTACGCCGCGCGTGGTAGACAGCCGTGCTGTACCGCCAGGTTCGCAATGGCTTGCTGATAATGCACCTGACTGCGAAGCGGTGTTTGGTTCGCTGGCACAGGCGAGTTTACAGAGTGCTGATTTAATCATTATCAGCCCTGGTATTGCGTTATTTGAGCAAAGTGTTGCTGAAGCGATAGCGCATGGTGTTGAAGTGATTGGTGACATCGAGCTGTTTGCACGCTTAAACACTAAACCTGTCATCGCGGTAACCGGTTCAAATGGTAAATCGACGGTGGTGAGTCTTGCCACTGAAGTGCTTAAAGAGGCTGGTTATAAAGTGGGGCTAGGCGGTAATATTGGCACCGCTGCGCTAGACCTTCTTGAGCAAGATTTTGATGTGTTTGTATTAGAGTTATCGAGCTTTCAGCTCGAAACCACGCAAAGTCTAGTTTGTACCAGTGCCATGATCTTAAATGTCACTGAAGATCATATGGACCGTTACCCTGATTTCGCCGCCTATTGCCAAGCAAAACAGCGAATTTATCAACATGCCAAGCATGTGGTATTTAACGCCATAGATAACAATACACTGGCCAATGCAGGTATCGGTGTGAGTGTAGCATTAGCGCAAGCAGATTATTGTCTTCAGACACATGACGGTGGTTTGTATTTCGCTGCACATCAGCAGCCTGTTTTGCCTGTCTCTAGTTTGACTATGGTGGGTAAACACAACCAGTTTAATGCGTTGGCTGTAATGGCATTGCTTGAGCCTTTTAACATTGATAAAGCGGCATTTGCAGCAGCATTTAAAAACTTCACAGGCCTGGCACATCGTTGCCAGTTAGTGACTGATGTAGCTGGGGTAAAATACTTCAATGATTCTAAAGCAACCAATGTCGGTGCGACGGTCGCTGCACTTGAAAGCTTAAAAGATGATGTAAACAAAATCGTGCTTATTGCCGGTGGTGATGCCAAAGGGGCTGACCTATCACCTTTACGTGAGCCATTGCAAGCTGCTTGTCGCGCTGTGATTTGTTTTGGTCAAGATGGAGCAAAGTTTTTACCACTACATGAGCAAAGTCACCTTGTTGCTGATTTACAACACGCCATTTTAAAGGCGCAGTCACTGGCACAAAACGGTGATGCTGTATTACTAGCACCGGCCTGTGCCAGCATAGATATGTTCCCGAATTACATGGTGCGCGGCGAAGCTTTTTGTAAAGCCGTAGCGGAGCTTGCACCATGATGACCTTCGCTGAGCTAAGAATGCAACTTACGCCAAAACAGTCAAATGCACTTTTTGATGTGCCTTTGTTGTACGCCATGCTGTGTTTAATCGGCATTGGTTTTGTGATGGTGACCAGTGCTTCTATGCCAGTGGCTGAGCGACTTTATAACAATCCTTATGGCATAGCGATGCGTCACGGGGTGTTTTTAGGATTAGGTTTCTTTTTATTTTGGTTTAGCACTAGCGTGCCCATGGATTGGTGGAAGAAATGTAACCCATACCTATTATTCTTTGGGTTGTTTTTATTGTGTTTGGTATTAGTCGTTGGTCGAGAAGTCAATGGCTCTAAGCGTTGGATCCCAATCGGTCCAATTGGTTTTCAAGTGGCTGAAGCTGCCAAGCTTTACTTTTTTAGTTATATCGCTGGTTACTTGGTTCGTAAGCGTGAAGAAGTACAAGAGAACTTAAAGGGCTTTGCTAAGCCCATTGCAGTATTTGCGGTTTATGCATTACTGATATTAAAACAACCTGACTTAGGTACCGTAGTGGTGATGTTTGTGACGACAGTGGGTCTGCTGTTTTTAGCTGGCGCTAAGTTATGGCAGTTTTTTATGCTGATCTTAACGGGGATCGGCTTGATAGTGGTACTCATCGTGTTCGAACCTTACCGCTGGCGACGTGTTACTGGCTTTTTAGATCCTTGGGATGATCCATTCGGTGCCGGTTATCAATTAGTCCAGTCACTTATGGCTTATAGCCAAGGGGGTTGGTTTGGTCAAGGCCTAGGTAATAGTGTGCAGAAGCTGCAGTATTTACCTGAGGCGCATAACGATTTTATTTTCGCGGTTATCGCCGAGGAGCTAGGCTTTGTCGGCGTAACCAGTATCTTGCTGTTGCTTGGTGTTTTGGTATTTAGAGCCTTATTAATCGGCCAGAAAGCATTAAAGCATGGTAAAGAATATGAAGGCTATTTTGCGCTGGCCATTGGTATTTGGTTTGCGTTCCAAACCATGGTGAACATTGGAGCAAGTGCCGGCATTTTGCCAACCAAAGGCTTAACTTTGCCGTTTGTATCTTACGGCGGCTCGAGCTTTTTAATTATGGTGATTGCAGCGGGTGTGCTGCAGCGTATTGATTTTGAAACCAAGTTATCGAGCCGACAAGCAACGGCGAGGAATGGGCGACGATGACAGTGAAAAAGCATTTAATGGTGGTCGCCGGTGGTACGGGCGGTCATATTTTCCCAGGTATTGCGGTTGCAGAGCATATGCAGCAACAAGATTGGACAGTGTCTTGGGTAGGCACAGCCGACAGAATGGAAGCGCAATTAGTGCCAAAGCACGGTTTCGATATTGACTTTGTCGAAGTCCAAGGCGTGCGCGGTAACGGTATTACTCGTTTACTCAAAGCGCCATTTATGGTGCTAAAAGCCATTTTGGCGGCGAAGAAAATTATCAAACAGCGCAAGCCGGCGGTGATCTTAGCTATGGGCGGATACGTCACGGGCCCTGTTGGCATTGCTGCAAAATTATCTGGTGTGCCCTTGGTTATCCACGAGCAGAATGCAGTGGCTGGGTTTAGTAATAAGCTTTTGGCAACAGTCGCTAATCAAGTGTTGGCAGCTTTTCCTAATGCCTTTGCAAATAAAGCTGAAGTGGTTGGTAATCCAGTTCGAACCAGTGTCAGTTCAATTGCTAAAAAACCACAGACTGAAAAATTGAATGTGCTAGTCGTTGGCGGTTCGTTGGGTGCGCAAGTATTAAACGATCGACTGCCAGAGGTATTTTCGACATTGGCAAAAGACTTTTCGTTGAGTGTACGCCATCAAAGTGGGCGAAATAACCAAGGTAAACTCAAAAGTGCTTATGTTGGTTGCGAATTAGATGCACAAGTTGATGAATTTATTCACGACATGGATGCAGCCTATGCATGGGCAGATTTGGTGATCTGCCGCGCAGGGGCTCTCACTGTGAGTGAAATCGCTGCAGCAGGAAAAGCGGCTTTGTTTGTGCCATTACCGCATGCGGTTGACGATCACCAAACGGCGAATGCCCGTTATTTGGTGGATCAACAAGGTGGCTTACTGATGCCGCAACATGATTTTACGGCTGAGCAATTAGTTCAGTTATTAACACCATATTTTAAACAACCAAGTTTATTGTCAGATATTGCTGATAAAGCAAAGCAGTTAGCGAAATCTGACGCCACCGAACGCGTCGCGAAGGTGTGTGGTGAGTTGGCAAAATAAATGAATTTAGATAAAGAGACGCAAGTGAACGAAGCGAATAATCGAAGAGCAATGAGACGCATCAATACCATACATTTTGTAGGTATTGGTGGTGCTGGTATGGGCGGTATTGCTGAGGTACTAGCCTACGAAGGTTATCGTATTACAGGCTCAGACATAGCACAGAACGCGATGACAGAGCGATTGATTAAAGCGGGTGCAGAAGTCTTCATTGGTCACCACGAAAATAACATTAAAGATGCCAATGTGGTTGTGGTTTCGACAGCGATTGATGTCAATAATCCTGAAATTAAAGCTGCGAAAGCGGCGCGTATTCCAATTGTTCGTCGTGCTGAAATGTTGGCTGAGCTCATGCGTTATCGTCATGGTATTGCCATTGCGGGTACGCATGGTAAAACAACGACAACCAGTTTGATCGCTAGCATTTTTGCTAAAGCTGAACTTGATCCTACGTTTGTCATCGGTGGCTTATTAAATAGTGCAGGTACTAATGCCAAGTTAGGCACCAGTGATTATTTAATCGCTGAAGCCGATGAAAGTGATGCTTCTTTCTTACATCTACAGCCAATGGTATCGGTTGTCACCAATATCGAAGCGGATCACATGGATACCTACGAAGGTGACTTCGAAAAGATGAAAGATACCTATGTAGAGTTCATCCATAACTTGCCTTTTTATGGCTTGGCAGTGGTATGTATTGACTCGGACGTTGCCGCTGAACTTATACCTCGCTTTGCACGCCCAACTATTACTTATGGTGAGCATGAAGCGGCAGACTATCGTTTAGTAGACTTCAAGCAAACGGTAAATAGCAGCGAATTTAAAGTGGTTACTAAGTCAGGTGAAGAGATCGCGGTGCATTTAAATATGCCAGGTAAACACAACGCGTTGAATGCGACTGCGGCGATTGCCGTGGCGAAAGATCACAATATCAGCAATGCTGCGATTTTAGCAGCACTCACAGAGTTTGAAGGCATAGGCCGTCGCTTCCAACATTACGGCACATTTGATAATGAACAAGGTAATGTGATGCTGGTTGATGATTATGGTCACCACCCATCAGAAGTTGATGTCACTATTGCCGCTGCAAAAGCAGGCTGGCCTGAGCGTCGATTGGTGATGATTTATCAGCCGCATCGTTTTACACGTACTCGTGACTTATATGAAGATTTTGTCAAAGTACTCTCTAAAGTTGATCAACTTATTTTGTTAGATGTATACAGTGCTGGCGAAGCCCCTATTGTAGGTGCTGACAGCAAGAGCTTATGCAGAAGTTTACGTCAAAGAGGCGTAGAGCCAATTCATGTTGCAGATAACGAAGAATTGGGCAAAGTCCTTTCAAATGCTTTACAAGACAGCGACCTTGTGATCACGCAAGGTGCCGGCAACATTGGTCAAATCGTTAAGAAGTTGGCAGCAACAGAGATGTCACTCGCTGCGTTAAAAGGTGAATCATGAAACAGTTTGGTAAAGTAGCAGTATTACTAGGCGGAACGTCAGCTGAACGTGAAGTGTCATTAAACTCAGGCAATGCCGTTTTGAATGCACTGATTGCAACTGGCGTTGATGCGTTTGCGTTTGACCCGGCAGAACGTGCGCTTTCAGAGTTAAAGGCCTCAGGCGTTGATCGTGTATTTATTGCTTTGCATGGTCGTGGTGGCGAAGATGGTACCATTCAAGGTGCGCTTGAATTTATGGGTATTCCTTACACGGGAAGTGGCGTATTAGGCAGTGCTTTGGCAATGGATAAAATTCGCTGTAAGCAGCTGTTCCAGTCAGCACAATTAAGCACTGCGGCATTTGTGGTTGTTGATGCGAAAGCGGGCTTTGATGCAGCCAACATTATCAATGAGTTTGGCAAAGTCATGGTGAAGCCAAGCCATGAAGGCTCGAGCATTGGTATGGCTCAAGCCGAAACGGCAGAGCAATTAACCGATGCCTTAAATAATGCCTTTAAGTATGACGACCAGGTTTTAGTTGAGCAGTGGATCACTGGCCGTGAGTTTACTGTTGCCATGTTAGGTAATGAAGCATTACCTGTTATTGAAATGGTAACCCCGCGAGGTTTTTATGACTATGAAGCCAAATACAAAGTAAATAGTACTGAATACCATTGTCCAGCAGCATTGAGCGATGCGCATACGCAGCAATTACAAATTATGGCGACGCATGCTTTTGCTATAGTTGGTGCGCAAGGTTGGGGCCGCGTTGATGCAATGCAAGATGAAAATGGGCAATTTTACTTACTAGAAGTGAATACTGTGCCAGGCATGACAGAAAAATCCTTGGTGCCTATGGCGGCCAAAGCGGTTGGCGTAACTTTTGAGCAATTAGTTGTTCGCATTTTGGAGCAAACGCTTTAATATGCGTGCTCTTTTTGAGAAAGCTCAGGCAGTTAATTCACAACTCAATTGGCAAAAGATATTGAGTGTGGGCTTTTTCGTATTGGTAGCAGGCTTACTGGTTCGCGGTGGCTACTGGGTATCTGATTGGTTGGTTGAAAACCAAGATGCACAAATAAAGAAAATAGTGGTGTTAGGCAAACCTAAATACACCTCTGACAAAGAGGTCGTCGCTGCTATTAAACAGGTTGATTTAAGTAGTTATTTTCAACTGAATGTGAAAGCAGTACAGCGCTCGGTACAGGACTTACCTTGGGTCGCAACGGTATCGGTAAGAAAACAATGGCCTGACGAATTACAGGTTTACATTGTTGAGCATAAACCCGTGGCCATTTGGAATAGCGACTTGCTGTTAAATGCTAAAGGCCAAGTGTTTCAGGCAGACAACGAAGCCTTACAGGCTTACTTGCCCCAACTATACGGGCCTGAAGGAAGTGAACTAGAGGCCTGGCAAGCATTCTTACAGTTTAAAGATATGCTGGCAGTAAACGATTTTAATTTGGTGAGTTTAGCGCTGTCTGAGCGTTTTGCTTGGCAATTATGGCTTGAAGATGGCGTTCGACTTAACCTTGGGCGCGAAGAAAAAGCCAGAAGAGTACAAAGATTTATAGACGTGTATCCGAGTATGCAAATCCCAGAGGGCGGTGTACTTGATACGGTAGATTTAAGGTATGACACCGGCCTTGCGGTGAGCTGGAAGTTTCCAGCACAAACAGAACAACAAAATAAGAGTGAAGCATGACTAAGTCAGTAGAAAGAAACTTAGTAATCGGCCTCGATGTTGGTACCTCAAAAGTGGTAGCAACAGTAGGTGAGATAACAGCAGACAATCAGCTCAGTATCGTTGGTGTGGGGTGTCAGGAATCTCATGGAATGGATAAAGGGGGAGTGAACGATCTCAACCTAGTTTCTGATTCCATTCGCCGCGCAGTCGACGAAGCCGAATTAATGGCTGATTGCCGAATAGGTTCAGTTTACCTTGGTATTTCAGGTAAGCACATTCAGTGTCAAAACGAGAGTGGTGTTGTTGCGATTAATAACGCAGAAGTGACTGAAGACGATATGGACAATGTGATGCATATTGCCCGTTCAGTGCCTATTTCTGCAGAACGCAAAATGCTTCATTCATTGGCGCAAGAATATAGCATCGATATGCAAGAGGGCATTAAAAACCCACTTGGCATGAGTGGTGTGCGTATGGAAGCGAAAGCTCACATCATCACCTGCTCAAATGATATGGCCAAAAATATAGAGAAGTGTGTTGAGCGTTGTGGTCTTCAAGTGGACCAATTAACGTTTGGCGCATTGGCATCAAGCTATGCGGTTTTAACCGATGATGAAAAAGAGTTAGGCGTCGCAGTGCTTGATATCGGTGGTGGTACCATGGACTTAGCCATTTATGTCAATGGTGCATTGCGCCATACCGCCGTGATCCCTGTAGCTGGTAACCAAGTCACGGGCGACATAGCTAAGATTTTCAGAACGCCAATTTCTCATGCTGAGTCGCTAAAAGTGCAATATGCTTGCGCTAGCAGCCAAATGGCCAGCAGTGAAGAAACCATTGAAGTGCCAAGTGTTGGTGGCCGTCCAGCGCGATTAATGTCGCGCCATACATTATCTGAAGTGGTTGAGCCAAGATTCAGAGAATTATTTGAACTGGCGTTAGAAGAAATTCGCCGTTCTGGTTTTGAGGATCAAATAGCCGCAGGTTTAGTCGTAACAGGCGGTACTGCAAAGATGGCTGGCGCATTAGAAGTGGCTGAAGATATCTGCCAAATGCCAGTTAGAATAGGCAAACCTGTAAATATCACAGGTTTAACAGATTATGTTGACGATCCTGCATATGCAACAGCCGTAGGTTTGTTACAATACGGCCGTTCTCTACATTCGGTTAATGCACAAAAGTCGAGAGTAGATGCGGACGTGAGTTGGTGGAGCCGCGTTTCAAAGTGGTTCCAAGGTGAGTTTTAAACTCGAGTCGGAGAGTGAATGATGTTTGATATTATGGAACAACACAGCGAAGAAGCTGTGATCAAAGTGATTGGTGTTGGCGGAGGCGGCGGTAACGCTGTTGAGCACATGGTAAAACAAGAAATCGAAGGTGTGCGATTTATTGCTGCTAACACAGACGCGCAGGCGCTACGCAAGTCATCTGCAGATGTAACTGTACAGTTAGGTACGCAAATTACATCTGGTCTAGGTGCGGGTGCAAACCCAGAAGTTGGCCGAAAGTCTGCGGAAGAAGATATTGAAACGATTAAAGAAGCGTTAGATGGTGCAGACATGGTCTTTATCGCAGCCGGTATGGGCGGTGGTACAGGTACGGGTGCAGCACCTGTTGTTGCGCGCGTAGCAAAAGATTTAGGTATTTTGACTGTAGCAGTGGTAACACGCCCATTTGACCTTGAAGGCAAAAAGCGTATGGCTGCAGCTGATCAAGGTATTTCAGAGTTGTCAGAAATTGTAGATTCACTTATTACAATTCCTAACAACAAATTACTTAAGGTTTTAGGTAAAGGCACTACACTGTTAGACGCATTCGCGAAAGCGAACGATGTACTATACGGTGCGGTTCAAGGTATCGCAGAACTTATTACCCGTTCAGGTCTTATCAACGTTGACTTTGCAGACGTACGTACAGTTATGTCGGCAATGGGCACTGCAATGATGGGTACAGCGTCAGCGTCTGGTCCAGATCGTGCGCAAGAAGCTGCAGAAGCGGCTATCTCAAGCCCACTATTAGAAGACGTAGATTTAACCGGTGCAAAAGGTATTTTGGTTAATATCACAGCGGGTATGGATATCACCATTGAAGAGTTTGAAGTGGTTGGTAATCATGTGAAGGCATTAGCGTCTGAAAACGCGACTGTGGTAGTCGGTGCAGTAATCGACCCAGAAATGAGTGATGAGCTACGTGTAACTGTTGTTGCAACAGGTTTAGGTGGTGATCGTCGTCCGCAGTTTGGCATTATTGATAACGGTATGCAGCAGGTTTCGGGTAGTGATGCACAAACAGCTGCGCCGGCGTCAAGCCAACCAGGTATGTTTGTACCAAGCTTTACGCAAACAAGCACTGAGCAGCCAACAAGTGCACCAGAGCAAACACAGAGTCAAGCAACTCAAGCTCCTAAAACACCGGCTCCAGAGAGCAAGCCAGCTGCGTCTGGTGAGACTGAAAAAGGCGATTACTTTGATATTCCAGCCTTTTTACGTAAACAGTCTGACTAACAAACTGGTTGCATATTAAACGATTGGCAGCTGGTCGTATCTGTGATACAATCCGCGGTCCAAGTGACATGAATAGGCGAAGTTATGATTAGACAACGTACAATTGCTGAAGTTGTTAAAGCGACAGGTGTCGGTCTACATAAAGGTGAAAAGGTTACCATTACTCTCCGACCAGCGAGCGAGAATACCGGTGTTGTATTCCGTCGTGTCGACCTTGATCCTGTTGTTGATTTTGAAACCACACCAGAAGCTGTTGGCGACACACAGTTATGTACATGTTTAACTAACAAAGATGGTGTGCGTTTATCGACCACTGAGCATCTGATTGCTGCTGTTGCTGCACTGGGTATTGATAACCTTGTTGTTGAATTAGATAGTGCTGAAGTACCGATTATGGACGGCAGTGCATTACCGTTCATTTATTTATTACAAAAAGGCGGTATCAAAGAACAACAAGTTGCTAAACGTTTTATTCGTATTAAAGAAACTGTGCGTGTTGAAGACGGCGATAAGTGGGCTGAAATAACCCCTTACGATGGTTTCCACATTGATTTTGAGATTGACTTTGATCACCCAGCAATCAATGACAGCCGTCAGCGTATCGGTCTTGATATTACGGCACAGAGTTTTACTGAAGAAATTAGTCGCGCACGTACGTTTGGTTTTATGAAAGACATCGAATATATGCATGCCAACAACCTAGCACTAGGTGGTAGCATGGATAACGCGGTTGTTTTAGATGAGTACAAAGTACTTAACCCGAACGGCTTACGATACGATGATGAGTTTGTAAAACACAAGATCTTAGATTGTGTGGGTGATATGTTTATGGCTGGCCATAACATTCTAGGTAAGATCACCTGTTACAAGTCAGGTCACGGTTTAAATAACAAACTGTTACGTCAAATTATGGCGACTGAATCAGCGTGGGAGTGGGCAACATTTGAAGAGCCAATTCATATGCCTGCGCCAGGTATGGAGCTTGCAAAAGCTTAGTACAGATTGATTATAAAAAAATGACGCTTTTTAGCGTCATTTTTTTTGCTTGTTTTTTGCCGCGTGGGCAGCGAGCTTGAGTAGTTTTGCTTGTAAACTCGGCGGTGCATGCGCTGCAAGCTCTGTTAATTGTTCTGCAGTGCTTTCGCTCATGGTTCGACTGCTTTTTTGTGTCTTGAAGCTAGGTTTGGGCTCACTTAATCTTAACTGTGCATCTGGGTTAGAAGTGACTTTAACTTGTCCGCATTCAGCAAACCCGTTTTGTCTAAGATGAGATAAAATATCTAATTTCAGATAGTTAAGTCGAGTTGCTAATGTGGCAGAAACGGCTTCAATCACCAAAGTGCCATCTCGATAATTTGCCACGCGACACTTTTTACTCAAGATAGGGCCAAGCGCTTTATCAAGCTCTGCTTGTAAAATTTGTAGACTATCGGTTTTTGCACCGAATTGGGTGATCTTGTTTGACCACTTGCCCATCAATTCATCTATGGATTTTGGATCATAGCGATTTTTAGCCATACAGCAGATACCACTTCAAAATTAACTTACCCAAGTATACCAGTATAACGACAGACGAGAAGTGATTCTTGTCAGTGAAAGTGCTTGAAATTTATGCCTGTCGTCACCATATAAAGAGAATTACCAGTTGGACCATCTTGCGGAACAAATGAATTGCCAAGGCTTTTTTGCTTGATTGCATTTCAAAGGTTTGCAGACAGCGTGAGTCTGGTATGATAGGGGCAATTTTATATTCGGCATTCAGTAGGGCTTGATTGCTTTTACTGCCAACAGGACGCAGGGTGGCCATTGATATCCAATGCTAAAAGTGGATATGCGGTCAGCCATCACTAGAGTGAAATGGTTTAAACATGATAGCGAACATTTTTACCAAAATTTTTGGTAGTCGTAACGACCGAACGATTAAAAAACTAAGAAAGACGGTCGCATTAATTAATGCATTAGAAGAACAATTTAGCGCACTTTCTGATGAAGAATTAAAAGCAAAAACAGCAGATTTCAGAACGCGTTATGAGCAAGGTACTAGCCTTGACGATTTATTACCTGAAGCATTTGCGACGGTACGTGAAGCTTCAAAACGTGTCTATGGCATGCGTCACTTCGATGTACAGATGATCGGTGGTATGGTGTTGCACCAAGGTCGCATTTCAGAAATGCGCACCGGTGAAGGTAAAACTCTTACAGCAACTCTACCTGCCTACTTAAATGGTTTAACGGGTAAAGGTGTTCACGTTATTACTGTGAATGATTACCTTGCAAAACGTGATGCCGAAACAAACCGCCCGCTATTTGAATTCCTAGGTCTAACTGTTGGTTGTAATGTACCAGGTATGATGCCAGATGCTAAGAAGCAAGCGTATGCTGCAGACATCACATATGGTACGAACAACGAATTTGGTTTCGACTACCTGCGTGACAATATGGCATTTAGCATTGAAGAGCGTGTGCAGCGTCCACTGCATTTTGCCGTTGTGGATGAGGTTGACTCAATCCTAATCGATGAAGCACGTACGCCACTTATCATCTCGGGTCCTGCCGAAGATAGCTCTGAACTTTACGCTCGTATAAACACCATAGTGCCATCACTGACTCTGCAAGAGAAAGAAGATGAAGAAGGCGTTGAAGGTGACGGTGATTACACCCTTGATGAAAAATCTAAGCAAGTGCACCTAACAGAGCGCGGTCAGTTAAAAGTTGAAGAGCTACTTACTGAAAATGGCCTGATTGAAGAAGGTGACTCACTGTATTCTGCAGGTAACATCTCACTATTAAGCCATGTTTATGCAGCACTACGTGCTCATAAGCTGTATCAAAAAGACGTAGATTACGTGGTGAAAGACAACGAAGTTATCATCGTTGACGAACACACAGGTCGTACAATGGAAGGCCGCCGTTGGTCAGAGGGCTTACACCAAGCTGTAGAAGCAAAAGAGGGTGTGCGCATTCAAAATGAAAACCAAACACTTGCGTCTATTACTTTCCAGAATTATTTCCGTATCTACGAAAAGCTATCTGGCATGACAGGTACTGCCGATACTGAAGCGTTCGAATTTCAATCAATTTATGGCCTAGACACTGTTGTTATTCCAACTAACCGCCCGATGATCCGTGATGATCGTGCTGACTTAGTTTATTTAACTCAGGATGAAAAGTTTGAAGCCATTCTTGCAGACATTAAAGACTGTCAAGAGCGTGGTCAGCCAGTATTAGTGGGTACGATTTCAATCGAAAGTTCTGAGTACTTATCTCAGTTCTTACGTAAAGAAAAAATTGAACACAACGTACTGAACGCGAAATTCCACGCCCAAGAAGCAGACATCGTTGCTGATGCAGGTTTACCGGGTAAAGTGACTATTGCAACTAACATGGCTGGTCGTGGTACCGATATCGTATTAGGTGGTAACTGGCAAAGCGAAGTGGCTAAGCTAGAAAATCCTTCTGAAGAGCAAATCGCTGAAATTAAAGCGAAGTGGCAAGAAACTCACGATGCAGTTATCGCGGCAGGTGGTCTTCATATCATTGGTACAGAGCGTCACGAATCTCGCCGTATCGATAACCAGTTACGTGGTCGTTCTGGTCGTCAAGGTGATGCAGGTTCAAGTCGTTTTTATCTATCGATGGACGATGCACTAATGCGTATCTTCGCGGGTGAGCGCATGACAAACATGATGCGTAAACTGGGTATGCAACGTGGTGAAGCAATTGAGCACCCTTGGGTTAACCGTGCGATTGAAAACGCACAACGCAAAGTAGAAGCACGTAACTTCGACATTCGTAAGCAGTTACTTGAGTATGATGATGTTGCAAACGACCAGCGTCGTGTTGTGTACGAGCAGCGTAACGAGCTTCTTGAAGAAGGCGATATTTCAGAAACAATTACAGCTATCCGCAGCGATGTTGTGAATGGCATGATTGATCAGTACATCCCGCCACAAAGCTTAGCTGAAATGTGGGATATTCCAGCGCTTGAAGAGCGTATTAAAGCTGACTTCTTAATTGAACTGCCAATTTCTCAGTGGCTAGCTGATGATGACAAGCTTTACGAAGAGACATTACGTGAGCGTATCACTGAAGAGATCGACAGCGCATACAAACAAAAAGAATTGATGGTAGGCCCAGATGTACTGCGTCATTTCGAAAAAGCAGTTATGCTACAAAGCTTAGATCAACATTGGAAAGATCACTTAGCTGCAATGGACCATCTTCGTCAGGGTATCCACTTACGTGGCTATGCTCAGAAGAATCCGAAGCAAGAATATAAGCGTGAATCTTTCGAACTATTCTCTGCAATGCTTGAAAACCTTAAAACTGACGTAGTGGGTATTCTAGCGAAGGTACAAGTTCGTGCAGAAGAAGATGTTGAGAAAGTTGAAGAGCAACACCGTCGTGCAGAGCAAGCACCACGTGAATATCAGCATGCTGAAGCTGAGCATGTTGGCGGTGACGTACCTGAAGGTGCAGTTGTGGCTTCACGCACAGAGCCAAAAGTTGGTCGTAATGAGCCTTGTCCTTGTGGCTCAGGTAAAAAGTTTAAGCAGTGTTGTGGCAAGTTAAAATAATCACACACGCGTAAATCATTAAAAAGCGACTTTATAGTCGCTTTTTTTATCGGAGAAGAAAATGACAAAGAAAGTAGTTGAAGTCGCGGTTGGCGTAATCAAGCGTGATGAGCACATATTTATTACTAAACGTGATGAGACTCAGCATCAAGGTGGTCTTTGGGAATTCCCTGGCGGTAAAATTGAAGCAGGTGAGTCAGTCACAGAGGCGCTGGCGAGGGAATTAAAAGAAGAAGTGAATATTGACGTGCATAGCTCACAAAGTTTGCTTGAAATTGAGCATGACTATGGTGATAAGTGCGTGAAGTTGTTTATTCATATCGTTGAAGACTTCTCTGGCGAAGCAACAGGACTTGAAGGGCAGGCATCGCAGTGGGTGGCAATCAATGATCTGAACAATTGGGCGTTTCCTGCTGCAAATGTTGCCATTATTGATGCGTTACAAAAACAGTAACTAGCTAACAAAAGAGTGATGACTTCAGCGTTTTGAATTGACAGTAACAAGAAAGTGCTTTTATAAAAAAGTGACTAAATAATACTGGCTCTGAGAGCTAAAAAGTCAGATATAACCGTAATTTAATAAAATTTAATTTATCTAAATCCGCGAAATTGCGGGTTTTTTTATTTTATGAGCTGTTCATGGAAAATATTTGATAGCGCTGTCATTTTGCATTTACTATGATGAAATTATTGAACTGAAAATCGCACTCGCAATAAAACATGGGCGTGCAGTTCTTACTTTGTCGTCCTAAGCTAACTGTAGTGGCGAGTCGACCGTATTTTACGTTTACCAAGGAGCTAAAATGATAAACAAGAAATTTGCTCTAGCGGGTATCATGGCTGCAATGCCATTATTTGCTCAAGCTGGTTTATCTCAACAACAAGTAGATAATTTCGCAAAAGGTACAGCACTGACTTTTGCAGTTGAAGACAACTTTCATAACGGTGCAGCCAGCTTTATCGGCTCTATGCGTTTACAAAATAATTCGTCGGTTGCTTTGCCAAAAGGCAAAAGTGATTGGCAAATTTACGTGCATTCAGTGCGTAAAATTTCAAAGGTCAATACCCAAGGTATTGCTATTGAACACATCAATGGTGACTTACACCGTTTTGTACCAACAAACGAGTTTAAAGGTCTAAAGGCTGGTGAAAGTTTAAATGTCGAGTTTGAAGCGGGGGCTTGGGTTGCTTCTTACTCTGATTTTATGCCACGTGCTTTCTTAGTCAGTAACAAACAAAAACCAGCCATTTTTGCTAATACTGACACCGAAGACCTCACAACATTTATTGCGCCATTTGAACGTGATAATCAGCTTTATCGTTACAACGAGCCAAAAGATCAAACAAAACTTGCTACTCCAGCGCTTCGTTTTGAGCGTAATCAAAGCAATATTGAAGTAAGCAAAGAAGATGCGCTAAAACGTATTATTCCAAAGCCTCACTCGGTTGATTTCAACCGTGGTACTGCAGAGCTTGATAGCAATTGGCAAATTCGTTTCGCAGGACGATTAAAGTCAGAAGTGGCCGTTTTCCAAGAAGATCTTGCCGACTATGGCTTAACACTCAAGGCTGAAGCCGATCATATTTCAGCAGGCAAAACGCCGACTATTTTCTTGAAAGTGAATGATACACTCAAAGTTGATGGTAAAGTGGCTTCTGAAAGCTATCACCTAGAAATTGATGATGACAAAGTAGTTATTACAGGTAGCGACAACGCGGGTGTCTTTTACGGTATTCAAAGCTTCTTAGCGCTAATCCTTGCAGATGCAAAAAATACAGTGTCAGTGCCTAACGTAGAGGTAGAAGATACGCCGCGTTTTGCTTGGCGTGGTATGCATTACGATAATGGTCGTAACTATCATGGTAAAGATGCGCTGTTCAAAATGGTTGAACAGATGGGTCGTTATAAAATGAATAAGTTCCACTGGCATTTTTCTGAAGATGAGGGCTGGCGCTTAGAGATCCCAGGATTACCTGAGCTAACAGACATTGGCGGTTATCGTTGTTTCGATTTAGAAGAGCGTAGCTGTTTGTTAACTCAGTTAGGTACTGGGCCATTTAAGTCGGGCACAGGTAATGGTTATTTAAGCCGTGAGGACTTCGTTGAGTTATTAAAGTTTGCTAAAGCGCGCCATATTGACATCATTCCTGAAATTGAAGGTCCGGGTCACGCTCGTGCCTCAATTATCGCGATGGAAGCACGCTATGATCGCTTAATGGCAGAAGGTAAACCTGAAGAGGCTAAAGCGTATCTATTATCTGATCCGAAAGATACTTCTCAGTACTTAACGGTTCAAAATTACACCGACAATTCAATGAATGCGTGTATGGATTCGACTTATGCATTTATTGAAAAAGTTACTTACGAGCTGCAAAACATGTATCGCGAGGCGGGTACACGTTTAACGAATCTTCACTTTGGTGGTGACGAAGTTGGTGCTGGCTCTTGGGTTGGTTCTCCGGTGTGTCAGGCGATGTTCGCTGATCCAAATAACGGTGTAGCGGGTCCAAATGATTTAAAGCCTTACTTCACTCAGCGTGTAGCAACTATGTTTGCTAAACGTGGCATCGCACCTGGTGCGTGGGAAGATGGGTTAATGTACGATAAAATTAATCCGTTTAAGCGTGATGAATTCCCAAATGAAGTATTTACAGCAAACGTATGGGATAACATCTGGGAATGGGGCGTTGCAGATAGAGCACACCGCCTAGCAAACAATGGTTATCAGGTTATTTTATCTCATGGTACACATTTGTACTTTGACCACCCTTACGAAGCGCATCCTGAAGAACGCGGTTACTACTGGGCGACACGATATACCGACACCAAGAAAACATTTAGCTATATGCCAGACGATGTCTATGCTAATGCCGACTATACCCGCAGCCGTGAGCCGATTGTTAATTTAGAAGCATTAGTCGGTCGTGAGCTACCGAAACTTGAAAAGCCAGAAAATATTTTAGGTATTCAAGGTCAGGTATGGAGTGAAACTATCCGTACTGAAGATCAAGTTCTCCGCATGGTATTCCCGCGTATCCTTGCTGTTGCTGAGCGTGCTTGGCACAAAGCAAACTGGGAAGGCAGTAAGATTGAAGCAAAGGCATTTGCTAAAGACTGGCACACTTATGCTGCTGCATTGAGTGTGAAAGAGCTTGCTAAGCTTGATCGTGATGGTGTGAATATCAATTTACCTGTACCAGGCGCAAAAGTAGAAAATGGCCAGCTAGTGGCTAACTCTGCGTTCCCACACTTAGTGATTCAATACAGTACAGATGGCGGCGAATCTTGGTCAGAGTACACCTCGCCTGTTTATGTAAGTGGTAAAAATGCGGTGCAATTACGCACAACATTAAACGGCAAAAAGTTTAGCCGTGTTACGCAGTTAACACTTTAGTAAAGAGTTACCCATCAAACAAAGGGCCGAATGGCCCTTTTTTAATTAGCTGGTAAGGCTAGTAATAGAACAAATTTTAACGTAAAGTTAAATGTCAGCGCTGTCATTTTTGTTTACATGATGTAAAAAGCTGAAAAGATTTTATGGCATTGTGCCAATCTGACATAATTAAAATCACACAACGAGTAGAAGTTTATGGAAGCAACTGTGTCAAATTCAACGACAACTAAAAGCAATGCCATTCCTTTGGCTATCGTTGCGGCGATGTTCTTTATTCTGGGTTTTGTTACCTGGTTGAATGGTTCATTAATGCCGTATCTAAAGCAACTTTTTGATCTGACACCTATTCAGGCGTCTTTGATATTATTCTCTTTTTATATTGCAGTGACATTTACTGCTATCCCATCGGCAAAATTTGTTAAGAAAGTGGGATACAAAAACGGTATGGCCATCAGTATCGGTATGATGATGGCAACAGCTCTGTTATATATCCCTGCTGCGAAAACTCAGGTGTTTGCGCTATTTTTAGTGGCCCAGTTTACTATGGGTATCGCGCAAACTATTTTACAAACCGCAGTTAACCCTTACGTAGTTCGTTTAGGGCCAGAAGAGTCGGCAGCTGCGCGTGTAAGTATCATGGGTATTCTTAACAAGTTTGCCGGCGTTATTGCGCCATTAGCATTCACCGCACTTGTTTTAGGTGGCTTTAGTGAAGCGGCTTCAAGCGCGCCTTTATCACAAGTTGAAAAAGATGCTATGGCAGGAAACTTAGTGATGCCTTACCTAGGTCTTGCTGCATTTATTGGTTTGTTTGCATTGGGTATTAAATTTGCGCCACTACCTGAGATTGAAGAAGAAAGTGAAGACAAGTCGTCAGGTACCGTAAAAGAAGCATTAGCTCACCCAAATTTAGCCCTAGGTGTAATAGCTCTATTTTTATATGTAGCCGTTGAAGTAATTGCAGGCGATACTATCGGTTCTTTTGCGTTAGAATTTGGTGCATCTAATTATAGTATTATGACATCAGTAACCATGACATTTATGGTTACTGGTTACATACTAGGTATTTTCCTAATCCCTAAAGTTATTTCCCAGGAAAAGGCCTTAACTATTTCAGCAGTCTTGGGCTTGTTATTGACAGTTTGCATTGTTTTTGCCGACTCTTCAGCTGTAATTGGATTACCAGCCACAATTACACTACCAATCTTTGGAACTGTTGCGTTTGTAGGTGATGTGCCTCTTGCCGTTTTCTTTTTAGCACTATGTGGTTTAGCAAATGCAATCATGTGGCCGGCAATTTGGCCATTAGCTTTGTCTGGACTTGGCAAGCTAACTAGTGTAGCTTCTGGTTTATTAGTTATGGGTATTGCTGGTGGTGCTTTTGGTCCACTTTTCCTAGGTTTAGCAAAAGGTTCTGAAGCAACGGTTGCATCTAGCCAAACAGCATACCTGGTATTATTACCATGTTACCTATTTATCCTCTTCTATGCCCTAAAAGGTCATAAAATGAGAAGTTGGAAGTAAAGCATTTCTATCTAAAAGTAGAAATAATCCCGTGTGTAATGCCACCGTAAGGTGGCATTTTTTTGCCTAAAATTTGCTCTCCATATCTTTCCTACTTTCAACACCCTAGCAGTTACTAATAAACGTAGCGAGCTCACTGTGACTGTTTCAGATTCCAGCATGGTTCGATATGCGGTATAATCGGCGCCTTTTTTCTATTGGGGCAATTTACATGAACGCGTTAAAAGCGGAACGAGCACTGTTTTCCTATCCCAAATATTGGGCGGAATGTTATGGCAATGCACCTTTTCTTCCGACAACTCGACAAGAGATGGACGAACTAGGCTGGGATAGCTGTGACATTGTGTTAGTAACCGGTGATGCGTATGTAGATCACCCAAGCTTCGGCATGGCCGTTATCGGCCGTGTTTTAGAAGCACAAGGCTTTAGAGTCGGTATTATTGCGCAGCCCGATTGGTCAAATAAAGATGCCTTTATGTCACTGGGCAAACCAAACTTATTCTTTGGTGTAACCGCTGGCAATATGGATTCGATGATCAACCGTTATACGGCTGAAAAACGTATGCGTCACGATGATGCTTACACGCCGGGCAATGTCGGTGGTAAACGTCCAGACAGAGCGGTTGTGGTATATAGCCAACGCTGTCGCGAAGCTTATAAAGATGTACCTCTGGTAATTGGTGGTATTGAAGCCAGCTTACGTCGTATTGCCCACTACGATTATTGGCAAGAAAAAGTGCGCCGCAGCATTATCTTTGATGCTAAGGCTGACATTCTTATTTATGGTAATGCTGAGCGTCCGTTAGTCGAAGTGGCACATCGTATTGCTGCTGGTGATGATATTAGCCAGATCCAGAATATTCGCGGTACTGCGGTTATCCGTAAAGAGCCGTTAGATGGATGGCGCGGTAGTGATTCAACAGCCATCGATAAAGTGGGCAAAATTGACCCAATTCCAAACCCATACGGTGCTGATGATGTGGGCTGTAGTAAATCTGAGTTTGCTAAAGCTGGCATAGATTTAAAAGTAGAAGAAGCCAAACCTATCGTGGTTCAACCACCAAAATTAAAACCATGGGAAAAAGCGTATGTAAAGCTGCCTGCTTTTGAGCAAGTAAGTGTGAATAAGCCGCTTTATGCTCATGCTTCACGTATTTTACACCAAGAAACCAACCCAGGTTGTGCCCGTGCGTTATATCAGCGTCATGGCGACCGTTATGTGTGGGTGAACCCACCTGCTTTTCCATTAGAAACTGAAGAAATGGATATGGTATTTGGTTTACCATACCAGCGTGTGCCTCATCCTAAATATGGTAATGAAAAGATCCCTGCCTACGATATGATCAAAACTTCGGTAAACATCATGCGAGGGTGTTTTGGTGGTTGTAGTTTCTGCTCTATTACAGAGCATGAAGGGCGAATTATTCAAAGCCGTTCAGAAGAGTCGATTCTAGATGAAATTGAACAAATTCGTGACAAAGTACCCGGCTTTACTGGCGTTATCTCAGACTTAGGCGGCCCAACAGCTAATATGTACAAGCTGCGTTGTAAGAGCAAAAAGGCAGAGAGTACATGTCGACGTTTATCCTGTGTGTTCCCTGATATTTGTAAGCATATGGATACTGATCACACGCCAACGATTAACTTGTATCGTAAAGCGCGTGATGTGAAGGGCATCAAAAAAATCCTTATTGCATCCGGTGTGCGTTACGACTTAGCGATTGAAGATCCTCGCTATGTAAAAGAGCTGGTGTCACATCACGTTGGCGGCTATTTGAAAATTGCGCCTGAACATACCGAGTCTGGCCCGCTTTCAAAAATGATGAAACCGGGGATGGGGGCATACGACAAGTTCAAAGAGCTGTTTGATAAGTACTCCAAAGAAGCGGGTAAAAAGCAATACTTGATCCCGTACTTTATCTCGGCTCACCCAGGTACGACCGACGAAGATATGGTGAACATGGCGCTATGGCTAAAAGCCCATGATTTTAAACTCGACCAAGTGCAAAACTTCTATCCCTCTCCAATGGCAAATGCGACGACGATTTACCATACAGAGATGAATTCGCTGCGCAATATAAAGAACAACAAAGAAGTGGTGAGTGTGCCGAAAGGGGCTAGACAGCGCCGCTTACACAAAGCCATTTTACGTTACCATGATCCTGCAGGTTGGCCGATGATCCGTGAAGCGCTTCGAAACATGGGTAAAGCGAATTTAATCGGCGGTGGGCCAAATTGTTTGGTGCCAGACGAAACCAGACAAGAAAAAGCGCAGCGCGGAAAAAAAGGTACAGGTCATGGGCAACAAGCCCGTAAGGGCGGTAAACCTGCACTTACGCGTCATACCGGTTTTAGTCAGTTTAAAAAGGCCAATACTAAGCCGAGAGTTGGGGCGAATAAACAAAGAGCCAGCAAGCCTAAATAGCAGGTATAATCAAAAAAGCTGTCGTAAGACAGCTTTTTTGTAACTATAAGAAGGGAAATCGCGAGGCTTATACCGAACCTCTTAATTAAGAGCCCTATTTTTAGGGTTGGTATTATTTAAATGTAGCCAGCAATTGAATCAGGTTTTGGATCTTAAACACCACGGCTTTTAATTTCTCTTCGTCTAAATTTTCCATTTTGCTTAGCGCTTCAACGTCAGCGGCGGTATCTAGCACATAAGGCTTGAAGCGTTTTGCTTCAAAATCAAAGCCCGCATTTTTATCGAATAATGCAGTGAATTTTCCATGCCCTTGTTGCTGTAATTCATCTAATTTTTTATCAGCATCAAGTGCCTGACGGTAAACGACTTTTAGATTTTCATTGAGTTTTTCAATAACAGCTTGCATGTTTTTCCTAAAGTTGTCGGTAAATCGGCCGATAGTGTACGAGGATTCAACTAAAAAGTCAGGTATATGCTTATGAATATTTCCGGAAGTAACCTACCTGCTATGTCTGGTGCGGGCGAGAGTGGCGAAGTATACAGCGCTAAACTTGCCAAGTCGCAACAACAAGCAGATGGTAAAGCTGCACTTGCTTTGATTGAAGCCGCAGGGTCGAGCGCTGCTGCGCAAAGTCCTGCAAAATCAACCACAGCAACTTTAGGCAATAATATTAACGTGTACGTTTAATCGTACTTTTTGATATTAGCGCAGCTGTAAATCAATCGGTGTCTTACTTGTTTTGCCGCCGATTTCTCTTACTAACTTGGGTACCAAAAAGCCAGGTAGCTCAGCCAGCATACCCGCCATCAAAGTAAGCGCAGCTTCTTCTGAGATATCAAAATGACTGGCGCCTTCGACTTTGTCTAATAAGTGTAGGTAATAAGGCAGAATATCCGCCTCAAATAGGCGTTCGCTCAGTGCCACTTGCGCTTCTACAGTATCATTTATCCCTTTTAACAAAACCGCTTGATTAAGTAGTGTTACATTCGCTTGTTTGAGCATTTGCATGGCGCGTTCAAAGTCATCGTCAATTTCGTTGCCGTGATTAATATGATTCACAAAGATGATTTTTAGCGGGCTCGCTTTAAAGCGCTCGCATAACTCAGGCGTAATACGTGCAGGGATCACCACAGGCAAGCGGCTATGAATACGCAGGCGTTTAATTTGTGGTAGTTGCTCTAATTGTTCTATAAACCAGCTAATGGCGTTGTCTTTGGCCATTAAAGGATCGCCGCCACTTAAAATGACTTCATTCACATGCGTGTGATTTTTTAAGTACTCAAGCACTTCGAGCAAAGCTTGCTTGTTTACTTGATTATCTTGATACGGGAAGTGACGCCTAAAGCAGTATCGACAGTTCACCGCGCAGCCAGTTTTAAACATCACTAGCACGCGAGAGCGATATTTATGCAATAAGCCTGGTATGGCACTTTGTTGTTCTTCTAAAGGATCTTTGTTGTAGCCAATTTGAGTAATAAACTCTTGGTGCTGAGGTAGCACTTGAAGTAATAATGGGTCATTGGGATCGCCAAAACGCATCTTCTTTATAAACGGCAGTGGCACACGCATCGGGAATAAACGACGCGCTTCTAGGTCTTTTTCACTGACATGACTGTTGATGCCAAGCATTTTTACTAGAGTTTTAGGGCAAGTGACCACATTTGCCAATTCTTTTTGCCAGTTACTATGCAAATTTACTTCATTTGTTTGTATCATTAGCAGGTTTATTACTCGATAAAAGAAGATTAGAGGATACCGATGGCGAATTATAGCACCAACGAGTTCAAGGGCGGCCTAAAAATTATGATCGATGGCGAGCCGTGCACCATCTTAGAAAATGAAATGGTTAAGCCGGGTAAAGGCCAAGCGTTCAACCGCGTTAAGATCCGTAAACTGATCTCAGGTAAAGTACTTGAGAAGACATTCAAGTCTGGTGATTCAGTAGAAGGTGCTGACGTAATGGAAACTGAGCTAGCTTACCTATACACAGACGGTGAGTTCTGGCATTTCATGAACAACGACACATTTGAGCAGATCGCGGCTGACGAAAAAGCAATGGGCGACAACGTAAAATGGTTAGTTGAAAACGACGTATGTACAATTACACTTTGGAACGGTAACCCAATTGCGGTAACTCCCCCAAACTTTGTAGAGCTAGAGATCACTGATACTGATCCAGGTCTAAAAGGTGACACAGCGGGTACAGGTGGTAAGCCTGCAACACTCACTACAGGTGCTGTAGTACGTGTGCCACTTTTCGTTCAAATCGGCGAAGTAGTGAAAGTAGATACGCGTAGCGGTGAATACGTAGGTCGTGTGAAGTAACATTCAGTTATTTCTGAGACCAAATAATCCCAGCTTAAGCTGGGATTTTTTATGGTTAGAATATATTTATAAAAGAGTTAGATATTATGTCTGAGAACAACTGGGCACCGAGTGCGGATATTCAAACACTTAAGCAACGGGCAGTAATTATCGCGAAAATTCGTCAGTTTTTTGCTGAGCGTGATGTAATGGAAGTTGAAACACCAAGCTTATCAGCTGCCAGTGTGACAGATGTTCATCTAGCGACTTTTGCGACTGAGTTTGTGGGCCCTGGCAATGCCAAAGGGTTGCCTTTGTACATGCAAACCTCTCCTGAATTTGCCATGAAGCGCTTGCTTGCCGCTGGCAGTGGCGCCATTTATCAATTAGCTAAAGCATTTCGCAATGAAGAGTCGGGTCGTCATCACAATCCTGAATTTACGATGTTGGAATGGTATCGCCCGGGGTTTGATGAATTTGATTTAATGAACGAAATTGATGCGCTGATGCAGCTTATATTGAACTGCAAAAAAGCCACCTCTGTGAGTTATCAACAAGTCTTTATAGATGTATTAGGTCTAGACCCACTTGAAGTAACACTGAGCGAGCTACAGCGACTCGCAACAGAAAAAGGCTATGGCGATATTGCCGCAAATGAAACTCACAAAGACACGCTGTTACAATTGCTATTTTGTATGGAAGTCGAGCCTAAGATAGGCATTGAAGCACCTTGTTTTGTGTATCACTTTCCAGCCTCACAAGCAGCATTGGCGCAATTAAATCCAGATGACACTCGCGTAGCAGGGCGCTTTGAGTTGTATTTTAAAGGCATGGAATTGGCCAATGGCTTTAATGAACTCACGGATAGCAAAGAGCAAGCAGCGCGTTTTGCGGAAGATAACCAGTTCAGAGTGCAAATGGGCTTGCCAGAAGTGGCAGCAGATGAGCGCTTTTTAGCGGCGCTCACACATGGTTTGCCACAATGTTCGGGTGTAGCGCTAGGCATTGATAGGTTAGTGATGCTATCTACGGGCAAGTCGTCAATTAAAGAGGTGATAGCCTTTGATATCACACGTGCCTAATCCTCGTCATCTTTCAAATCATACCTTTGTTGGCTAAGCTGTATTCTGGAGCGCCAGTCCGAGTTCAATCACATAGATGCCTATGCTTATGAACTCACTTGCTTGCCGCCTCTGCATAATTTGAAATTTATAGGGGATAAATAAATCCACTAATAAAGCTACTTCTTTTTACCTCACGAAGCGGCGTAATTCCTCTTGCGTCGTTTGTGTGAGTTTTTGAGCTTGTTGGCATTGCTCCGAAGCCGCATCAATTTGCTGTTTTGCTTGTTGTGCAAGTTCAACAATATTGAGTACCGTTTGATGGGTGTGGTTTTGCGTCGTTTCAAGTTGATGTACTTCACCGACGATGGCTTCGAGCTGTGTTTGGTTATGCTCAAAGTCACTACACATGCTAGCAAACCCTCCCGACGTCTCACTGATGGCTTTCTCAGCCGAGCTTGAATGACTAATCAACTGTTGTGACTCTTGATGTGTCTCTCCGACTAACACATCCATTTGGTTGATGAAGTCACTGATCTGACGCGTCGCATCGTTTACCTTAACTGATAGATTTCTAACTTCATCGGCAACCACCGCAAAACCTCGACCAGCTTCACCAGCACGTGCAGCTTCAATTGCAGCATTCAGCGCCAGCAAATTAGTTTGGTCCGAAAACTCTTCAACCATCTTCAGGATGCTGCGTATATTGTCGCTGTTCTCTTTTAGCCCTGCGACAGTATTGGCGAAATTACCAAGTAATTGCGTGATGTGCTGAATTTCACCCACTAAGGTAGACAAAGACTGTGATGAACCACGCACAAAGTGTAGGCTTTCGGTATTGGCTTGATATACATGATCGGTATTGCCCACAATACTTTGCAAGCTATGGGTCACTTGGTCGCTGGCGGCAATGATAGAGTCACTGCTCGAAATTTGTTGCGCACCCAATTCAGAGGTTTGTTGCATAGAATGAGTGATTTCTTGGTTAGAGTTGGCTGCAACTTCTGCGCTATGATAAGTGTTGTTGAGTAGCTCACTTAAGCGGCTGGTAAAGTGATTATATTGCTCACTGACTTCGCGGAATTCATCGTAGGTAAACTGCGGTAACTTAGCCTCTAGATTGCCATCATCT
Organism: Pseudoalteromonas sp. BZB3; assembly: GCF_040104455.1. Taxonomy (NCBI): domain Bacteria; kingdom Pseudomonadati; phylum Pseudomonadota; class Gammaproteobacteria; order Alteromonadales; family Pseudoalteromonadaceae; genus Pseudoalteromonas; species Pseudoalteromonas sp. BZB3. The sequence continues at coordinate 300,952 of NZ_JBECOS010000001.1, read as the reverse complement.
CTATTTATTTGTTCTAACGTATCGCGCATGGCTTTGATTGGACGTACGATAAGAAAACGCATATAAAATAATGTGAAGATAAATCCACCGATAGCGCCAAGTGCCATTAACCAAAATAGTCCTGTGCCTTGTTTATCTTCAGTTAATTCAGCATACAGCCAAAATAAAGTGATGAGCTGGAAAGCAAATAAAAAGCTCAGGTTGCCGAATATCTTTCTAGAGAGAGTAAAAAAGAAACTCTGTTCAATTTGATTATATAAACTCATGTATAGACTCATATTTTGGCTCTTGATTTGCCAATTTCTTTTAATTCTAGAACATACTAGAGATTTCTTGCATTATCGCGACAAAATCATTTTAGCGTAGCAGGGGTAATTACTAAAAATACCATCTACGCCTAAGTTCTGCATTTCTTCTATTTCTTGTTGTTTATCGACCGTATAGGTCATCACCTTTAGGCCTCTTTGCTTGGCATCTGCCACAAACTCATGGTTAATAAAGTTCTTATCTAAATGCACACTGTGAGCATGCAGATTTTCTGCAAAGTAGGCGTAATTAAGCGGGATAGAGGCGGTTAATGCGCCTATTTTAACCCAAGGCAGGTTTTGCTTAAGCCATTTTAGCTGGTGGTGATCGAACGAGGAAAGCAACAACTGTTCACGCTCAATAATGCCCTCAGTCACATTTTGTTCGAGGATTTGAACTAGTTTATCTAGGCCAAAGGTGTGCTTAAGCTCTAGGTTGATTTGAGTTTGTGTACCAATCAGCTCGAGTACCTGTTGTAAATTAAGGACATGTTGACCCTCTCCAGCATCGAGTTTTGCGATTTCTGAAAATGGTGTATCAACCACGCGGCCATTGCCATTGGTTGTTCGGTCTAACCAAGAATCATGAATGATCACAAAGTCATCGGCGCAACTTTGTACGTCGAGTTCTATGCCATCAACTTGGGCTTGCAAAGCCACTGTAATGGCAGAAGCTGTATTTTCAGGATAGTTACCACTGGCACCTCGGTGCGCAAAGATCTGCATTAGGCTTTTTTCCTTGTGATTGACCAAGTTTCAAAACAGGCTGCGCTGATAACCAGCAAGCCGCCGATTAAAGTCATCATATTTGGCTGTTCTGACAATAGCATAAAAGCCAATACGGTGCCGTACAAGGGTTGCAAACAAGAAATTAACCCGGCCGTTGTCGCTGATAGAAATCTTAAACTGCTAGCAAAGAGTGCATGCGGCGCCGCGGTAAAAATAATACCCGCCAATAACAGCAACCAAATATCTTGTTCGGGTAAGTCTGTCGGCCCAACATCAACGAAAGCACAAAGCATTAAACTAGCCACAATAGTTTGATAAAGCATAGTCTGCGGGCCGCCATAAGATGAGAAGTACTGCTTTTGCAGCAAATTTCTTAACGCAAATAACAACCCTGAGAAAATGCCTGTGACTATCCCTAATGTAACGTCATTACCCAGGTTAGCTTCTGGCACTAATAAGTAAATTCCGAATAACACCGTCATAGCGCTTATAATATCTTTGCTTTTAAGCTTCTGCTTACTGACAAAAGGTTCTAAAAATACGGTGATTACAGGATAAGTAAAGAAAGCGATAATGCCAGTTGCGATGCCTGCTAGTTGCATACCGGCAAAGTAAGTCACCCAATGTAAGCCAACCACAATACCTAACATTATGGCGATGCCGTAATCTTTTTTGTGATTAAGGGCGATGGCTTTGCCTTGAAATTTGAGCAAGCAAACTAGGGCAATAAAGGCGATGGCTGTACGGTATACTGTAATATCAAGCGCTGATAAGGCAATGAGTTTAGAAAATAGTGCAGTACCACCGAAAAGCAGGACGGCGGTATGGAGCTGAATAAGAGCAGATTGTTCTGAGCGCATGAGCGTGTCGTGTTGTCTTTTTTTTGAGTCTATCATTGATGACACTTGTCACTAAACAAATTATGAATAGCAGTTAGTCTATGCAATTATATGTGCCTATTATGTCTTCGAGCACTAACCCAATAACAGACTGACCCGGAACTGGAATGAACATGCTTAACAAACCCCATAATATGGCATTAGCCCACCCCAACAAGCAATTTTGGAATTGGGGACCACTGTTTTTTTCAAGTTTTTTCTTTTTTCCTCTACTGACTAATTGGCAGTCGTTATCTGTGGGCGATATTACTGCGCAGCTAGCTATCTATGCGTTTTTTGTGTTTCTATATGGTATTGCTTTGTACAAGAAAGGTGAGTCGGTAACGTCTAGCTTGGCTGCTATGGCTTTACTCTGTTGCTTGGGTACTTATGTGACCTATGGCACTCACTCTTTATTTGGCTTTATCGGCTTTTTCTGTGGTTTTAATTATCGCCGAAAGCAAAGTTTTATGATGATGGCAGCATTGCTGGTGGTTATTTTTATTAGTGCATTTTTATTTGTGCCAGTGAAATCACTGTACTTTGTTTCTCCTGCAGCGATTGTCAGTATTGGGTTGTTTATTTTTGGCATGATGGAGCAAAGAGAGCGACTCTATCGTGATCAACAAGCAAAAGACCAGCAACAAATTGAGCAGTTGGGAGCAATTGCTGAGCGAGAACGTATTGCTCGAGACTTACATGATTTACTAGGCCATTCACTGTCATCAATTGCGCTTAAAGCTGAGCTTGCTAGTAAGCTCACGACATCAGGAGCAAATGAACAAGCTTCACAAGAATCGGAGCAGGTGGCGCAATTAGCCCGAGACTTATTAAGCGAGGTTCGACAAGCCGTTTCTGGTTTAAAACAAGTGGGGCTATATGCGCAGATTGATGTATTAATCGCACGTTTGCAAGATGCAGGTTTTATTGTCGAGCAATCAATTGATCGGGTCGTGTTAAGTGCAGAACAAGAATCTAATTTGTGTTTTATCTTTAAAGAAGCGGTGACCAACATAATCCGCCACAGCAAAGGAAAGTATGTTAAATTACAATTAAGTTCCCAAAGTGGGGTCGTTGAGTTGCAGATCAAAGATGATGGTATCGTTAAAAAATATCAGTGTGGAAATGGCGTTGAAGGGATCAAAGACAGGGTCGCGACACTGCAGGGGCAGTTTGATATTAGTACAGATTCAGGAATGGCCATCAACATTCAGTTTAAGGAGCGCGTTGCATGATCAAAGTATTAGTCGTCGAAGATCAAGGGTTAGTACGAGGGGCCATTAGCGCATTGTTAGGATTAGATGTGCAAATAGAAGTAATTGCACAAGCTCAAGATGGATTAGAAGGGTTAAATGCGCTTCAAGAGCATGAAATCGACATTGTGCTCACTGATATTGAAATGCCAAATATGACAGGGCTTGAACTTGCTGAGCAAGTCATAGAAAAGTACCCGAATAGTAAAGTGGTCATTATGACGACTTTTTCTAGGGCGGGATATATTCGTCGTGCCATGGGCATGGGGGTGAAAGGGTTTGTACTTAAAGAAGCGCCCAGTGAGTATTTAGTCAATACCCTGAAAAAAGTCATGGTAGGACAAAAAGTCATTGATCCTGAGCTGGCAATGAGTGCGTTAGAAGACAATGATCCTCTTTCTGAAAAAGAGCGTAAAGCGTTACGTTTTGCGAGTGAAGGGTTAAAAACTGCTGAAATTGCACAGAAATTGTTTTTGAGTGAAGGCACAATTAGAAATTATTTGTCAGAAGCGATTGCGAAACTAAACGCAACAAATCGAGTTGATGCGGCCCGAATAGCTAAACAAAAAGGCTGGCTGTAATTTAACCTGCCATGTAGACTGTTGCAAAAGACTGAATGTTTGTAATGTAGAGTAATATACTTACTCTATTAATTTGCTTTAAAATCATATTTTTAAATATTAAACTCATCCTAATTTCCTAGTTCAAAATAAGTGGATTATGCAAGAGCTACATTTCGCGATGCCAATAATGTCGTTAACGGCGATTATTTCTGCTGGTGTGATGACCCTTAATTGGTTCATGTATCAGAGTGCCGATGGCGTTAAACAATGGATGTACTCTATGCAGTTGATGGCACTGACCTGTTTGCTTTTAATTGGAATTAGCTACCAGCCAGAAACGATTACTTTTGCAGCCCTTATTTGTCTATTCGCGACTTTCTACTTTTTTGTTTCAGGCACAGAAAAATTCTTCAAAGTGAAGCACTCTCCAAAACTATGGCTCGCGATAGGTGTGGTTTATTTTGGACTCACAATCTGGTTTAGCTTTATAGATTCAAACAGAGCAATGCGTTATATCGCCTCCTATTCTTTGGTATCAATCGCCATGGGGTTGTCCATTCGTGCACTGATGATTTGCACACCTTGCCAACATCAGCGTACTAATTTGTCGCGTTGGGGCTTTTTGGTTTCATGCTTGTGTGTGTTTTCCGTTTTATCTATTCATTTATTAACATTAGATGCGCAGCCTACGACAGCAGCATTATCAAATTTACACACCACTCAGGTGTTGGTGATTGCTGCAACAGTGTGTTTACCAATTATTTTATGTGTGGCGTTCAGTCTTTTATGTGGTGCACAGCAACTTGAGAAAATGGCTGTGCTAGCGCAAAAGAATAAACAAACCAGTTTATTAAAAGGGCGCTTCTTAACTATGCTCAGCCATGAACTCAGAACGCCTTTGAATGCCATAGTGGGCCACGCTGATATGTTAAAACGTATTCCGCGTGAACCGCAAAAACATGCGCAATTATGTGATGTGATCAGCGAAGCTGCACTTTCACTTTCAGATTTGGCAAATCAAGTGTTACTGCAAGCGAAGGGCGAGCAAGTCGGTGCTTTGTTAAAGCCCACAAGCCTAGCCGAGCAAGCGCAAACTGTGCATGAATTACTTCTGCCACTTGCTAAAAACAAAGACTTAAACTTTAAACTGCGTGTTGATGAACGCTTGAGTGAGCTTTACTTTTTAACAGACAAAGAATCTCTGCCACTGGTCTTAAAGAACCTTGTATCAAATGCGATTAAATACACAGACTATGGTGAGGTCGTTTTATCCGTCAGTATGCATGAGCAAAAAGTGCAAGCAGACGATACTCAGCAAGTCGTCAGGTTCTCTGTTTCAGATACGGGCGTAGGTTTAAGTAAAAGCGCACTGGATTATATTTTCGAGCCTTTTGCGAGCAGCCAACTTGAGCATAATATCAGTAATAGTGCGGGTTTTGGCTTAAGTTTAAGTAAGCAGCTTGTAGAAAACTTAGGCGGAGCATTAACGGTGAACAGCGAGCTAAGCAAAGGCACTGTTTTTACTTTTGATTTAATTTTGTCTGTTTGTGAGGCGCCTGAGCGAATAGTCGATGAGAGTAACCTAAAGTCGCCTGAACAGCTCGTATCCAATCATATTCTTATTGTTGAAGATAACTTATTGAGTCAAGAGGTGCTTAAGCACTACTTACAAGATACTAATATGGAGTGCGAGTACGTAAGAACACTCAAAGCTGCGAGCGACATCATGGTTGATAATCAGTTTGATGTCATTTTATTAGACATGCACCTACCTGATGGTTATGGCTTAGAATGGTGGCAAAATTTACAAAGTCAGTTTGAACCAGCCCAAGCTCCTACTGTGATTGCGCTGACAGGTGATGTTGATGAGCGAGCACAACAGAGATATTTACAACAAGGTATTGCTTATTGTTTAGAAAAACCGGTATCAGGTTCGACACTATTATCTGTTTTAGAGCATGTGGGTACAGCACATACAACACAGATAAACCCACTGCAGTTATTAAACGAAGCGCTGATACAACGTTTAAATCAGCAATTTGATAGTCACTTTTTAAATACTAAATTGATGTATTTAGCAGATACATTTGATTACGAGTTTGCTCAGTTGAAAGGTTTAGCTGATATTCAAGCCATCGATCAGCTTGAAATAAAACTACAGACTTTAATACAAGAATGTATTGAGTTAGGCCTGAAAGCCCTAGCCCAAGCGCTGGAAGAAACCAATCAGGCCGTCAAGGCGAAGCAAGTAATTGATTGGCGCGCTTTACATCATTACGCAAAACAAAATGCACTTGCATTGCAAAACTATCAACAGAAGTTTGTTTCAGGTATAGGGAATTAGTCGACTTTTAAGGTTAGAAACTTTGCCATATCCTGTTTTTTAGAAAGTACATAGAGCAGTGCTCACTGCTTTTTTTGGTGAAATAATAGTTAAATTGCATATATTACAGCATATTACATATTTGCTAAAAAGTATTACTTTTAAAGTTAACCCCTCATCTCTAAATATTACATAGAAATCAACTTCTACATATTATTTCCATAATTATCTGAAATTGTTTTAATTTTGTGCATATTACACTGGATTACACCCTCCTTTATCATTAGACTTCCCTGCTCGAATTGCGTTGTGTTTAATTTAGGTAAATTTGGTTCTAGGGATGTTTAGTAAGCTATTAAAGTTAATGTTATTGCCGCTTTTACTTTTAGCGAGTTCGGTGTGGGCAGTGGATATTCAAATATCTACGTTTGAAGACATAGATACCACAGTACCTCGTGGCGGAGAAGTCAGATATAACATCGAGTTTACTAACAGTGAAGAAGACACTGCAGAAAATGTTGTGGTTGAGTTCTTCATTCCAGAAACAACCAATTTTGTCTCGAGCACCAGAAGCTGCCAAGTGCAAGCCTACCTTGACGCGGGAAAATCACGAAATAAATTACGATGTGAGATGGGAAGCATAAGAGGGCGAACATCTGGCTCTTTGCAAATAACCATAATTACTACTGCTGCAACAGGCTTAACCATTGAACCTAGCGTACGTATTACTGCAGATAATGAAGATCCCTCTAAATTACTAAACAACGAAGAAACACAAAATACGTCAATCGTCGCGGGTGTTGATTTGGCTGTCACAACACTGACATCAGATCCATCGGATGTATACCTCAATCAAACTTACCAATATCGTGTTCAAGTTAAAAATAATGGGCCAGATGATGCTGCTAACGTGGTGTTAAAGCATACTTTACCAAGCTTTGCACAGTGGAACTCAGGAAGCAGCAAGACTTCAGGATGGAGCTGTAGTCGAACGAACCAAGTGATCACTTGTACTAAAGGTGCCTTGTCATCAGGGCAGAGTGCTTCACTAAGCTTCGCATCAAGTGTGACACAACTGGGGAGCGGAGTAGTAACGGCGAGTTCCGCGGTTTCAAGTGATACAGCCGAACTTGATAGTAGTAATAACAGTAAAACTGTGAATACAAAACTAAAAGAGCATGCCGATCTTGCAGTATCTGTGGCAACAATGATCCCAGGTTATTGGGGCATAGATCCAAATACGGCTCACAGTTATGAAATCACAGTTAGAAATTTAGGACCAAGTAGAGCATTAAAACCTATTATGACGTTCACTTTGAAAGATGGCATTACCTTTCAAAGTGTCACACCTGCAACAGGTTGGAGTTGTAATAGGAGCGGGCAACAAGTTTCTTGTAGTGCAACTTCTTTAGATATTAATGACAGCGATGTCATCATCGTGCGTGCATTATCTCCTCAAGTTAAAGGTCAGTATGTCTCTACAGCTAAGATTGCTACTGACAGCAATGGCGGCTCTGTAGACCTAAATAGCCGTAATAACTCAGCGAATGGCACGATTAATGTTGTTATTCCACAGACTCTCAGTGTCAGCAAAACAATTGATGGGGGTAGAAATTCTTTTGTAAGTGGTGAGCAATTTACCTTTAAGATTACTGTGACTAATAGTGGAGATACGAAAGAGTTAATCAACTTAGAGGATACGCTACCAAACCAAGTGGCTTTAATTTCTCCACTAAGTTCAGCCGTTACTTCAGATGACTTTAATTGTTCTGTGTCTGGCCAAAAAGTAACTTGTTTGCCAAAAGTCGCATCAATAGCGAAAGACCAAACTAAACAAGTTCAATTAACGGTTAGGGCTGTTTCTGTTGGGAATAGTATTACCAATACAGCTACTGTGACACAAAAGACAGGAGATGCTGCAACAGGCAGTGTTTCTTTTAATGTCGCCTCAAGCGCAGCGAAACTGGTTTTACAAAAGACCTCTAACTTGGCTTGGAATAATAAGAATTACATGGGCCAAACATTCAACTATTATCTGCAAGTTGAAAATACGGGAGCTGGCGCAGCGTCGAATGTTGCGCTTCAAGATACGCTAAGCGACGGCTATATCCCGGTTAGCTTTATATCTCAACGCAATGTGAATGGTACATGGCAAACATCCAGTGATTGGGTATGTTCAATCGCTTCGCCAACATTGAATTGTACTGCAAGTTCTATTGCGGCTTATACCAAGACGCGTGTCGTGTTAACTGTAAGAGCGCCTTATAACAATCAGCTTCCTCGAAATACTTTTTCCGTTGGGTATGGTGGTAATAACTTCCAAACTTCATACACGGGTTGGGGCTTTCAACCAATTAACCCTGTTAAATTAAGTGTTTCTAAAACAAAGCGTGCGAAAGATACTAAGAATACTAAGTTAGTCGCCAAAGGCGCTTTGATAGAGAGCATTATTAAAGTAAAAAATAATGGCGAAGGTGCAACACAAGGTACATTAACACTCGAAGATGCGCTTAAAGACGGGGAACAGTATGTCAGTGCCAGTGGTAGTAATTGGTCGTGTACACATCGAGAGCCATTAGCGAACGGGACTGGTGGCATTGTTTCTTGTGTGTTTAGTAATAAATTACAGGCCGGTACTCAAACCAACAAGGTGACCATTACCACTCGGGCTGTGGCTGAAGGCACATTAACTAACATTGCGACAGCCAAAGATGTGGGTGGTTCAGAGGTTAGTGCACAAAAAACTAAATCTATCACAAGCTCGCAAACTGCAGACCTTGCAATATCAAAAACAGTAGATAAAACATCACTGTCAGCAACTGAGAGTGAGCTGAATTATACGTTAACAGTGAGTAATCTTTCAGGTTCAAATATCACTGGAAACGATATAAAAATTAGTTCAAATACAGGCAAAGCAGCCGTTTTGATAACGGATGACTTTACCGCAACGTTTAAATCGAAATACGACAGTCAAGCAACCGCTATTCGCTTTCCTAGCACAGTAACCAGTTCACGCGGTAGTCAATTTAGCTGTCAAAGCAAAGAGACTGGTAGCTTTGAAAATACCAAGACACAAATCTTATGTCATCTAGTCAAAAATGAAGTGTTTGCTGTTGGTGATCAAGTTCAAGTCCCAATTACCGTCGCGCGTCCATTTGTATTGACTAATGGGCAAGTTATCAATGAAGCCTCAGTATCATCACATACTCATTTAGATCTTGAAACGGCAAATAATACGGCCCAAGTTGCAAGCAATGTTGCAGCTAAATTTGATGTTGCAGTCACTCAAGTGAGCTATGCGCAAAACCCTGTTAGCACAGGCGATAACGCCATCATGACCATTGAGCTAGCCAACCTTGGGGCGAGTAAAGCGTCAGGTGTTGAGCTAGTTCATACATTTACCAAACCGGCAGCGAATACATTTACTTTTATTAGTAGCCGCTTTTCAAGAAGCGGACAAAGCAATGTTTGTAGTTTTAATTCTGCGGTGAATAGGCTGACTTGTAATATCGGGGAACTGGCAAGTAACGAGGCGCAAACAGTTGTGGTGACAGTTTTACCAAAAAGTGCTTCTAATCGAATGGATTGGCGACTTGATGGGACATCTGTGATCAGTGCTGACAATATGCAGTTTGATAATTTATCGAGTAACAACAGCAAATCTCAGGCCTTGCAAGTAAACACACGTACAGCAAACCTAAAAATTGAAAATAATGATATTGATGATCCGCTAGGTTGGTACCCAAGCCCAAGAGGATTTCCAGGCTCTCTTGATAACATTGTGGTCTATAAAGTTGACCTAGAATACTTAACTGATAACGATGGTAATACATCTGTTGCTAGTGGCGTAGGGTATGACTTTCAAGTGACCCCTAAGGGTGTCAATCAAACCCTTAAATTTTTATGTGATAGCGGTGCCAATAATACTTGCTCAGTCTCTCAAGCACGCTGTAGTAATACTGGGCAAAGTTTCACAGGGCAAACAACGTTTAACTGTAGAGGGCCAGAAAACAGCAGTGATAGCAGCTTAGAAGAGTATGAGCTTCGAGAAAATACCGCTGGCAATAATGCAATTTATACCCGCTATATGTTTTTTGAAGTGATTTCTCGCCCTTCGACTACCGGTGAAGTAGCAGAAACGTTGGCCACTATTTTCTCAAATGAAAAAGACAATGTACCTGCTAATAATAGCGAAGCTGAGAAAACCTCTATTCGAGTGGCTGTAGACTTATCCCTCACTAAAGAAGCATCTGTGCCTCAAGTTGCAGTGGGGAGTGAGTTTGAATATATCATCAAAGTAAGTAATGCAGGCCCGGGTGATAGCGCAGGCAACGTTGTTTATGATTATCTGCCAACTTACTTGAGCTTAAATGGTGCAGTCAGTACTTCTAAAGGCGTATGTACTGCAAGTCGAGCTACCGCACCTAGCAGCAGCCAAGTAACTGACTTTATTCGTTGTGATATTGATCTGATTGCGATGAATGAAACGCCAATTGAAATTCGTGTTCCCGTTAAGCTCAATAGTATGCCGAGTGGTGAACAAGTCGTGAATGAAGCATGGATTGAAACAAAAGGCTTTGATACCAATAAGACGAATAATCGAAACTCTGCGACTACGCCTGTAGTCAAAGGCATTATCTCAGGTAAGGTGTTTTTCGACTTACAAAATGATGGCGTATTTTCGAGTACAACAGACAATGGGTTAGTAAATATTCAAATCTTATTGAATGGTAACCTAGATGCTGGTGGCAGTATCACGCAAAAAAGTGTGATGACGAACGGATCTGGTGAGTTTTCTTTTACTGATCTTGCTCCAGGCACTTATACACTGACGCAACCTACCCAATCAGCCTTAAATCAATACCTAGATGGTAAAGATAGCCGTAGCGGTGAAATTTTAGCGAACAGTGAGAATAGCGATCTAATCTCAAATATTCGCCTTACAGCAGGTAGCTCATCATTAAATCATACATTTGCAGAGCGTGGCGCTGCATCAGTAAGTGGTTATGTTTGGGTTGATGAAAATGATAATGGCTTTAAAGAGGCTGCAGAAACCAGCGGTATCGAAAATGTCACCCTGACTTTAACTGGTACAGACATACACAGTAAAAGTGTGACTTTAACTACTCAAACCAATGCGCAAGGCTTTTACCTTATTGATGGCTTTACTGGCGGTAATTACCGTCTGACACAAACTCAACCAAGCGAATACAATGATGGTTTAGAAAGTGAGGCTGGTGCTGTTATCGAGAATACGCGCGGCACAGATGTTATCCAGTTAGGGACGGTAACAAATAAAGCTAAGTTAGAAAATCGAAATTTTGCTGAATTATTAAAAGTGCAGCCTGCGAGTTTATCGGGTCGTGTATTTGTAGATGCTAATGAAAACAATATGTTTGATGGTGCAGAAGCTGGTATTCAGAATATTGTTATCCAATTAACAGGTACTGATCATACTGGTGCCACGGTTGATAAGCGTGAAACAACCGACGCAGATGGCACTTATAGATTTAGCGATATTCAGCCTAGTAATGCCAGTGGTTATACATTAACGCAGCTATCACAAGATATTTTGGTCGCTAATTATGAAGATGGCGCAGAAAGTATCGCTTCATCTGTTGTTGCGCAACCAAGTGCGGGTGACAGCTTGAGTGTTAACCTTGCTTCAGGACAGACGCTATCTGAATATAACTTTGCCGAATTAACGCTTTCTAGAGAAGGCATTATCGCGGGTTACGTTTATATCGACAGTAATGATGACGGTATAAAAGCAAGTGAAGAGCTGCCACTAGAAAACGTACAGTTTACGCTTTCTGGTATAACCATCAGCGGTAAAGCAATCAGTAATGTTCAGGTTGTGAGTAATGCCTCAGGTCGATTTGAATTCACGGGTCTTGAACCTAGTAACTCAGAAGGTTACAAGGTGACACAAACATCACCGCAACACTATGTAGATGGCCTTGAGCGTTTTAATCGCACAGAAGTGGCAGGGTCTCGCAGCACAGATGAAATCACGAAAATTACATTAACACGTAAACAAATTCGTGAAGATCTGTATTTTGCTGAATTGATCCCACCGACCAATAAAAAGATCGTGGCGAAAGTGCTGCTTGATATTAATCAAGATGGTACTTTCAATGGCGAAGATACATGGCTACAAGGTGTTAATGTAACGCTTACTGGCACAAACGTGTTCGGTCAGCAGTTAAATATTACCCGAGCAACAGATCAAAATGGTGTTGTTGAATTTACTGAGTTACACCCTGCAAAAGTTGCTGCGCAATACACGCTAACGCAAGCTGTTGTTGCTGAGTATGCGGATGGTAAAGACTATTTAAATAGCATCGAAGTAGCTGATCATAGCGTTGATAAAGTTGTGATCACGATACTAAATTCAACACCGACAATATTATTTACTGAAAAGCCGAAAATTGGTGATAGACAGGTATCCGGTCGCGTATTCCTAGACACGTTACAAGATGGTGAACTTGAAACTGCTGAACTAGATAAAGCACTTGAAAACATCAAAGTAACGCTTATCGGTAAAGACAAGTTTGGTCGCGAGGTGTCACTAACGCGCACTACAGACATCAACGGTCAGTACGAGTTTGCAGGCTTAACAGAAGCAAATGCTGATGGTTACTCTGTAGCTGCAACTTTCTCAGGCAAAACTGAAAATGAGAACGGTAAAGATTACCTTATCATTGGTGCAAACCGCACTGAGTCAAACACAGCAAACAGCATAGTTAAAGTTGACTTAACGGGTGCAAACAAATCAGCAACCGTATATTTCACAGAAGAACTGAAGCCAGTTAATTACCAAGTATCAGGTCGTGTCTTCCTAGATACTTTACAAGACGGAGAACTTGAAGCTGCTGAGCTTGATAAAGCGCTTGAAAACATCACAGTTACGTTGACGGGTAAAGACAAGTTTGGCCGCGAGGTGTCACTAACGCGCACTACAGACATCAACGGTCAGTACGAGTTTGCAGATTTAACCGAAGCGAATGCTGATGGTTACTCTGTAGCTGCAACTTTCTCAGGCAAAACTGAAAATGAGAACGGTAAAGATTACCTTATCATTGGTGCAAACCGCACTGAGTCAAACACAGCAAACAGCATAGTTAAAGTTGACTTAACGGGTGCAAACAAATCAGCAACCGTAGATTTTACTGAAAAACTGAAGCCAGTTAGTTACGAAGTATCAGGTCGTGTCTTCCTAGATACTTTACAAGATGGTGAATTAGAAACAGTTGAGCTAGATGAGGCTATTAAAGACATCGCTGTCACGTTAACTGGTCAAGATATCTTTGGCCGCGCAGTGTCGCTAACCCGCACCACAGATATGAATGGCCTTTACGCATTCGATAACCTAGTCGAAGCCAATGCTGATGGGTACACCGTATCAGCCGCTTTCTCTGGCAATGCGTTGAATGAAAATGGTCAAGACTATTTAAACATTGGTGCTACTCGAACCGAGTCGGATACGGCAAACAGTATCGTCAAAGTTGATCTAACGGGTGCAAACAAATCAGCTATCGTAGATTTTACTGAAAAACTGAAGCCAGTTAATTACGAAGTATCAGGTCGTGTATTCCTAGATACCTTACAAGACGGTGAACTTGAAACTACCGAGCTTGATAAAGCACTTGATAACATCACAGTCACGTTAACGGGTAAAGACAAGTTTGGTCGCGATGTATTACTAACGCGCAACACAGACATCAACGGCCAGTACACGTTTGCAGATTTAACCGAAGCGAATGCTGATGGTTACAGCGTGACAGCAATACAGTCTGGTCTTGCAAACCACTTAGACGGAAAAGAGTACTTGGTTGTGGGCGCAAGTAGCACTGGATCACAAACTGCAAACAATACGGTTGTGGTTGATCTAACGGCTAATACACGCTCAGCAACAGTGGACTTCACCGAGCAACTAGGCACAATTACTTATTCGATTTCAGGTCGCGTATTCCTAGACACGCTACAAGACGGAGAACTTGAAGCTGCTGAGCTTGATAAAGCGCTTGAAAACATCACAGTTACGTTGACAGGTAAAGACAAGTTTGGCCGCACGGTGTCACTAACACGCACTACAGATACGAACGGTCAGTACGCGTTTGCTGATTTAGCTGAAGCGAATGCTGATGGTTACAGCGTGACAGCAACACAGTCAGGCCTTACAAATCACCAAGACGGTAAAGACCACTTGATTGTTGGTGCAAATCGCACTGGATCGCAAACTGCAAGCAACACAGTTGTGGTTGATTTAACTGCAAATACACGCTCAGCAACCGTGGACTTCACCGAGCAACTAGGCACAATTCCTTATTCAATCTCAGGTCGTGTATTCCTAGACACGCTACAAGACGGAGAACTTGAAGCTGCTGAGCTTGATAAAGCACTTGAGAACATCACAGTTACGCTGACTGGTAAAGACAAGTTCGGTCGCGCGGTGTCACTAACGCGAACCACAGATACCAATGGTCAGTTCGAGTTTGCAGACTTAACCGAAGCAAACAAAGATGGCTATTCAATCACAGCTACATTCTCGGGTAGCGCAGCGCATAAAGTTGGTAAGTACTATGTTGCCATTGGCACAAATCGCACTGGCTCAAACGTTGATAGTAGTACTGTAAACGTCGATCTTAGTGGCGTGAACAAGTCAGTGATCGTAGATTTCACAGAAAAACTGAAGCCAGTTAATTACGAAGTATCAGGTCGCGTTTTCCTAGATACTTTGCAAGACGGTGAATTAGAAACAGCAGAGTTAGATGAGGCTATTAAAGACATCGCTGTCACGTTAACTGGTCAAGATATCTTTGGTCGCGCAGTGTCACTAACACGCACCACAGATATCAATGGTCAGTACGAGTTTGCAGACTTAACAGAAGCAAATGATGATGGTTACTCAGTAGCTGCAACTTTCTCAGGTAACACTGAAAACGAGAACGGTAAAGATTACCTAATCATCGGTGCAAACCGCACTGAGTCAAACACGGTAAACAGCAGTGTCAAAGTTGACTTAACGGGTGCAAACAAATCAGCAACCGTAGACTTTACTGAAAAACTGAAGCCAGTTGATTATGAAGTATCTGGTCGTGTCTTCCTAGATACCTTGCAAGACGGCAAATTAGAAACAGCTGAGTTAGATGAGGCTATTAAAGACATCGTTATCACGTTAACTGGACAAGATATCTTTGGCCGCGCAGTGTCGCTAACCCGCACTACAGATGTGAACGGACAATATGCGTTTACTGATTTAACCGAAGCGAATACTGATGGTTACAGCGTGACAGCAACACAGTCAGGTCTGACAAATCATTTAGACGGTAAAGACTACTTGGTTGTAGGTGCAAATCGCATCGGATCGCAAGCTTCAAGCAACACAGTTGTGATTGATTTAACTGCTGGTACACGTTTAGTAACAGTGGACTTTACAGAGCAGTTAGAGCCAGAAAATCGCAGTATTTCTGGCCGTGTATTCCTAGACACCTTACAAGATGGTGAACTTGAAGTAGCTGAGCTAGACAAAGCCCTTGAAAGCATCACAATCACGCTGACAGGTAAAGACACCTTTGGTCGCACTGTATCGCACACTCAAGCAACCAAAGTTGACGGTGCTTACTCGTTCATAGGTTTAACAGCGGCGAATGATGCGGGTTACACGGTAACAGCAGCGCAATCAGGAATTTCTAAACAACTAAATGGTCAAGATTATTTAATCTTAGGCGCTGCGAAAACAGCCTCAAATACAGCTAACAATTCAGTCATTGTGGCATTGTCAGGCAACACAGAGACTGCTGGTGTTGATTTCACAGAGATGTTAGCTGATGAAGAGCGTCGTATAACTGGTCGTGTGTTCTTAGATACTCAACAAGATGGTGAGCTTGAAGCGGCAGAGCTAGATAAAGCGCTCGAAAATATTACAGTCACACTGACAGGTAACGACATCTTTGGCCGCTCTGTATCTCGCACTCAAACAACCCAAACGGATGGTATATACACATTCACAGGTTTAACGGCGGCTAATGATGCGGGTTATAAGCTTCAAGCGAGTTCTGGCGGTTATGTGAATGGTAAAGATTATCTAACCACATCAGGTGTAACGACTATATCTGACATGTCTGACAACGCCGTTCTAGTAAAGTTAAGCGGTTCGAATGAGCAAGCAACGGTTGATTTCACTGAATTACCAAAAGCAGGCGAAGGTCAAATCACAGGTCGTGTATTCTTTGATGCTCAGCAAGATGGTGAGTTAGAAGCTGTTGAATTAGATAAACCGCTATCGGCTGTGTCAATCTCACTTGTAGGTACAGATATTTATGGTCGTACCGTAACGTTCCAGACGCAAACCAATGAGCTAGGTCAATTTAACTTCGCCAATTTAACTGCTGCGAATGATGCAGGCTACACAGTTACAGCGGGCTCTGGTGGCTTTAGCAATGGTCTTGATTACTTAACCATTGCAAGGTCAACAACCCAGCTAGATGCAGAAAATAACGCCATTGCAGTGAAGCTAACTGAAACAACGCTAACAGCAAACATTGACTTCACTGAGCAACCAGATGATGGCACTAAAACGATCCGCGGCTCTGTGTTTGTTGATACCGAGCAAGATGGTCAATTCGAGGCTGCTAAAGGCGATAGTGCATTAACACAAGTGATGGTGACCCTTACTGGTCGGGATCAATATGGTCGTGAGGTCAATCAAACTGCGCAAACTGATGCCCAAGGTGGCTTTGAGTTTACCCGCTTACATGAAGCAGATAGCACAGGTTATGTGATCACACATGCACTTGTATCGCCATATCGTGATGGTTTTGATTACCAAGATGGCGCACGCACAGCGAAACAACCTGACACTGAGCACACCCATGGTATTCGCTTTGAGTCACAAGAGACGGTTGTGTATGACATGACAGAACGCTTACCTGCCAATGAAGGGGTTATTTCTGGGCAATTGATTCTCGATATTAATCAGAATGGTCGTTTAGAGGAACAGGATATCGTCATTACTGATGCTCAGATCACGTTAACGGGTATAGATCTATTAGCGCGTGATGTGTCTCTATCGGTGCAAACAGATGCACAAGGGCGTTTTGAATTTACGCAATTATTTGCATCAAATAATCAAGGTTATCAACTCGCGCATCAACAAGTTACGCCTTACTTAGACGGGCTTGATTATCTAGACAGTAAGCAAGTTGATTCAACAGATGATGTGATTGCAAATATTGCTGTAACTGCTGCGTCACGTACGTCATTGTTACTAACCGAGCAGTTGCCTGAAAACACCGCTAAGATATCGGGCCGCGTGTTTGTGGATATCGCTCAAAACGGTGTGTTTGAAGCACAAGACGTGGTGTTACCTCAAGTCACCTTGCAGTTGTCTGGCCAAAACGTATTAGGTCAAAGCATATCGCTTACTACCCAGACTGATGAGCAAGGTGACTTTAGCTTCGAGCAGTTGTATGCATCTGATGCTGCGGGCTATCAAGTAAATCAAGTACAGCCTGCACAGTATATTGATGGTGCTGATTACTTAAATACGCAACGTATTTCAGAGCAAAATGATTTGATCTCTGTTCTGGTTCTGAATGCGGGTCAGCAGCAAACGTCGCTGATTTTCACTGAGCAATTTAATGAATTAGGCAGTATTGCTGCACAGGTTTATTTAGATGCGGATCAGAATGGTGTACCAAGTGACACAGAGCTAGGCCTACCAGCTGTTACTGTGACATTAGTCGGGACTGATATTTATGGTCGTGAAGTCTCGCTTGAACAGCCAACAAATGAGCAAGGCATTGTTAAGTTTGAAGGGCTTGCTGCCAGTGACACGCAAGGTTATGTGTTAATCCAGTCTCAGCCGGAAGGTTACTTTGATGGTAAAGAATCTGATCAAGGTGTAGTACTTGCTGAAAATAACGATCAGTTCAGCATTACACTTGCGCCTGAACAACAAAGAACAGGACTTGCTTTTGCGGAGCTTGAAGCGGGTAGTATTGCTGGTCATGTTTATGTCGATAGTGATAACAGCGGTACATTTGCAAATGATGCAGATCGTGCAATTGCTTATGTGACATTAACGCTAAA
This sequence comes from Pseudoalteromonas sp. BZB3, assembly GCF_040104455.1. Lineage (NCBI taxonomy): Bacteria > Pseudomonadati > Pseudomonadota > Gammaproteobacteria > Alteromonadales > Pseudoalteromonadaceae > Pseudoalteromonas > Pseudoalteromonas sp. BZB3. The sequence continues at coordinate 282,805 of NZ_JBECOS010000001.1, read as the reverse complement.
AGGTAATGACTTATTTGGTCAGTCGCTAGAGCGTCAGGTTCAAACTGATATTGATGGCGCATACCAGTTTACTGGTTTGCCACCAAGCGATGGCAACGGGTATCAGGTAAGCCAAGCACAACCAGAGTTCTACCTTGATGGCTTGGATTATATTGCTGGCGTTGTTGTTGAAAACTCAGCGCAAACAGATGTTATTTATGTTGGCGTATTAAAATCAGCTGAGCAAATCAACAACATAGACTTTACAGAAGCGTATGGCCTTGCGGTGATGGGCTATGTGTTTGTTGATAAACAAGACCAAGGTGTTTTAACGCTGGCAGACGATATGTCAGAGATTGCAATTGCCAACAGCGAAATCACGCTCACAGGCTATGACTACCGAGGTCAGTCGGTTGAAATGACCACCACTACCGACGAAAACGGTCAATATCGTTTTGAAAAACTTGCACCGAGTGATGAGCAAGGTTATGCGATTTCGCAGACCACTCAGCCAAGCGATTACATCGATGGTTCTGAGTCACTTAACGAAGAAGTGTTTGCCAACTCGAAAGGTCGTGACGACATCTTTACGGTAGAGCTAAAAGAGTTACAAACCTTCGGCATGTATAACTTTGCTGAGCTACCTCGAGCTTCATTGGCTGGTGCCGTATATGTTGATAGCAACGAAGACGGTGTGCTTAATGACTCGGAACAGTTACGTGTTGGCAATGTTGAAATCACCCTAGAGGGCACAACCTTAGAGGGTGAAGCGGTGAACCTGACAGTGCGCACTGATGAGCAAGGGGAATACTTGTTCGACTACCTTCGCCCAGGCCAATACAGCATTACTCAAACTCAACCATCAGCATGGTTAGACGGTGAAGAGCAACTTGGTTCATTAGGCGGTGAAGTCGGTCAAGACACCTTCACGAATATCAACTTAGAGCTTGGCGTAAAAGGAGCTGGTTACTACTTTGCTGAGCGTGGTAGTCACCTAAGCGGTACGGTTTATGTCGATTTAAATGACAATGGTACTCAAGAAAATAATGAGCTGGGTCTTGCGAATACACAGCTAGTTATTTCGGGTACCGATTTAGACGGTCAGCCTGTGCAACGTGAAGTACTTACTGACGGGTATGGCCGTTACCAGTTTAAGCAACTACCTCTGAGTGGTGGTGAAGGTTTTACTATCACCGAAACACAACCTGAGAATACCCAAGATGGTCTGGACAGCATTGGTAGTATTGGCGGTGTTCAAGAGCAAAATGACGAGCTGAAGCACATTCAGATCAGCGAGCACGTTACTCATGGCGTTGACTATAACTTCGGTGAGCAACTGATGGATCCGGCGAGTATCAGTGGTCTAGTTTGGCTCGATAAAAACCATAACCGTGCCAAAGATGACAACAACGGTCAGTCGGGTTGGATAGTCGAGCTTTTACTTGACCCGCAAACGGGTGAAGCAAATCCATTAGACGAAGAGCCGTTGGCAACCACGACTTCGGATGAAAATGGTCGCTACACATTTGCAGGCCTACCAGTTGGTATCTACGAAATTCGTTTCCGCCACCCTCAAGGTGGGGTTATTTACGGCACACCTGTGACTGATGATCCTGACGCATCGAGTGAGAAAGGCACCATCTTAAACCTTCGCTTAAGTGCTGGTGAAGAGGTCGATAACCAGTCATTACCAATTGATCCATCGGGCGTGGTGTACAATGCGCAAACGCGTAAGCCAATTCAAGGTGCGATCGTGAAGATCATTGGCCCAGCAGGCTTTGAACCAGATCTACACTTGGTAGGGGGCAGTGCGAACGTTGAACAAACGACCGCAGAAGATGGTTTCTATCAGTTCTTATTCTTCTCACAAGCACCAACGGGAATTTACCGTTTAGAAGTCACCGAACCAGTTGGTTACTTAGCAGGGGGCTCAACACAGATCCCTGTGTGTGAAAACACCTTAACCGCGGGTGCGAGTAAGTTACCTATATTGGTGCATTTTGAAGAGTTGGTACCACAGTTAGACGCACCAATTCATGATCCGAGCGCGTGTGTGGCACATTCAGATCAGATCACTCAAAACAACACCAGTACTCAGTACTATCAGAGCTTCTATATCGATCCTACGTTACCATCTGGCAATGTGGTGAATAACCATATTCCGCTCGACCCGTACGGTGATGACATGGTGCAGGTAAGTAAAACGGCATTAAAACAAGATGTGGTGATTGGTGAGCTAGTGCCTTATCAGATCAGCTACAAGAACCGTTCGAGTGAGACATTAGCGCCACTTTCTTTAATCGACCAACTACCAGCTGGCCTGAAATATGTACCGGGTAGTGCCCGTGTTGATGGTTTTACCAAAGAACCTGAAGTACTTGGTCGCGTACTACGTTGGCACAGTTACAGGCTGGCTCCTGAGCAAGTGATAAACATCGAGCTGATGGTTGTGGTGGGCAGTGGTGTAAGCCAAGGCACTTATATCAATCAAGCATGGAGCGAGTTTATTGGTGGTCAGCATTCACTTGATAGCGGTTGGCGTATTTCAAATATTGCCACTGCAGCTGTGCGTGTTATTCCAGATCCGGTATTCGACTGTAGTGACTTGAGCGGTAAAGTATTTAATGACCTCAACCGCAATGGCTATCAAGATGGCGATGAAAAGGGTCTACCTGCGGTGCGTTTAGCCACGGCACAAGGCTTGTGGATCACCACCGACGAGCATGGCCGTTATCACTTAGCCTGTGCCGATATTCCAAATGCGGTTCGTGGTAGCAACTTCATCGTTAAAGTCGATGAGCGTAGCTTACCGACTGGTGTACGTATTGTGTCTGAAAACCCACGTGTAGTGCGTTTAACGCGTGGTAAATCACAGCAAGTTGATTTTGCCGCCAATATTCACCGAGTGGCGCGTATTCAACTGACACCAAGCGCGTTTGTTGAAAACCAACTTGCTGATGATTACGAAACACGTTTATTGGCATTACTTGATGCGCTAGATACACGCCCAACGGTGATCCGTGTGGCTTATCAGGCCAAGCCGTCACTACAGACAGATCAACAACTGAACAACTTAAAGCACTGGCTAAGCGAACAAGCTGAGCTCAGAGAATTACAGCTAACCATAGAAACAGAAATGACCCCAGTAGCAATTCCTACCTTGTCTTCTCTAACTAAGGAGACAAGCCATGACTAAATTACCTTCATTGAGCCCAATTATGCTTGGGCTAGTTTTGGGCCTGCCAGCTTATGTGCAGGCTGAGGAAGCGCAACCCGTATTACCTAAAGCTGGGGTGGCGAAAAACACCGAGCAAGTGTTAGTACAAAAACACTTTGTATTTCATGGTCTAGCCGCACCAACCCCTAAAACGGTGCAAGAAGACTACACAGAGCAAAGCGATCATAAAGCGGAGTTTGTAGAAGAGTCGGCCATTCGCTTCGTATCGGGTAAGCATTACTTAACCGGCTCAACACGTCGTGAAATGAATCGTATTGTGGATTTTTTACGTGGTAAAAAGCAGCTGCGTATTCATTTTATTGGTCATGCCGACTCACAACGCTTAAGTCCCAGAGCGAAGAAGATCTATAAAACTAACCAAGGCTTGTCTGAGCACCGAGCGAAAATTGTATCCGAGTTCTTCCGTCAGCAATTAGAACTCGATCCGTCGGTGCTCACCACAGAAGGTCGCTCTAATCACGAACCAGTCGCAGATAACGGCACGCTTGAAGGTATGGCGAGAAACCGCCGCGTAGAAGTCATTGCCGTCTACATTAAAGAAAAAACCAAAACCCGTGAAGTCATGGGAGCCATGCCGAGTCGTGAGCTGGTTTGTCAGGGGGCGCTTGCTAATGCTGCACCTATGATGATCACATTAGATGGTGAAGCGTTTTCTGATCAAGACAGCAGTAATAACGCCGATGAACAGCGTTGTGCTGACGTTGCATTAGCCAACATGCAACTGCAACTGAAGTACGATCCAATTAACCTTATTCCACGTTTGAGTGTTCAGCATGCACTCACTAAGTCGGGCAATACCCTGATGATGCACTTGCGTGGTTACAGCAATTACGATGCATTTATTGATTATGCAGAAGTGCAGATCATGGCGCCGGATGGTCGTTCAATTCTAACCAAGGTTAAATTAGACAAAAATCACAATGGTAAATGGCGACTACCGGGCAACTTGCTAGGTATGAGTTTGCAGTATCGTCTGCGTGTTTACGATAAACACGGTCGCTACGACGATACACAAATGCAGCAAGTAGACTTTAGACCGCGCTTTGCGGTCGAAGCTGAAAAAGTTGATGGCTACTTGATGACCGCCTACGGCGAGTCACAGATTGCACAAAAGAATATCAAGCTCAATGGCGGCATGTTGACTCTGTACGGTGAGCAAGTGCCAGATCGCCATAACGTGTATTTCTTAGGGCGCACCGTTGCCATTACCCGTGAGCGTAAGTTTGTGCATCAACAAATTGTCCATACCGGTTTCCATCGTGCCGAAGTTGCGGTACTTGATGGTGACGGTAACGGCCATTTAATTCACCGCGACTTGGAGCTGCCAGAAAGCGATTGGTTTTATGTGGCGATGGCTGATCTGACACTGGGTCAAAACAGTCATAATGGGCCTGTTGAGCTACTTTCTAGCGATCACAATAAAGATGGCAATTTATTCGCAACGGGTCGTTTAGCCGGTTACATCACAGGTAAATGGCGCGACGAATACAAGGTCACTGCTCGGATCGACACTCAAGAGCAGCCAGTCAATAAACTGCTATCTGGGTTACATGAAAAAGATCCGAATAGCCTTTTCCGTCGCTTAGAAGAAGAGCAGCACCCAGCCGAATATGGCGATGATTCAGTGGTGCAAGATGATGCGCCTTCAAACGGTAAGGTGTATTTAAAAATCGCCAAAGATGACTCGCACGTGATGTGGGGTAACTTCTTTACTAAGATCCAAGATACCGAGCTGGCGCGAGTTGAGCGCGGCTTATACGGTTTACAAACTCAGTATCAGAGCGAAGCAAAAACCAGTTTTATGGATGCAAGCACCCAAGCGCAAGTGTTTGTTGCTCAAGCTGAAACCATGCCTGCATTTGAATCTCATCGCGCGACAGGTGGTTCACTCTATTACTTACAGCATCAAGATATTGTGCGCGGCTCAGAGCAGCTTGCCATTGAAGTACGTGACAAAACCTCAGGCTTAGTGCTAGTCAGGCGCTCGCTGATGGCAGGGCAAGATTACGACATTGATGCGTTGCAAGGCCGAGTTATTCTAAATCGCCCGCTGTCGTCATTCGAACAAGACGACCTGGTGGTGCGCGCCGCAGCCATGGATGCCAATCCGGTATTCTTAACGGCGCAATACGAATTTACCCCAGGTTTTGATGAGCTCGACAACCTCTCTTACGGTGCGCGTGTTAGTCATTGGCTAACCGAGCAAGTCAAAGTCGGTGCGACACTGAGCGAGCAGCAACTCGATAGTCACGATGACAGCTTATATGCCCTAGATGCCACTTATCGACTGAGCGAGCACAGCTATGTAAAAGTTGAAGTCGCCCAATCAGAGGGCATTGGCGAAACACTGAACTCATTTAATGGCGGCATGAATTTTAATCCGGTGCAATCGGGCATGTTACCTGTAAAAGCCAATGCGCAGCGCATTGAAGCGGCATTCTCTCTGGCCGACTTATTTACTCAAAATAATGATGAGGCAGAAGAGGCATCTCGTCTGCAATTCTATTGGCAGAAAATGCAAGCGGGCTTCTCGGGCGTAGGCCAAACCAGTCGCACCGATACCACGCTTGCAGGTATTAAAGGTGAGTTTGAGCTCAGTGATGACACACAGTTAATCGTCAAAGCCGATCAAAATAAACAACAAGCGCTTGAACAGCGTCAAGCAGTAGAAGTGAATGTTGCTCATCAGGTGAGTGACAATTGGCAAGCAACCGCAGGTATTCGTCATGACGATAGAGAGCCATTACAGGTGCTTGCTAATTCAACACCTTCGCCGCTCAACCTAGATCAAGGTGCGCGCACCGATGCGGTTGTACAACTTGACTACCAAGGTACAACCGATTGGCAGGCCTATGGTTTTGTACAAGCTACTTTGAATAGCGAGTCGAGCAGGTTGCGTAATAATCGAGTTGGTCTAGGTGGTGAAATTCAGTTGACTGAAAAGCTGGCTCTTAATGGTGAAATCTCTGACGGTAACTTGGGCTTGGCTGGAAAAGTCGGGGTCAGCTATGACTATGCGCCAGAAAGCAATATTTATGTAGATTTTAGTGATGACCCTGATGGCGGCATTATTACTCAAGGCAAACAAAAAAACTGGGTAACGGGTGCTAAGCATCGCTTTAACGATAGTACTAGCATGTATGCCGAGCAATTATGGCAATCACAAGCGCAACAGCAAGGACTAACTCACGCTTACGGTATTGATCATCAAATCAATAGTCGTTGGCTGGTCGGGGTGAACTTTGAGACGGGTGAACTAGAAAGTGACACCAGTAAAGTGCAGCGTGACGGTACAGGACTGTCAATTAGTTATACTTCGCCGATTTTCCAGTGGCGCAGTGCCATTGAATATCGTGAAGATCAAGACAGCACTCAAACTCGCACGTCGTGGTTAACGCGTCAAAACTTACGTGCCAACTTAAACGAAAATTGGCGCGCACAATTGCGCTTTGATTGGGCGAAGAGTGATTCATCTCAACAAGCCGAAGTGGGCGCGTTGAATAGCGACTTTACTGAAGCACAGTTTGGAGTTGCATATCGACCATTAAAAGCGAGCCCTTGGTCGGGACTTGCGTCAGTGACTTATCTCGAAGATTTAGCACCCGCAGGGCAGCTAAATGGTATTGGCCTTGATAATACACCACAGCAACGCAGTCGAGTTTGGGCAGTGGACGTGAATTATCAGCTCACACCTAAATGGCGTTTCGGTACTAAACTCGCTGAGCGTCATGGTGAAATGCGCATGCGTGATGGCAACAGTCCATGGTTCGACTCAACTGCATCACTCCAAGTGTTTAGAGCCGACTACCATTTACAACATAACTGGGATGCTACATTAGAATGGCGCCGCCTAGCCGTAGACTTGGCACAAGATCAACGCGAAGGCGCTTTAATTAGTATTCATCGCCACATTGGTGAACACATGAAGTTAGGTGTGGGCTACAACTTTACCGATTTCTCTGATGATCTCACTGATTTAGACTACGACTCAAAAGGTTGGTTTATCAACATAGTGGGTAAATTCTAAAGTAGGCAAAAAACTCTCTGATTGGCTGCTTAATCGCGGCCTTTTTTGTAAGTCGTAGTTCACGGTGACAATTTGCATTTTGGCTCTGTGCTTTGTCGGGCTATAGCCGCGACCTACAGTTAAAACAAGCAATTGTATTTTAGGTGCAATTTTACATCGCGTATTGGTGTTTATACCGCGCTTTAATGCAGGTCGTCGATTACGGCGACAACTGGTTTGATAGCAAAAACCTAGTTATTTTCGCTGCAAACTAAATTGTTTATAAAAGCTTCATCTTGATAGTTAGGTCATTATTCAGAAGTGCGTTAGAATAGAGGTAACTTTATTCGAAAATAGCAGTGAATGACAAAACAGGATCCCCATCTCCAACGAGAGCAAGAAAAATACGATAACCCGGTACCAAGCCGCGAGTTTATTTTAGAGCACATCAAAAAAGCCCCAGCGAAAGCCACGACGTTTAGCCATCTTTGTAGCAGTCTTAATGTATTTGAAGAAGACCGCCAAATTGCATTTAAGCGTCGCTTGCGTGCAATGGAGCGTGACGGTCAGCTGCATTTTAATAAATTTAAGCGCTACGTGATCCCAACTGACGATGGGTTAGTGAAAGGTCGTGTGATTGGACATCGTGATGGTTTTGGCTTTTTAGTCGTTGAAGGTGAGCCAAAAGATTGGTTTATTGCTAAACACCAAATGAACTCGGTATTACACGGTGATATCGTACTTGCAAAAGCGGCCAGTCGCGGCAGTGGCGGTAAAGTCGAAGCGCGTATTGTTCGTGTGCTAGAGAGTGAGCGCGCGCCGATTATTGGCCGTTATTTCGTTGAGTATGGCTCTGCGGTGGTGGTGCCAGAAGATCCAAGGATCACGCAAGATATTATTATTCTGCCAGGCTCCGAAGGTGGTGCGCGTCACAACCAAATGGTGCAAGTGGAGATCACACAGCGTCCAAGTCGTCAAATGAATGCAGTAGGTCGTGTGACTGATGTACTGGGTGACCATATGGCGCCGGGCATGGAAATTGAAGTGGCACTTCGTAATCATGATATTCCCCATGAATGGCCTGACAAAGTCGTTGATCAAGTTGCAAAGCACGGCGAATTTGTAGAAGAAGCAGATAAAAAAGGGCGTGTAGATTTACGTCACTTACCGCTAGTGACCATAGATGGTGAAGATGCTCGAGATTTTGATGATGCAGTTTACTGTGAGCGCAAAAAGTCAGGTGGCTGGCGTTTATGGGTCGCAATTGCTGATGTCTCGCACTATGTACCAAAAGGCAGCCCGCTTGATAAAGAAGCGATAGAGCGCGGTAACTCAGTCTATTTCCCTGAGCAAGTGATCCCTATGCTGCCAAAAGTGTTATCAAATGGCCTGTGTTCACTGAATCCGAAAGTAGACCGCCTATGTATGGTGGCAGAAATAACTGTGTCAGAAGCCGGTAACTTATCTGGTTATCGTTTTTACGAAGCGGTGATGAATTCACATGCACGACTGACTTACACCAAAGTACACAGTATTTTGCAAGGCGATGAAGTGCTACGTGAGCAATATGCAGAGCAAGTGCCGCATCTCACCGATTTGCACCAAATGTATATGGCGCTTAAGTCTTCTCGCCAGCAGCGCGGGGCGATTGAGTTTGAAACGGTTGAAACGCGTTTTGTGTTTAACGCACATCGTAAGATTGAATCAATCGTACCTGTCGTCCGTAATGATGCACACAAACTCATTGAAGAGTGTATGATCTTAGCAAACGTCGCTGCAGCTAAATTGCTTGAAAAGCACGAAGCTCCAGCGCTGTACCGTGTACATGACGAGCCTGATCAAGAAAAACTGAGTCATTTTAGACAGTTCTTAAATGACTTGGGCATTGAAAGTAATCTTGCTAATGACCCATCTCCGTTAGAGTTGACCGAAGCACTCGCACAATTGGGTGAGCGTCCAGAGCAAGAGCTGATCCAAACCATGTTGCTCCGCTCAATGAAACAAGCGGTTTATCAGCCTGATAACATCGGTCACTATGGTTTGGCGTTAAAGGCTTATGCGCATTTTACTTCACCAATCCGTCGTTATCCTGATCTGGTTGTGCACCGTGCGATCAAAGCAATCTTAGCATCTCAAGGTCAGCAAACATCTGGCGAATATGCTTATGAAAATGATGAAGCCGATCAGTTGGGTGAACAGTGTTCAATGACCGAGCGTCGTGCAGATGATGCGACTCGCGAAGTAGCCGACTGGCTGAAATGTGAGTTTATGCAAGATCATGTCGGCAGTGAGTTTAGCGGTGTCGTTTCATCGGTAACTAATTTTGGCTTATTCGTTCGCCTAGATGAGTTACAAATCGATGGCATGATCCATGTGTCGACACTGGGTAATGAGTTCTTCCATTTTGATGGCGCGAAACATTGCCTTGTGGGTGAGCACAGTCATCAGGTTTATCGCTTAGGTGATAAGCTACAAGTCCAAGTATCGTCAGTCAGTTTAGACGAGCGCCGTATCAATCTAGTGCTCGCTGGCGAGTTAGTGCAAGACCGCTATGCGCGCCGAAGAGCTAAGCCTTCAACAAGCCGCTCGACAGATAAACCGAGTCGTAAACCAAGCGTGCGAGAGCAGCTTAAAGCAGGTAAAATCCCGGGTAAATCGACTAAGTCGGATGAGCAAGCGAGTGAAACACGAGGCGAGAGCCGTGATGCCAAGCGCAGCTCAAAACGTAACGAACAAGATAAAAAGCCAAAAAAAGGCAAAAAGACGACGCCTAAAGGCAAACTAAAAAAAGCCAAGAAGGCAGCACTTGATAACCCAACGGGTGCTAAAAAGTCTAAAAAGACCAAAGCAAAGAAAACGCGTCCAGGTAAAAATGCCCGCAAACGCACGAAACCGAGCGCAGGAGAATAAAGACAGTGAGCAGTGAATTAATTTTTGGTTTTCATTCTATCGAAGCAATTTTAGCGAATGAACCTGAGCGCTTTTTAGAGATCTTTGCATTAAAAGGTCGTGAAGATAAGCGTTTGAATCCTGTAGTTAATGAAGCGCGTAAATTTGGCATTTCAGTGCAATTTATGCAGCGTAAAGCATTAGATAACAAAGCCAATGGTGAGCAGCACCAAGGCATCATGGCACGTGTAAAACCTGCGCGTCAGTACAGCGAAAAAGATCTTGATGAGATCATTGCCCGTGAAGCGACACCTTTCTTTCTAGTTTTAGATGGTGTTACTGATCCACATAATCTAGGCGCATGCTTACGTAGTGCAGATGCGGCTGGAGTACACGGCGTAATTGTGCCAAAGGATAAGTCAGCAAAGCTTAACGGTACAGCCCGTAAAGTTGCTTGTGGTGCAGCGGAAACAGTACCTCTTATTCAAGTAACTAACCTTGCGCGTACATTACGTGACATTAAAGAAGCTGGTGTATGGGTTGTTGGTACTGCAGGTGAAACGGATACCCATGTATTCGATGCCAACCTAACAGGCCCTATGGCCATTGTGATGGGTGCTGAAGGTGACGGCATGCGCCGCTTAACGCGTGAGCATTGCGACGTGTTAGTTAAAATCCCAATGGTTGGTACGGTATCAAGTTTGAACGTATCAGTAGCAACGGGAATTTGTTTATTTGAAGTGCTACGTCAACGTAGTCTTTAAATAAGATAAATATATGAAAAAGCACGATTGATATCGTACTTTTTTTGTGTCGTCATTGGTAGCGTTATTATTTGAGTTATCCCGATATAATTTGTCGGGCTAAAGCCTCGACCTACATTTAAAACAAACCTTTCTAAGTCGGCGAGATTTTACATCGCTCTTTTAATGTAGGTCGTCATTTATGGCGACACAGATCTGAGTTTTAACTATCTATACTTGTCGGGCTAAAGCCGCGGCCTACATTTAAAGCAAACTTTTCTATAGCAGGCGAGATTTTACATTGGTCTTCAAATGTAGGTCGTCATTTATGGCGACAATGGCAAATGTTAATCTATGCAGCAATTTTATCAGCTAATAACTCTGCTAATTCATACAAGGAACTAACCGTATAGGTTGGCTTAATCCCGTCTTTACCTTCAACACCCGCGTGTTGTAACCAACAGCTATCTATGCCAAAACGATTCGCACCTAACACATCGCTTTCTAAGGTATCACCTACCATTAGCACCTTACTTTTATCTGGATTACCCAGTTTTGCTAATGCTGCGGCGAAAGGTTCAGGTGCCGGTTTTGCTTTACCAATTTGCTCTGAAATGATCAAAGCTTCAAAGTAATCTGCAAAGCCGGTATGGGCTAAACGTTTTTGCTGCAATTTGGTAAAACCATTGGTGATGATCCCAAGTTTCACTTTGCCATGCAGTGATTCAAGCAGGGCTTTAGCGCCTAGCAGTGGCTGACAGATCCCTGCCATGGCATCCAAAAATGCGTCGTTTAACTCTTGTGGTTTGACGTTGAGCTCTGCCGCTAGTTTTGTGAAGCGAGTGACTTGCAACGTTTCAGCGTTAATCTCACCATTTTGATATTGCACCCAAAGAGCTGCGTTATCGTCTTTATACCCTTGGTAATCTTGCTCACTGAATTCAACACCGTAGTTTAATAACATGGTTTTCAAACCTAGATAGGCGTTGAAGCTAAATAGGGTTTCGTCGGCATCAAATAAAATATGTGTGTACTGCATCGTGCTATCACTTATTGTAGAGTTCAGGGTGATTAAATGGCGCCATCGCAAGTAATAAAGCTTGTGTATAGCTACTTTCACGGGTTGCTAGATGATTGGTTAGTAAACCAATTGCACCGCCTTTTTGTTTGATGTTTTCGGTATTGAATAAATCATCCATCACATGGCCCAACTCCTCACCCGCCAGTAATTTATCATAAACCGATTGTGGTAGAGGCAAGTTGCAACTACGACCAATGCTGGTGTGTTTACCATCTGAAATAACCACAAAAGCAAAGGTGGCAGGGCCGTAGCTAAACTGATTTGCACCGCCTTCCATTGCACAGTAAAAGTCTGCCTGATGATATTTTATCAGATGTTTAACGCGGTTTTCAGCACCGATGCGAGTATCGTCTTCTCCTAAAGGCTGATCAGGCACGCCACTTGGGGCATGCATACCTTGGCAATCAAGCGTGTGCTCAGGGAAGTACTGTGTGAAAATTTCTTTGGCAGCGGCCACTTTGACCGGATTTTGTGAGCCAACAAGTATTTTTAAAGAAGGCATTATCCCGTGCTCCTTTTATCAGTTGAGCAACTAGTCTAATGTTTTATGAGCGACTTAACTATGTTTTAAATGTTAGAAATAATGAATCGTTGAATTGATCTCTAAATGGGTAAATCAACCGGTGCCATATTTTCCAGCGCCCGTTTTTTTACCAGCAGATCTTTTATCAGCGGGGTTAAGACGAGTTCCATCGCCAGACCCATCTTTCCACCTGGGACAACCAAGGTATTGACTCGAGACATAAAGCTGCCATCTATCATTTGCAAGTAATAAGGAAAGTCCACGTTGTCGATGCCTCGAAAGCGAATAACCACAAAGCTTTCATCGAGAGAAGGAATATCTTTCGCGCTAAATGGGTTTGAAGTATCAACGGTTGGTACGCGCTGAAAGTTAATGTGTGTGCGAGAAAACTGTGGCGTGATATGAGTAATGTAATCATCCATACTTCGAACAATTGAGGTCATCACAGCTTCACGAGAATGGCCGCGCTCATTAGTATCGCGGATCATTTTTTGGATCCACTCAAGGTTAACAATAGGCACCATGCCGATCAGTAAGTCAACATGCTTAGCAACGTCGTGTTCATCAGTTACCACACCACCATGTAACCCTTCGTAAAACAGCATATCAGAGTTAGGCTCTAAATCTTGATAGGGGGTGAAGGTGCCGGGGAGTTGGTTATAAGGTACGGCTTCATCAAAGGTGTGTAAATAACGTCTTAATTTACCCGTGCCATGCTCACCATATTCAGCAAATAAGGTTTCAAGACCGGCAAAGTCATTGGCCTCTTGACCAAAGTAACTGATGTGTTTGCCTTCTTGTAAGGCTTCTCGCTTTAGCTTATCCATTTCTGGGCGAGTGAAACGATGAAAACTATCGCCCTCTACAAAAGCAGCATTAGCCTCAAGGCTGCGGAAAATATGTTTAATCGCATTGGTGGTAGTGGTCGTGCCAGCACCTGAGCTACCTGTTATCGCAATGATCGGGTGTTTTTGAGACATATTAACCTGCTAATGATTGTAATTATAAGCGCAAATAGGTGATTTACCTGTTTGATGTTACCTGAAGGTTAAGAGATAGCAAGCATTTCAAATTCCGTGCTCTTAGAGTGCTATGGTTGTGTTTTGTTTTTGGTGAAATGCGAAAGCCTCGTTATGATAGAAACATAACTCCGCTCATTTGCTAAAAAGAGCAATAAAAAAGCATGACCAATTAAGGGATTTCCATGTATAAAAAAATGGCTTTAGCTGTCAGTTACAGTTTAGTTTTCACCGGTTCAGTATTTGCAAATACGTTCCCAAGTAGCCAGATTTATTTAGCGACAGAACTTGAAAATGGCATTAAGGTGAAACCAATCACGGGTGCAAAGGGTTACCACAATCAACCCTTAGTGACAGAAGACGGCATCTATTTTACGCAATCAGTCGGTGACGGTGATAAAAGCCAGATGGACTTATTCTTTTATGATTTTAGTAAAGCCAGCGCTGAGAATTTAACGAATTCACCGGTGTCAGAATATTCTCCGACTTTATATCCTCACGAAGCGGGCTTGTCGAGTATCGTTGTAGAAGCCAATGGTAAACAAAAGCTATGGTTTTATCCATTCGATAAAAGCCAAGCACCAAAACGCATTTTTGACCATATTGAACCGGTTGGTTACCATGCATGGGGTAAAACTGAAGATTTAGTGATGTTTATCCTAGGTGAGCCACATACACTGCAATACACAGATTTAACCGGTCATTTACCGAAAGTAGTTGCGGGTGATATTGGCAGAAGTTTGGCGTTTAACGAAAAACGTTCGCTTTACTCGTTTACATATCAAGAAGGTAATCTGCATTGGTTTGCGACTTTCTCACCTAAAACGCAGCAAGTTAAGCAACACTTTGTGATGCCAAAGCAAGTACGAGATTACACCTGGATTGATTCAGATACCGTTGCTTATGCCATTGATAACCGTATTTATACACGCAATATTGAGCAGCCTAAGCAAGTGTCTCAATGGCATAACTTTACTTCGTATTGTGACTCGCAAATTACCCGATTAAGTTATAAAGAAGGAAAAATGGCATTTGTTTGTCAAAAATTGTAATTCTCAAAGCAATCTTTTTTGATGTTAGTTACACTTAATACAAACTTTTAGGATAAACATTTTAAGGGCTAGTGATGGCAATTTTAGTAACAGGTGGTGCGGGTTATATTGGTTCTCACACGGTTTTAGAGCTACTAAATCAAGGCGACGAAGTGATTGTTGTCGATAACTTAAGTAATTCATCGTCAGAATCATTGAAGCGTGTTGCTGAGATTACAGGTAAAGAAGTTAGTTTTTACCAAGGTGATATTTTAGATAAAGCATTCTTAGATTCAGTATTCGTACAACATAGTATTGAACAAGTTATTCATTTTGCTGGTTTAAAAGCGGTGGGTGAGTCGGTTCAAAAGCCAATAGAGTACTACCAAAATAACGTACAAGGTACGCTCAGCTTACTTGATGCCATGCGTGATGCTGGTGTATTTAAGTTGGTATTTAGCTCATCAGCTACCGTTTATGGCGACCCTGCAAGCCTGCCTATTCGTGAAGACTTCCCGGTGGGTGGCACAACTAACCCATATGGCACGTCTAAGTTGATGGTTGAAATGGTACTGCAAGATGTTGCCAAATCCGACCCACGTTGGGCGTTTGCAATTTTACGCTACTTCAACCCTGTCGGCGCGCATAAATCTGGCCGCATTGGTGAAGATCCAAATGGTATTCCTAATAACTTACTACCTTACATTTCACAGGTAGCGGTAGGTAAATTAGCGCAACTCGGTGTTTTTGGTGATGACTACGATACCAAAGACGGTACTGGTGTTCGTGACTATATCCACGTCGTTGATTTAGCTATCGGCCATTTAAAGGCGTTAAATAAAATCAACGCAGAAGCTGGCGCGCATATCTACAACCTAGGTACAGGTAATGGCTACTCAGTATTCGAAATGGTTACCGCTTTTGAGAAAGCAGCCAACAAGCCAGTACCATATGAAGTTAAAGCGCGTCGCCCTGGTGACATCGCAGCTTGTTACGCAGCACCAGAAAAAGCCCTCAACGAGCTGGGGTGGCAAGCTGATCGCGGTATCGACGAAATGATGGAAGATACTTGGCGCTGGCAAAGCAATAACCCGAACGGGTATTAATGCTTTTACGATAGCCATGTCATATATTCTAAAACGGTCAAATCATGTGGCCGTTTTTATATCTATTAATGAATGGTATAATTTGCAGCTACTTTTGGGCCCTGCCTAATTCAAACCTTATACAATCAAAGCAGCTAAATGCTTTGTATAAAGATCATATAGTTAGAGGTAATTTGTGACGACTCAAGCACTAGACCGCCGTTTTTCTGTTGCACCTATGCTGGATTGGACTGACTTTCTTTTAAGATAAGCTCTTTTAGGTTGTTAGGGTTCCTATTATGTCCCCGTTAATTTTGAGGGTTCCTCAATAATCATTAAAAAACTCATTAATTTTAGCTTTTAAAGGTTATCCATTGCGTTTCTTTTCTGGGTATATTAGGTTGTTTCTTGAACATTTAATAAAAAACGTTTAAGGAAAACAATGAAAAATATCAAAGCTTCTAAGCTTAAAGAAAAAGAGTTAGGTGCAAACTATGCATCGTTAGTGTCGGGTGGTGCTTGTGGCTTTTGTGGTGGTGTTAAGAACCCTGATGAACCAAAAAGGCCTCCAAAAGAGAAATAAGATTGAATTGGTTAAGTTTTAAGAATAAGCAGCAATTTAATTGCTGCTTTTTTTATCACAAAAATTCAAAAAAACCTCCCTGAATTTCCTACAATTTCCCTGAGTTTCCTTTTCTAAAATTACCGTAATTACAGGCTTTTTAACTGTATTTCTTTAGGTTAGTATTTCCGCACTTGTTGTACGCTTGTTTCAAATACGTTAACATTCGCGCAACAAGGATTTTGGATAATTAGAATTAAGGAATTCACATGAAGCAATTAAATCCAATCCAACTATCACAAGTTTGCGGCGGCAATAAAGGCAGCGGCGGTGGTGGTGGCGTAATCCCTCCAGCTCTTACAGCCGATTTGCTTATTAGCAAAAGTGCCGAATCAAACGGCAGTGGCGGCGGTGACGGTGTAGAGCCTCCAAAAGCCTCAATTGCTCCTTAAAACAGGAGTTAGTATGACGGTAAACGAGATTTTTGCAGCCTTAGGTTATGTGATTATAGGCCTTCAATCATTGGCTGTTGTAGTTTTTGTATTGTTCAGTTATCAAAAGGCTTCACAATTATTTTTTGGTGGCAGAAAAGACATAAACTCAGAAGCTGACGCTTTTATGCATAGCTGTTTTATAACTGCAATATCGGTTGCCGTTATACATTTTTCAACAAGCAGTTTGAGAGATTTAATTCTAGCGCTTGAAGTAGAAAAAATGGAACTTCGTCAGATTTACTATTTCTTTCTATTTCTTATGGAATTTTTATTTATTACATGCGTATTTATGTTTCATAAAATTCGCGAATGTAAGTTCTCACAAGTGGCTAGGATAGCCATGTTAATGGGGTTAGTTATTTGTGCTAACCAAATCGTCCAGTTTTATATTCGCGGCGTTCAAGGATATGATTTTTATATGCCCTACTACAAAGGGATAATTTTGTTTGCGAATGTCGTAACTTTATTTGTTATAAGTGTTTATCCTGTAATGAGTGTGTTGCGTCAACGCAAAAAGCAATACTAGGAAGTTCAAATGTCTAATTCAACATTATTAATTTTGTTTATGTTGTCCATCTTAAGCTTAGGCTTGGTAATGTATTTATCCTCTCTGCCAGAGAGTAGCAAGTTATTCAAGTTTGAATCAAAATTGTTCGAGTGGTTAAGAACTAAGAAAGTATTTATCGACAAAGTTGAACAAACGACAATTTCTCACTCTAACGCCCATGAAATAGTGGTGAGTCTTGGTGAGAGATTAGAAAAAGAAGATGTTGAATCCTACAAAAAGATTAAGAGCGAATTACATCCGCAAGCTATAGAGTATTTTCACAGGACTAAGGGTATGAACGTTGAGCCCGCAGTGATTAACAAACCAGAGTTAAAACTGGTTAAATAGCGTTTATGAAATAAATAAAAAAGGCTGCATATGCAGCCTTTTTTAATGCCTAAATAACTTAACCGACTTTGCTTTTTAGCGAAGAACCAAAGTGACCCTCAATAATTGGTTCAACCTCTTTGAATACGAGTTTTCCGCAAGCTTCAAAATCAATTTTATCGGTATTCACTTCTATCCAACCAAGATAGCCAAACATTTTCATTGATTCGGCTACTTCTGATACAAATTTATCATGAAACTCTTCACGACTAATTAAACTTTGTGGCTGTGTATTAGTTGCAGTTTCTGGTGAGATTTGTCCACTAGATGGATCAGTGTCACCAGTCATTAGCCACAATGTAAACTTTTTATAGTCTTTATATTCAAGAATCGCCTTCAAAGTTGAAGCGGTTGGAGAGGTTGCACCAGTTTCATATCTTTTGTAAGAAGCTAGCGGAATGCCAACGGCATCAACAAATTTCTGTTGGCTTAGTCTCGAATATTCTCTAATTGATTTCACTTTTTCACTAAAATCATTTGACATGATATCTAATCTTCACCTAGTATTTGCGTCAATGGTGTCATATTGATCCTGAAAATTCAGTTTTGATATCAATTTGACCTAGTTAAAGCAAGTTAAAGCTCTAACAAATGATACTAGCACAGGAAATCATGAAGTTAATCATAGATTAGAGCCAGAAAGGATAAAAAATGGATTTAAATACGAGAGTTAATATCAAAGGCGAACCAATTTCTGTCGATGACGAAATGATTTCGGCTAAAAAGGTAGCTGAATTGTGTGGTGTGTCTCGTCCGATGGTTTATAAACTGGTTTCTGATTTCATGTTCCCACCAAAGCACAAGTTAACCACGACTAGAGTTGGCTGGCTGAAAAGCGATGTTGCAGAGTGGAAACGTTTGGGCGTTGACGTTTTCTACAGAACGTATGGTGAAACCCTTCGAGTTAGAGCTTTAAAGGGGGTCGCATGAATATGACGTTTGCGCTTTTAGCGCGCTTTAATAATCCAGTAGTTCCTCTTAAAGATATTAGTGAAGAATTCTTTGGGATTAAGCCCAAAACAGCAGAGCAAAGAGCAAAAGCTGCATCTTTACCAGTTCCGACTTTTAAAGTTCGTGATTCAGAGCGTTCACCGACAATGGTAAATATTTCTGACTTAGGGGCTTTTCTAGAGGAGCGCTACCAGCAGGGGCGCGAAGATTGGGATAAGGTTAACGGGTGATTTATGAGCCAGCTTCGAGTTGAAAAGTTAATTACAGATCCTTCGCATTGGAACCACCAAGTTTCTAAAGTTCGTGAGTTTAGAGATTCGCTTGCAAATTCAATCGCCATTGGTAGGGCAAACCTAAAACCAAAGAGAGAAGTTACCATCAAGCCGCTTCACGACGATTCAGCACCGCTTAGAGGTCTTGCGCTTGCATCAGTTATGGAAAAGCGCGGTGTTCTTCGTGGTTGGGGAGATAACTGCTAATGGAGTTATTATCACATGAAAAGTCGTTGTTACTCGAAACTGTAAAAATTCGAATCACTGCTGCAAAAGATATGTTGAACGGTTTGAATGCAGCTAAAGATAGTTGTTTCAGTATAAAGCTTAAATATGATTTGGTTCAGTTGGAGAGCTTGGCTAAGAAGCTTCAAGAGGAAGACAAGCGTGATATTGAGCAATTAATTTTGCAAGACGAGCGAGATATGGATGCTCTTTTTGGAGAGCAAGAGGGTGTTAAATGCCCATAAATATATCTGAATCTGAAATCCTTAAAGCAGTACAAAGCGCCCAATCTGGCGCTTTTTTTCGTGATTCATTAACTCCCGTTTCCGAGATTGAAGTTCAAAATTCAATTACTTGGCTTGAGCATAAGGAAGATACTTATCGCTCTAAATCCCGCGAAGCGGCCGAGGCGAAGCCGCTGGAAAAAGCTAGGCTTGTCATAAGTCGCAAAAGTCCGACAGCGCATTTTTCTGGTAAAAATGGCACGAAAGGCACTGACAAACAGCATGAGAAAAACGCTCAGCTTGAAAGTCTA
The DNA here is from genome assembly GCF_040104455.1 of Pseudoalteromonas sp. BZB3. NCBI lineage: Bacteria > Pseudomonadati > Pseudomonadota > Gammaproteobacteria > Alteromonadales > Pseudoalteromonadaceae > Pseudoalteromonas > Pseudoalteromonas sp. BZB3. The sequence goes on along the minus strand of NZ_JBECOS010000001.1, from coordinate 263,238 downwards.
TTTTCTAATGCCTTAGTGAACATGAACGAAGCGAAGCGCTCAGAGTGGCTTGGCTTGAATGAGGGCGAGTATTTAGACCTAGAAACGGGCGAAGTTAAGACCAAAAAAGTCACCGAAGTTGACCGTTATCACTTCGAAGGCCAAGTGACTCAGCCAATTACTGAGCCATTGCCCTCAAACAAAAAGCCCAAACTCACTAGACCCAACTACAAAAAAACACTCACACACTTTCAAACTCGAAACTGGAACAACGAATATCGCATTGTCTGTACTCAGTTAACCAGTTCGAGTGATGCGCCAGACGCAAACACAGGTGAGCGCATTACTCAGGCGTTGACTAGTCGCGCTCGCGGTAAAATTGTTGAATCAGGTGTTTACATGCAAGCGGTGAAAGGGGGCTTTAATGCGTTCTTAACTGTTACGCTTGATGAAAAAGCCCGTTTTAAGCTCGATAACAAACACTACAAAAAAGACCGAGGCGGAAAAGCGGGGCAAATTATTCCTATAGCGTATAACCAAAATGGCGAAAAGCTAGAGTTTGAAATGGCCGAGAATGAAGAAATTATTGCGGACGGTCGTTTTACTTTTATCAAGTTTGATTTTGCCACCATTGGCGAGCAGTTGAGCCCGTTTTTAGACAGTGTTGGCAAGATGCACAAGCGCGGATGGTGGGCAAAGCGTGAGTTATTCAAAGAGTTCGTTCACACAGATTTAATGCACAACAACGAGCGCCTTTATCCTTGGGGTGTGGTTGAGTGTATTGAAAAGTGCGATACCCGCGCAATCACCAATCAGAAAATGGAAATCTGTAAAATTGAGTGTGAGCAAGACCCTAATAAGCGCCCCGTTTTTGATTACATGTGGGTAGCCGAAGCCCCAAGAAAAATATACGAAACACGCTCATACCCTTGGGGTAAGGTTGATTCGGTCGGTCATCAAAATTATCACGCGCATATGCTTATGCGCTGGAATGTTCCGCACCACCACTTTAGAGAGTGGGCTGAAATTATTGAAAGTAAGTGGTCTAAAGGCATGGTGCATATTGAGCGTATTAAAAGCCCTGCCGCTGCCAGTTCTTACCTGTTAAAAGCCTTGGGTTATATGTCGTCTGAGGGCAAAGGTGACCAAGGCGAAATACGCGGTAACCGATATAATATTTCTAAATATGCTCGCGCCGAAGCTTGGGAGAATTGCGCAACGCATGAATCTCAACACATGTACCGACTGATTCAAGAGTACTTGCAATCGCTAGATGAAAAGCGCAAACGCAAAAACAAAGCCCAATCCAGAGTTAAAGCGCTCGTTGCCAAAACAGCCAAGTTAAAAACCATTAATGGGTCAGACTACAGCGACAAGCGCCAAAGATTCATTGAAAAGCTAGAAGAACAACTCGAACTTGCCACCGATAAAGCCAAAGGCTTAGCCGAAAGCTTACACGGTAATTTTGCTCGCGGTGGTGTTGCCAAGTTCGCCAATGCAGTCGAGTTTCAACAATTCATAAATAACGCCATAGGCGTTCGCGGTTGGCGGCTTAAAACCGTCTTTAGTCGTGAATGCTCACGCGAGTATATCCAACAACAAAGAGCAGAAGAAAACGCAGTAACCAAGATGCTCAAATCTGCTCAGCGTGTCGTTGATGAATCAATCGAAAGCGTTATTTCATGGTACTCGCGGTTTGAGCGAGTAAGCCCTAATGATGATGAATATCACACTATGTCACTGGTGACGGGGGACTTATGCGCGAACTAACCCGCAATCAAAAGTATGAAAAACAACGCAAGGATAAAGGCCAAAAGAAGGTGACTTTTTGGATACCAGAGCAGGCCGAAATCGAAGTAAAGCAAATGTGCGAGTTCTTGTGTGAGAACCCTGATCACATTCCATTTATGGCTCGCTCTTTAACTACTGGAAAAATGAAAAAGGCAATTTAAATTATGAATGAAAAAATACTAGAACACGCAGCTCAGCACGTTGGTATCAGTGGATTTTGTGAAATGGCTATTGAGCAAGCTAAAAATGGCAAAGTTGATTCGCTTGTATCCACTGCATCAGCGCTACTAATTGGAGCGAAACCAAAGTTCTACGAGATGAATATTAATAGTGATGATAGCAATTCCGTGAACGTGTGGTTTATCAGTGAAGCGACCAAAGAAACGCATAGCTTTACGTTGCCATTGTGTGAAGGTATTGCTGAAAGAATAGATGAAGTAGTGGCGTTGTTTTCTGCCCTATCTCTTGAGTTTGCATTCAAACAAACAGGAGTGACTCATGCAAAACGTGTTCAATAATTTAAAGCGCTGCAAAGCGTTAAAAGAGCAAGCGGAGCAATGCAACGCTTTTCAAATTGATAAAAAGCTAAAGCTAGCGGATGAAGCAGTAACGCTTAGTTTTGAAGTTATCGAAGAGATTGCCAATGCAGTATCAGGCATTCAAAAACAATTGGGGGTTCAAAATGAAACTGCATAAATACGAAGGTAAAACCGTTCCTGTTGAAGGTGGCACAATTCCACTTAGAAACAGTAAAAACTCAGTTATTGGCGTGTTTCGTCATCACTGCGGCAACGTTGCAACCGTTCACAATAACACTGGCCGCAAAAAGCATTTGGTCTATATGCATTGTGATAGATGTCGTTGTGACCAAGCCAGCGGCGAAGAATATCAACAACAAGTACGCGACAACATGTACCCAACACTTGAAGCGCTTTATGCTGCTGAATCAAGTCAAGAAACGGTTACTGATACCGTTAACCAAGAAGTGCCAGAAACACAAGAAACACCAGAATTAGCGGTTTACAGCGATGCTGAACCGTTAGAAGTGGTTGAGGTTGAGTCAGAAGTTGAACAAGTCAAAGAAACGGTTTCAGAAACCGTAAACCAGCTGCCCGAACAACCACAAACTAAGCAAGTAGAAACCCAGTCAAAAGCCGCGAATGAGGGCGTTCAGCCTAAAAAGCTAGCTATTTGTGCTGGGCTTGGTGCGTTGCTTGGTGGCTTGTTTGCACTTGCCAGTTAACCGTTAATTTTACGAGTAAGGAAATAACATGACAGAACAGTCAAAACAGGCAGAAACCACAGATAACGGGGTTTCTAAACCAGAAAACAGTTTTTTAGATGGTCGAGAAAACGAAGCGAAGGTACTTGAGCAATCTCTTGGTGAAGTAGACCAAGAGCTTAATTTTGTTCCGCCAGAAGAAGCGGTAATTTCAGAGGGCGAGACTAGCTCGCTTGAACCACAAGCCGCACCGCAAATGTCAAACGATGATGCAGCGGGTGCAGCGTTTATGTTGCTTAGTACTTATGAAAGCACTATGCGTGCATTGGTGGGTAAAGGGTTCACTTTACCAGATGATATGAAACAAGAAGCAATCGAGAAGTACACGCCTTTAATTGTTAAATATGGCCCGTCTGCCTTGGGTGTACTTGGTCAGTATCAAGACGAGTTTGTGGCTGGTGTATTTACGATTTCGCTAGTTCGAGAGTCGTTTAGCCAGATGAAGCAAATCAAACAAGACAAGAAAGCATCTGAACAACCATCAAAAACGCCAGAAACCCCAAATGATGCGGTTTCTAAGGATGCAGCATGAGACCAATAAACCCGAATGAAGCACTTCCCGCATTGCATTGCTTGTACGCGGGTACTACAGGCGCGGGTAAGTCTACCGCAGTAAAGCAGATGAAAAGAGTCAAGCAAACAGATCAGGTGTTGCTATTTGATTGGTACGGTGAACATAAAGGCAAACGCTTTCTAAACAGCGAAGTACGGACTTATACAACGCTTAAGACCTTTTTTAAGGCGGCTAAAATGGGTCGCCAAACTAACAGGGGGTTTAAAATCGCCTTTACCCCAGCAAAAGCAATTGAAGGTCTGAGCGCCAAGAGAAAGGTATTTCTAGAGTTCTTGCGGTGTTGCTGGGCTTTGGGTGACGGAAAACACAAAAAGCTGCTGCATATTTACCTTGAAGAAATTAACCGTGTCACGGTGTCAGCGGGTAATGAAGACTCTGTTTATGGGGAATTGCTTGAAGTAGGCCGTAAATTTGGTTTTGTACTGCATAGCGTGAGCCAGCGATTACAGCCAATACCCAATACTGTGATCTCTATGTCACCCTATAAGTGGATTGGGATGCAAGAAGCGATAGGGGACGTTAAGCGGGTATCGAGAGAAATCGGGGTATCTGACAAGGACATCATGGATTTAGACAAACTAGAGTACTTTTTTAAGTCGCCAGGATTCAAAAATGTCGAACGGGGTAAGCTTAAATTTCCCAATAAAAAAGCCGCTTAAGCGGCTTTTTTATCAAAGAAAATATTGTCAATTAAGCAAAATATGTAATTACCGCTAGCATAATATTGTAAATATTTACGCCTGTTAGCGAGCAAGTAATAGCAGCTTCATTAAGCCACTGGCCTAACTTCTTTTCTTCCATTACCGGAACAATATCTTCTTTTTTCATGTGTGGAGAGAGCTGGCCAATAACTTCTTTCGCTTCTAGCAAAGTATCTGAAGGGATTTTTTCAGTCAAACCATGCTGTCTTAATATTAACTCTAGTTCTGGTGAGTAAATATCAAATACAACATCATTATTTTCTGCTTCAATATCATTTACTTTGACATTTGCGGTCTCAGTTGCTTTTAGAACGGTTTTGTTATTCTTAAATTTACCTCGGTTTATTTCTATTCCCATGTTTAATCCCTCAGATTTATGTTTATCTTCAATGTCAAAAGCTTTACCGCAGTCTTCTACTTCTAAATTATCAATTATTAAGTTTTGCGGACCTTCAGTTTTGACTCCAGTTCCACAGTTAGTGATTTTACAATCACGAATAATAGTTGCTCCAGATGCTTGAGAGTGAATAGCAGTAGCATTTGTCTGAAAAAAGCTATTTAAAATATCTTGGAATTGATGAGCGTAGTAATGGTCATCAATTAAGTGTGCTAATGAGCCTCGCGGCGGTCTTTTTCCTGTTACTTGAAAAAGAGCCGTATAAAGCCTTACTAAGAATGAGATTTTGTTAGTTTTCATCTATTTTCCTTAATAATTTCTATTAATTTAACCTAATAGGTTAACCCGCCACAAACCCTATTGACGTTAACCGTAAACTTTTTCTAGATTTATCCCCACTCAAGCAGCAACGAACAGCAAGACGAATGAAACTAAATATATTAATCACACTTGGCTCAGCGGTTGCCGCTTTTGTAATTGTTAAATTCGCCAAAAGGAAAGGCAATGTTCAAGTTATGGAACAAAAAAGCCCTACAGTTGGACACAAGTCAGATACCAACGAAGTCGAGCTTTCCGCTTCTTCGAACGGATTCGAGACTGACACCCAAAGGGCTAAACAAGAAAAAGCGTCGACTTAAAAACCGACGTAAACGCGCGGCCAGAGGCGGTTGGAGCATCTGGGGTAATTTAGGTAATAGACACGTTAATCAAAAGGAATTTTAAATGTCTGCAAAAACTAAAAATCACTTAATCACTTTCGGTATCGCAACAGTAGCGGCGGCGCTTGTGGTTTGGGCATCTAACAACGTAGATGCGGTTGAAGACGTAATCGGCTAGGGGTAAGCAATGTCACAGAAAACACCTGCAAAGGTAAAATTACCCGCGTTTAGCGGCTTAAATTTTGAAGAGTCATGGACAACCAAGCTGCAAGCGGGTTGGTCGTTTCACCGTATTGATTTAATCACTAATTTAAAGTCGGCTAAATCAATCAGTAAAATCAAAATTGATATTGGCGGCGCTGATGTGCTGTCGATTACTGGCGAGCGTTTACGCCAACTTAACGCGCTTTATGATGACCACACGGAAGAAGGCCGCTTTGTGCTTGATTTAAGTAACTTCCGTTACCGCACAATCAAGGGTATTTACCAAACCATGCTAGCAACAACGTTAACCCAAGACGTAACGCTAACGGTGGAGTTTGGCAAACGTGATACCTCTGCGGGCGACCCAGAAAAGCCAGTAATGCGTGCAACGTCATACATTACAAAAACTGACGCTTTAGGCGCGGTATTCATGCCATTCAAAAAAGAGCTTTCGCAAATGACAGCGGGCGCGGGCGACCATGTTTATGACTACCCGAACGGCGCGGCGAATGTGTTTCTTCAACGTTTAATCTTTGATGAAAACGAAGTGAAGATTTCACGCATTTTGGTTAAGCGTGGCGGTAACACAATTCACACCTACGAGCGTGAAGACCTCGACTTTGACTTGCAAGAGCTTGCGGGCTTGAAGCTGCAAGAGGGTATTTGTGTTCTTGACTTCACTTTGTTTGGTTTTGGCTCTGATGGTGCGTTACCAACTCAAGGTCTTTCGTTTGAATTTATGGTTGACGGTAAAGGCTCAATCAAAACTTACGTAGAAGGTTTTGAGCAGAAGAAGCTAATTCGCCCAGCGGCGTAAGGGGCTGCTATGTGGAAGGGAATTCTAGAAGGGGGCTTTGAATCACTTGGGGAGATTGGAAAAACAATCGCCACGGGTTTGGTTGAAGTCAAAAAGGAAGAAGCACGACAGCCTGAGCGCATGAAACAGGTTGAGCCAATCAAAGGGAAAAACCCTGATGGTTCAACCACAGTGGCAGCGCCAAGAGTACAAGCACCAATCAGTCAAAATACATTGCTGATTGGTGGGGCGATTGGCTTGGGCTTAATCGCAGTGCTTTTAATCGCTACAAGGAAGTAACTATGTTGCCATTAGTTCCAATTTTAGCCGCTGGCGGCGGCTTGTTTGTGGGAAGTTCGCTTGGTGGGTTTGGTAAAAGCCTTGTTCGTCTAGCGGTCATTGGTGGTGTGGGTTACATGGCTTATAAAACAGTATTGGTGAAAAAGTAATGTTTCCAGCACTCCCCCAAAACTTCACAAACACAGGGCAAATGCCCATTAGTGGCGGTGATGCTAAGTCAGGTAATGGTGATTCGGTTTATAACAATCACACCCGCTTCGGCGGTATGACTTACAACAAAGGCCTGCCACAGTGGGCGATTTTTGCAGGGCTTGGGCTGGCTGTTTTTTGGGTGTTTACCAGTGCAAAGCGTTGAATTAACTGATTCGGTTTTACGCGTTCTGCGCCCCGCGCTTTATGGCGCAAAGGGAACGATTAAGCGCGAGATACGACAAGGAAAAAGCAAGCTTCATCAAGTGAATGAACTTTACATAGTGACTCGCAAGGAAGCGAGCGAGCTTGTAGTCGTGGCTATCGCGGGGCGCAAATTATTAGACGCTGTAGAACCATTAATTAGATATGCAAAGGCGGTTGGGTGTAGCTCAATTCGTTGGCACACCCGAAACCCTGAGCATGTTCAACACGGCTTTGCCAATTTACCCATAGAACGGCCAATACTTAAAAAAGGACTTTTTAATGATGAATACATTTTTAGGTTGGTGCTAGATGGGCGGTAAATCAAGAAGCAACCAAAGCACTAGCACAAAGCAAACATCATATAGTCAAGTGAACGACGGCCAGTTTGCAGGGGCGAGTAATGTTGATGCGTCACGCACCGACATTGATTATGAAGTCGATAACTCCATTGAGTACGAGCTAGACCAAGAGATAGATAATTCGGTTGAGTATGACTTAGACCAAGACATAGACAATTCTATTGAGTATGACTTAGACCAAGACATAGACAACTCAGTCGAGCAGGACATTGATAATTCTCAGCACTACGACCTAGACCAAGACATAGATAATTCAGTCGAACAAGACATAGATAATTCTATTGAAATGGAAGGCGATTTCGCTGGGGTGTCTGGCACTGTCACCGTGTTAGATGGTGGCGCGATTGAAATGGCCGAAAACGTTTCAATGGCTGGCATAGAAGGGAATCTTGAAGCGCTGGACATGGCGAGCGGCTTAAGTGAATTTGCCTTATCTGAAATGGGTAGCACCGTTGAAGAAATGGCGGGTGTCACTGATGGCGCTTTTGGTTTATCAGAGTACGCACTAAATGAAATGCGCGGCGTTGCTGATGGTGCTTTTGACTTGTCATCGGATGCAATGAGCGATATGCGTGATTTAACGCATGACGCTCTATCAGAAATGAGCGACTTGGGTAGTGATGGTTTCAGCTTGGCTGAAAGTGCCATTGATACCGGTGCTGATTTAGCGCAAAGCCTTACAGTGCAATCACTTGATTCAATGAGTGGTGTTTCTGGTGATGCACTGGCGCAAATGGGTGATGTATCAACGGTATCAATCGAAGAAATGGGCGACTTAAGCCGACACTCAATTGATAGCGTGAGCGATACAAACCAGTTTCTTGCGAGTACCTACATTGACGGATTGAACACAGCCAGTGCAAGCAATGCTGAGTTCATGGCTGATGTTACGGAAAGCAATTTAGATTCAATGGCAAATCTGTCAACTCATGCAATTGATAGTGTGAGTGAGTCTAATCAGTTTCTTGCTAGCACGTACATTGATGGATTAAACACAGCCAGTGCAAACAACGCTGAGTATATGGCTGATGTAACGAGCGACAACATTAACGCAATTACTGAACTAAGCGGCGAGCTTGGTGCGGGCAATCAAGCGTTAATGGCGAATGTTGCCGAGCAGTTATCGAGCGGGTACACGGAAGGTTTAGGTGTTCTAGCAAATATGAGCGAACACACCTCAGAAACTCTTGCTGATAGTCACAATCAAAATCTTGCGGTGTTGAGTGAATTAGCAAACAACACACTAAGCGGTACACAAGATTTTGCTGAGTCAATGACTGAAAACTTAGGTGATGCACACAGCCAAAACATAGCGCTTTTGTCTAACTTGCAAACCGATGTGACTGAGTTCTTAACCGATGCAGGGCAAGCCAATGTTGCAGCGAATAATGCAGCGCTTGAACATGTATCGGCTTTGGCTCAATCAACGAGCTTACAGGGTCAAGACTTGGTCGCTAAATCTGCGAGTGACATGGTGCGCTATATCAGTATTGCGCTTGGTGCGGGTATCTCAGTAATCGCACTGATTATGATCATAGGGAGGTCGAAATAATGTCAAAAATTAGTGTTCAACCTCATAGTAACGCGCAATTACAAACGCCCGCTAAGTTTCTAAGTATCTTAGATGCTTCACACACATTCATCATTACTGTGCCTGACAATGGTGATGTTGTGGGTGCAACGGGTCGTCAGTATGAGCTAGACAATGTGAACTATGTCATTGTCGATAACCCATCTGATGATGTGCTTGAAATTGAATTTGAGCGCTCAAATATTCGAATCACGGCCATTGCTGACGGCAATGTGAAAGTGGTAAATAAGCTCAAAATCGACAGTATTGACGATGAAGTTAATGTAAAAATTAACGATGAAGTAAAAGTGTTGTCACGCTCAGAAGTGGGCTTGGGCTTAGATTCATTAGACGACATCGACATCGAACCACAGCAATCGAAAAAGGTCATTAATGCGAACCCAAATCGCAAAGAGCTTATTTTGCAAAATACCAGCGCGAACCCTGTAGAAATTCGTGTCGGTGGTGTAAATGTAGGTCAGCGAAACGGCGGCATTATTAAAGCGGGTGGGGCACTTGGTCTAAGTAATGGCGCAGCGGTTTATGCGTTTAATACTGACCAAAGCTACAGCGCAAAGCTTAGTATTATTGAGGTGTTGCTATGAGTTACATAAGCAACCCACAAAATAATGCCAGTTTACTGGCTGAAATACTCACAAACATGGACCCAAGCCAACATGACGCGGTTGTGCTGCTTAACCAATTGACTGAATCAGTCTCGGGTTTAGCTTATGCGCAAGTATCTAGCATGTTACGCGGGCATAGCGACTGGCAAGACGGTCAAGCGCAAATCGGTAATGTTGCCGAGTTGGTCGCAATCAGTATTAAGCATGGCGTTGAAATTAACGACCTAATTAATGCGGTTGCGGGTAATACGTCACTAGTAATCGGGAATGGTCATGCAATAAATGACCTTGCCACCGCATTGACTGAAAACTTAACTATGAGTCTGGGCAATGGTGTTACAGCAAATACCGCGCTTGGGCTTGGAATTGAAAATGCCATGGCTGAAATTCAGCAGGCACAGAATGAAATCAAGGAAATGATATGAGTTCAAATTTAGAGAACCTAGGCTTTTTAGCCGCTGACGTTCGCAAGTTATTAGATGCCATTCGTGGCGGTCTAATTGCAGATATGAAAACAGAGCAAGTTCAGATTCTAGAAGGATTTGAAACTGCTTATAACGCAGCACTATCAGCGTTCACTCAACAAAAAGGTGAAGCGTTAAACCAGTTCAACCAAGAAAGAGCAGAGGCTTTTGCGGCAGCAGATAGCCAGTTGCAACAACGTCGCGCTGCGGTGGATGCGGTATTGGCTGATTTGCATGGTCACGCGTATCAAAGAGCACTGTATTTTGACGGCCATTTGCACACAAAGCTGTCACTAGGTATTCAAGCTGACCAGCTTGATAACACAATCAGTGAATGGGTTAAAGTTCCGTCTGGGTTAAATGGGATTGGTGATGAGTCGTACTTGTCAGAGTATGACAATCTAACAGTGCTGCATCTTAAAAGAGCGCACATTCTTCCGGGTGGATATCCCGACCATGTAACCGACCACAGCATTACAAGATTTCAATTTGTTGTAGCTAATACTGTAGCAAGCTCAGCTCAAATTAACACCGAAATTCAGCGTCGTGGTTTGGTTGTTGGTAATGTTGGCGGTTGGGACTTTGCAACTAAAACAGCGGAAATTAATGTTTTAAAAATTGCTGAATTGCATCCATCTCAAACGCTTTTTGTTCGACTTGTGAACACACCATATGTGGATGGTACAGAAGCGCAGGAAATTACCGCTTTTGGTGGTGTTTGTAGTTTTTCAGTGGATAAAGTAATTAACTATCCACGCGTATCAAATTAAGGGAATAGTATGGAAATCAAAACAGAGCTGGGAAAGGTGTTACTTGATGGGAGTGCAGTTGAAGAGCTTGTGAAATTAGGTCACACAGAAGATGCTGCAAAGGGTTATGTTAGAACTGCAATGCAAGAGGTTGAAGGTCTAACTGTTATTCAGCAAAGACAACAAGCTTATAAACAAGAAGCCGACCCGCTTTTCATTGAATGGCAATTCGACCAAACGCCAGAAGCAGAGCAAGCTTGGCGCGCCAAGGTTGAAGAAATCAAAGCGCGCTATCCAAAACCAGCGGCTTAAGCCATGTCTAAACCACTCATAGCAGCCGCAGGGCTGCTAATTTTAGGAGTTGTATTCATGGCAACCAATAAACCGCGCAACGTGCGCAACAACAACCCGCTCAACATTCGCGCCAATGGTATTAAATGGGATGGGGCAGTGGGTGACGATGGTGAGTTTGTTAAATTTGAATCGCCCGAAATGGGTTTTCGTGCAGCATTCAAAACATTGATGACATACCGCAATAAGCACGACTTAACCACAGTCGAGAGTATCATTAATCGCTGGGCACCAAGTTCAGAGAACCACACAGAAAGCTACATTGATTTTGTTCATTCTCGTTTAGGCACAAGTCGAGCATGGTTCTTTGATGATGAAGTCCCACTCGAAAAATACCCGCAGCTAATTCTAGCTATGGCTGATTTTGAAGGCGCAAAAGGCGCGTTTAATCTCACTCAAGTTCAGCGAGGTATCGCACTTGCTTAATACCAAATGGATGATAACCACAGTCGCGGGCGCAGTGCTTGGCGCGTTTGTGGTGTATCAAATTAAAAAACGCACCAAAGGGATTTTGGACGATGACTAAGGGGGCAGGATGCCAGACACAGCAACAATCGCTATTCTTATCCAAATTGGGGTAGGGGTAGCAACAGTCGCAGCCGTTCGCACGGATGTTGGGTGGCTTAAGCAAGGAATGAAAGAGCTTAAGGAACGAGTAACCAAACTGGAGAACAAAAACCATGTTAAGCACTCTGGGTAAATACCTATTAACCAAACTCGCAACCGAAGTATTCATCAAGCGCGTTTGTCTCGCCACAGCCAAACACTTGGCAAGCAAGAAAACCAACAAACTAGATGATGAATTGGTCAGCGCATTAGATGAAGCGTTGAATAAGTAAAAGAAAGCCGCTAATTAGCGGCTTTTTTATGAGAACCTATGACGAGGCAACTATCTTATCTTGATAAATATCATGCAGCGTCCACTTTTCAAACGAGAAAGTTTTCATGAATGAAGTAAAGCCTTCGAGATTCTGTATATTATTTATTTGAAGGGTTCCTAGTATAAAGTTTGTTAGGTTACCCTCATCATCTATGAAAATGTAAAAAGGCTCATTTCTATGTTTGTCGTATATTGTTAATTTATATTTATACCAAGCTAAATGTGCAATCTCGTAGTTTTGTGATTCAGCAGTAATCACTGCAATATCAGGGTCCATTAAAGGAGCATTTATATTTCTACACTTATAAATAGCTTTGTCGGTAGAAATAGCAATTTGAGCATTTATGAATTCTTGAGGTTTTATTCCTCGCTCAAAGTATTTTAATGTAGGAGGTAGGAAGATTTTTTCAGTTTCATATGGTTTGATAAATAGTGGAGATTGCGCAAAGTCTTTAAGTACTAACTTCTCCCCAGTTTCAAGAAGTAAGTAGAGCCTAGTAATAATAACTGTCTTATCTTTGTCGTTCAATAATGTAACATCCGTAACATGCATAGGCAGACCTTGACCTGCAAGAGTGCTGAATGAGGCTTTTACATCTAAGCCTACTTTTTTGTATGAAAGATATATACCTAATGATGTGGCAATTAAGAAGAAAAAAGGCTTAATGAAAAAATCAAAGCTTTCAATGATTTCTTTTAAGTTTGCTCCTTTGAAAAACTCTAAAAAAGGAACGTCTGATATTATGGCTCCAGTCATAATTAGTAATACACAAACAGCAAAAATTTCTAGTTTTGACATTATTAGCTTTCCTTAATCAAACTTCTCATGCAACTTATGCGGAAACAGCTGCGTATAAACTTGCCATAGTACATTCAAGTTTCTATGGCCTGTCACTTGGGCTACTTCTTCAATTGAGTAGCCCTTTTCAAATAAACGGCTTGCACCTTCGCGGCGTAGGTCGTGATAACGTAAATCTTTAATACCCAACTCATTGCGCACACGCTGAAAGCCAGCGGTTACACTTCGGGCATTAAAAGGAAAAATTAGCTCGCTGGTTTTTGGTTGTTTATATGCCAGGTCAAACGCACCACCTAGTAATGGCACTATCATGTGATTACCTTGTTTCTTACGCGGGTCTTTACGGTCACGCACAATCACGGTCTTATGGTCAACGTTCAGATCATCCCATGTGATTTTGCACACTTCACCAATACGCATACAGGTCAAAATACTGAACTCTAGAATGTCTAAGTAAGGTATTTGAGCCTGTGCGCCTTTGCGGTTTTCCATTCGGGTTTTAAGCCCTTGCTTCAGGCGGTTTAGTTCGTTTTCAGTTGGGCGGCGGGTTCGCTTTTGGCTTTTGCCAATTAACCCCATTTTGATAAGTACAGGCACAGCATCATCAAAAATTTTATGATTGGCTTCAATATTCCAAATTGGGTTGGCTTCTTTCATGACTGAGCGCAGATAAGCAACATCATGGTAAATAGTGGCAGGGCCCGCGCCAGCATCGCGGCGGTTACTGCAATGCTCTATTAGGTCACTCACTTTTAATTGGTCAGATTGAATGTTGGCTATGTCGCAATCCATCAGCATCTTAATGACATATTGCTTAGTGCGGCCTGTTTTGTTCCAAAGGTCGTGATTTTCAAAATACATATTGAGCAGGGTGCCCAGTGTGACCGTGTGCTTTTTCTCAGTCACCCTTTCAGATTCGATTTCATGAACCCTTTTTTTACCCCAAGATTCAGCGAGTGCTTTTGTGCTGAAAGTTTTACTTTCATTGTGTATAATCTCGCCCTTAGATTTTTCGCGCACCACGCACTTGTAGCGTTGTTCGCCAGACGACAATTTTCGTTTTTCGATAGTAAAACCAGCCATTAGAAAGTCCCTCTGAAAAGATGATTTGTCCTACCCGTTGAGGGTGACACTAGGGTGACTGTATATCGAAATTCGGGGTAATTCAAGGTAATTCAAGGCGGTTCAGTAATTATGATAAATGTAGATAAAACAGGCTCTAGCCCTTTAAATACAGGCGATTCAGCATTTAGAAGGTTCTCTGTTGCGCCTATGCTGGATTGGACTGACCGTCATTGCAGAACTTTCCATAGAAAATTGTCTAAACATGCGGTGCTTTATACAGAAATGATTACCACCGGTGCTATTTTATTTGGTAAAGGGGATTATTTGGCGTTTGGTGAACATGAATTACCAGTGGCGCTGCAGCTAGGGGGCTCAGATCCTGAAGCATTGGCAAAGTGTGCGAAGAAAGCCGATGAATACGGGTATAGCGAGATTAACCTAAATGTAGGCTGCCCGTCTGATCGTGTTCAAAACGGTCGCTTTGGTGCGTGCTTAATGGCTGAGCCGCAGCTGGTGGCTGAGTGTGTTGCTGCGATGAAAGCGCAAACTGACGTGCCTGTGACTGTAAAAACACGCATTGGTATTGATGAGCAAGACAGCTACGAGTTTTTAACCACGCTGATTGAAGCGGTTAAAGATGTGGGGTGTGATGACTTTATCATCCATGCGCGTAAGGCTTGGTTACAGGGGTTAAGTCCAAAAGAAAACCGTGAGATCCCACCGCTTGATTATCCGCGTGTATATCAGTTGAAAAAAGATTACCCAGACTTGCATATCAGTATAAATGGTGGCGTTAAAACCATTGAAGAATGCCAGCATCATCTAACGTATATTGATGGGGTGATGGTTGGTCGAGAAGCTTATAGCAACCCATTTATGTTATCGCAGGTTGATGAGCTGTTGTACGGTGGTGAAGCGTTTACGCAGACTCGCCATGAAGTGGTTCGCAGTATGTATGATTACTTTGAAGCGCAAATGAGCGAAGGTGCGAACTTCTGGCATATTGCTCGCCACATGTTAGGTATTTTCCAAAACCAACCGGGTGCGCGAGGGTATCGCCGTCATTTATCAGAGAATGGACATAAGAAAGGCTCGGGTATTGAGATAATGGAAAAAGCACTGACGTTCGTGCCTGAACTGTAAAATTTTAGTGTTTAAACATAATAGGAGAAGCCGCTTAACTAAGCGGCTTCTTTGTTTTCATATACGATGAGTTTGCGTAATGCATCAAAATGCACGGGGTAAACCTGCGACTACATATCTGGGGTTTCTTGTTTTTTGATTATCGCCTTAAACGACGACCGACAAAAATATCGTGATGGGCCTTACCTGTAGGTCGTGGCTTTAGCCCGACAATAACCCACAAAAATTTCATGTTAACTAAATTGACTACTTTTTAGTTTATTTAACGAAATCATTAAATTTGTCTCTCCTATAAAAACTTCCAGAAATCATTAAGTTTATGTTTTATAACATTTTTGTATTTTGGCATAAAGATTGGAATAGCTCTAGTAACCCAATTGCCAAATGCATAGGAGCAGAACATGGCTTTAATCGACAGAATTGAAGATCTTATTAAATCAGAAATTAATGCGTTTTTAGACAAAGCAGAAGATCCACAAAAAATGACTGCGCAGATTGAGAGTGAGTTACAAGATGCCTTGGCTGAGTGTCGTTCAACTGCTGCACAAATTATTGCAGAGCAAAAAGTCTTATCAAGACAGCATGAAGATCTTGCAAAAGGTATTGAGCGTTGGCAGCAACAAGCTGAGCTAGCGGTAAGTAAAGGTCGTGATGATCTAGCAAAATCAGCACTTATCGAAAAGCAAAAGCTTGTAGACGCTCAGGAAGACAACCAAAAGCAAGCGGCACAATTAGAAGACGCGCTGCACAAGCTGAATGAAGATGCCGCTAGGCTAAGTAATAAAATTGCTGAGGTAAAAGCAAAACAGCAGCAATTTTACAGAGCACAAAATAGTGCAGTAGCAAGATTAAAAGTACGTAGCACGTTAAATAGTGAAGAAGTACAAAATGTTTGCGCACGCTTTTCACAACTAGAACAAAAAGTGGAGCGTATCGAAGCACAAGTTGAAAGTTACGATATTGGTAAAAATGATATTTATCAAGAGTTCAAACAAATAGAGCAAGACGAAAAGCTGAGTGACGAGCTGGTTGCACTGAAGCAAAAAGTGACAGCTAAGCAGGTTTCAGAAGCATCAACTTCTGCGCAGTAACCAAAAGTTTGCTAGGTATTAATTCGTTTTGACAGGCTCGGCGCAACGAGGCGCCTCCCTAATTTTTCAGGAGTAAGGTTATGAATATGCAACAAACAACGAAAACATGTCGTCGTATTTTAGCGAGAAAGAAAATTGCAGGTGTATGTGCTGGGCTAGCAGAACGTTTTGATTTACCAGTATGGCTAACTCGAGTATTAACTTTGTTGGTATTTTTAAAGTTCCCAATGATGACGGTGATTGCATACGGATTATGCGCTGTACTGTGGCCAAAGCAGTAATTGCTAGATATTAAGTTGTAAAGACGTAGGAGGTAATTATGAAAACAGCATTGATTTTATTAGCAGCATTACTATTTATTAGCGCATTAAGCTGGGTTCAAACACCTGTTATGTTCTTTGCTATGCCTGAATTTATTTGGGAAATAAGCTGGGTCGGTATCGAGCTAGTTGCGCTTTTAGCTGGCATTATTGCTGTGATCGCGCTGGTGGCATTAGTGAGTGTTGGAGTAATTGGATTGGTGTTAGTTGTGCTCATTGGGCTAGTGTTAGCATTATTATTTAATTCCATCTTTATTGCTCTGCCATTACTTATGTTAGTTGGATTAGCTTGGTTACTTAAGGAAGAATCTCCAGCATATTAGATCTCTACCAGATCAAAGGGTTTCTTGATTTTTCATGCTATGATGTTGCAAGTTAAACTTTTTTCAAAGGAATAAGCATGTTATTAAGAACCCTTTCTCTGGCGGCGGCACTATTACTTTCTGTTTTATCGCAGGCACATGAAGGCCACAGTCACGACCATAGTCACGTACAAAAAGAACTCATGGTGACAGATGCTCAAATTCGTACATTCTTACCGGCGGCAAAATCAACTGCAGCTTATTTCACTATTCATAACCCAATGGATAAATCGGTTTTTCTGAAGAAAGCAACGATTCGGGGGATTGGGCGTGTTGAGATCCATGAGCATGTGCACAAGAATGGCATGATGCGCATGCAAAGAGTCGAATCAGTTGAATTACCTGCGAATCAACAAATAGTGTTCCAGCCGGGTGGTTTTCATTTAATGGCTTTTGAGCCTGAGCATAAATTAAAAGTCGGTGAAAAGCGCAAGTTGACGTTATATTTTGATAATGGCGACAGGCTGTATAGTTTTGTAGAAGTCGTATCTTTGAAAGATACTTTTGAAAAGCCAAAAAATTCACATCATAACCACCATTAAGGAGGGTTTATGCAACAGCATTTAGGAAAAATTGCAGGCGGGTTTGCAGGTTTAGTTGTAGTCGGTTACTTAATCGCGGTTTACTGGAGCTTTGAACCAGCAGCATTCAATGTCGTTGAAAAGGCAAAGCAAACTGCTGAGCAGCAACAAGTTAAATTAGTACCCGGTTATGTCACGTCAACAGCACTTATTGAAGTAAGTGAGACCTTACTGAATAAGCCTGGTGGGTATTTATCAAATGATAAAATGCCACCGAGTGTGTTAATGGATAATATGCCAGCGTGGGAGTATGGTGCCCTTGAAATGGTGCGAGATTTGGCTTTATCAATGCGAAAAGACTTCAGCCGATCTCAATCACAATCTACAGAGCACCCTGCGTTAAAAAAAGCTCAACCACAATTTAATATTAGCTCAACAGCTTGGATCTGGCCCAGTGCAGAAGGTGAATATCAAGTGGGTATTGAGCAGTTAAAGTTGTATCGCGCACAGATTGCGAACCCTCAAGATAGAGAGAGCCAGTTTTATGCTCGTGCAGATAACCTACGTGGCTGGTTAAAAGAAGCAGAGAAACGTTTAGGTAGTTTAAGTCAAAGATTAAGTGCCAGTGTAGGACAAGATAGAGTTAACACAGATCTCGCTGGTGACTCAGCTGCAAACCAAGCGACCAGTGCACCTAGTCATCATGTAGTGAAAACATCATGGTGGAAAATTGACGATGTTTTTTATGAGTCGCGCGGCGCAACTTGGGCATTATTGCACTTTCTAAAAGCAGTAGAACATGATTTTGCTGATGTACTTGAGAAAAAGAATGCTAAAGTTAGTTTACAGCAAATTATTCGCGAGCTTGAGTCAACGCAAGAAACCGTGTGGAGTCCAATGATTTTAAACGGTAATGGCTTTGGTTTTGTTGCTAACCACTCGCTGGTAATGGCAAACTATATATCAAGAGCAAATGCAGCTCTTATTGAACTCAGTGAACTTCTAGCGCAAGGATAAAAAATGAAAAAGTACTGTTTAGCTGCAGCATTATCAATTGCTTTCTTAGCACCGGTTGCAAAAGCAGATATGTTGTTAGGTTTATACGTAGGGGCTGATGGCTGGCAGAGTGAAAACTCAGGTAGTTTTGCAGGTAAAGGTCAGGCAGAAAATTTCAACTTCGAAGATAAGACATTCTCAAGCTACTATGCAGCGTTTGAGCACCCAGTGCCGTTAATTCCAAATATTAAGCTGAAGTACACACAATTAGAGCTGGATGGTAAAACAACTCTAACTGAAACATTTGAGTTCGATGGTCAAGACTTCACAGTCGGCACAGAAGCAAATCTAATGACAGATTTTAGTCACATGGATTACACGCTTTATTATGAATTATTTGATAACGATTTAGTGTCGTTTGACTTTGGTGTAACAGTAAAGCATTTTGATGGTGATGCTACCGTTCAAGGTACGGTAGCAGGCCAGTCAACAACAGAATCTATTGATTTTTCGGCACCAATTCCACTAGGTTATTTACGTGGTGAAGTAGGCTTACCATTAACTGGTTTGAGCGTTTTTGCAGAAGGTAATCTATTGGCAATCGACGATAGCAAAATTCAAGATTACCAAGTAGGTATCGCTTGGGAAGTGATTGACAATCTAGCTGTTGATGTAGCGATCCGTGCTGGCTATCGTTCATTTATCATTGAGTTAGACGATGTAGATGACATCAGCACTGATTTAGACGTATCAGGCCCATTTGCAGGTATTCAGGTTCACTTCTAAGATTTGAATGTTAAATGTAACGAGCTGGCGAGTGAAAAGTTAGCGAGTTACAGGCAATGAATATATGTAGGCGCGGATTTATTCCGCGCTCTTTTGTGCCTGCATAAAGTCAGCGCTTACTATCATGCAAAATATACATTGCGAAGCAAGGTTACTTTTACGCAAGGTGAAATGAGCAATTTGAGCTGCCGCAATGGAGTGCGCTATTTGTAGCTTTGTAGGACGTTATTTATGGAATCAATTTAAAAACTTTGTTGCACTAAAGCACACCTACAGATGATTGAACTTAGTGTTGTATAAGCCGTTATTTATAGTGAACTTTAAAGTTATACTTAGACCCTTAATTGGCAACCTATCATTTGCTTACTGCTTACTGCTTACTGCTTACTGCTTACTGCTTACTGCTTACTGCTTACGACTCTATAACCTAACTCCACTCAAAGCTAAACTCTTCCTGCATTGCTTGCTCTAACAACTGCTTATACTGCTTATTAACCGGTGCGGTGATTAGGCGTTTTAGCTCTTCCCCTGTTTGAGTCAATTTGTAATAACTTAAGACCAACTCACTGCTCTTGGCTGTAAGCGTTAATTTCTGACCTTGAAAACTTAAACTAAAACTCTGCCCTTGCTTCAGGCTTGGGGACTCTATTTCTTTTCTGTACATTAAGCCAATATCCATCAAGGTGAGAATATTGGGAAAGCTCAAACCTGACTGGGCTAAATTAATAGATTCTTTATTTCCTTTACGTAAAAGATCAAAGAAAGACGGTTTCTTATAGTGGCCCAGCATAATAAGGTAGCTTCCTTCATACTCAACAAAACCGCATAAAGGCGCGCATTTTTGTAATGCGTTGGCTTCTTTTTGGGTCATTAGCTTAAGTGTTTGTAGGCTTTTTATTGAAAATGTACCTGGAGATAGGGTTTCACCCACTAAAATTTTAGCCCATAAAGTTTGCATAGCCTGATTGGTAATGTCTTCAGCAAGCGCAATAAAATGTTCGAGCCAGTCGGGATCTGGGCGACCCTTGCTGATCACATCTGGGCATAAACTTAAGGCACCAGCCATAATGGCTTCAATATTAATTTGTCGCTGTATTTTTTGTAGTTGCTGCCTTTTGAGTGCGCGTTTGAGTGCAGAGTTATTCGATTGAACAGAGTACTCGACGGTGCGCTTTCCTTGTGCTGAGTATTCAGATTGGTCAGATGTTTTTTTAAAAGACGCTTTCTTTACCATTGGGTAACCAAGCTTTTCTTCAATCAGCAAAGCAAGGCTTGCTTTAGAATTCGCTTTTTTTACTGTCATTGAATGTCCTTATCAGCAAGTTGAATATGTGAACGTAAATTATTTATGCTGGAAGTAAACATTTTATCGGCCAGTGAACGAATATATAAAACAATAACCCCCCCGCTCAACGTAGAATGAATGGTGCCTTTCAATGAGTGGTTGATAGTTAATGTATGCTCATTGTGAATGAGGCTTACGTTTCCAAGCAATGCATGTTCATTATTGACCAAGATAGAATACTGTAGGTGGCTTTGAGATACTTCAGTAATAGTAACCTCAATATTGGCACTCGAGGTTTGTAAAAATACATTTGCGCCTAAAGTATTGCTTGGAGATGAAATATCAATACTGAGCTTTGAACTGAACTTATCCCACGCCATAAGCTTAGGCCAGTGTTTCAAGTCAAATAAGAGAGGCCTTACTTGTTTATCAGAGCCCTTGAGGTCACTTGTTTGCTGAATACTAAAATGCCGTGGTAAAAACACCAGTACCAGAAGCACAAGCACCATGGTTAGTAAGCTAAACTTTAACGTTTTGGCACGAATAGAAATAACGGCACTCCTAGAATGATATTGGCTGGTTTTACTTTTATTTCGATAAGATAGTCTATACTAATTCAATGACCTAAATAAATAAGTTGCAATTAAGCAATTGATGTTGAAGTCATTAGGGTTTACCTCAGCTAACAATTAAGATATACCTTAAAGCAAGCGAACATACCCACTTCATTTACGTTTTATTAAAAATAATAAAACTTTAACTCAAGCGGTAGAAGTTGAAGGAATTTGAATGGCGTCTGAGCAAGATGACTTTTTGTTTTTAGATCATGAAGATGATACACCAGAAAATAACGAGCCACAGGGCTTTTGGGATATTCTGGTTGTTGACGATGATCCTGAAATACACTCTGTGACTAAACTTGCTTTATCTGGCGTTGAGTTTTGGGGCAAGGCGTTGCGCTTTCATCATGCTTATTCTGGTGAAGAGGCGATTAACGAGTTAATCCAGCATCCAGAAATATGCTTATTACTGCTTGATGTGGTGATGGAGTCAGACGATGCTGGTCTTAAAGTTGTCAAAAAAGTTCGAGACGATCTCGATAATCATAATGTTCGAATTATTCTAAGAACAGGTCAGCCAGGTCATGCACCTGAAGAACAGGTTATTCGTGAATACGACATCAATGACTACAAAATGAAAACAGAGCTTACGCGAAGTAAGCTAGTGACGTCATTAATGACCGCTTTGCGTTCTTTTCAACAGATATGTGAGTTAGAAGCTCAAAGTGAAGGATTAACGAATATTTTAAGTGCCTCCAATGCGATTTTAGGGCACAACAACATTAGTGGCTTTAGTCAGGCTGTGGTGATGCAGTTAGCTAATATTTTAGCGAATGACGCCAATGGCTTTGTGTGTGCTCAAGTTTCAGGTACTAATTCATTGGTTTTGTTAGGTGGCACAACGCAATATCACGAGTTTATAGGGCAAGGTGTTGAGCAACTCGATAATGGCCGTGCGATTATGCAGGTCAAAACTTGCATTGAGCAGCAATGTCATCAACAAACAGAACATGACCTCACGTTATTCCTTGAAAAAAATAATGAACAAGCGGCGATTTTTATAGAATTAGCTTTGCCTCCAATGGCGCGGCAAATTCAATTTGCGGAGATACTCTTAGCCAACGTCAGTGTGGGTTTAGATAATATTAAGCTATTCAGCCAGATCAGAGAAGTTGCATATAAAGATCCCTTAACAAAGCTAGCAAATCGCACTAGCTTTGTAGAGCGCTTAGAGAAAAACCCTTGTGACGACGGCTTATCTTTAATTTTGTTAGACATTGCTCAGTTCTCAGATATCAATAATGGCTTAGGACAAGAAGTAGGAAATCAGTTATTGATGGCTGTGATGCATCGCCTAGAGCAAGATATTCCTAACGCAAAAGCCTTAGCTAGAATTGGCGCTGATGTTTTTGCATTTTTACTACCGACCAGCTCTTTGAATGAAGAGTTACTCGTTGATGCCCTAACTATTCCTTATCAGTTAAAAGAGCATTTATTGTCTATTCACTTTCATATTGGCTTATGTAAATGTGAAGACTTCAGTGACACAGGTCTAGAAACCTTAAAGAAAGGGTATATAGCGCTTAACCAAGCAAAGCAGAGTCACAAGGTTTTTGATTGGTATACACCAGACTTAGAAGAAAAAATGGCATGGCGTTTAGGTTTGATCAGGCAATTAAGAAGTGACTTTGAGCAACACAAATTAGAAGTCTGGTACCAGCCACAATTTTCTCTGAAAACGCAGCAAATTATAGGTTGTGAAGCGTTATTACGCTGGCCATCGGGGAATGGGCGCTATATTTCCCCTGGTATTTTTGTGCCACTGGCTGAAAGCTCAGGTTTGATTGTTGAAATAGGGCAATGGGTACTCGAGCAAGCTTGTCAGCAGCAAAAACGTTTTGCTCAATTAGGGCTGGATATTTGTGTTGCTGTAAACGTGTCGGTGCCTCAATTTAAAACGCCTGATTACGCTAAAACAGTGATTAATACTCTAGAGCAATATCAGGTGCCAAGTAGCAAAATAGAGCTTGAGGTCACTGAAAGTGTTGTGATGGACGAAATTGGAAGCGTCATCGATACGTTAGACGAGTTAAAACGTTATGGTATTGAAGTGGCCATCGATGACTTTGGTACTGGTTTTTCTTCGCTAAGCTATTTACAGAAGCTGCCTTTATCTCGCCTCAAAATCGATAGAGCTTTCGTTAAAGACATTCCTGAGAGCGATACTGGCGCGATCGCCGAATTAATCGTATCCCTTGGTAAAAATCTCGGTTTGAAAACCATTGCTGAAGGCGTTGAAACGCAAGTTCAGTTAGAGCGTTTACAGCAAATGGGCTGTGATGAAATTCAAGGCTTCTTACTCGGTAAGCCAATGCCGGTTGATGAACTAATGCTGTTTGCTCAGAATAAGCTTGGCTCTTAGGTTTTACTTTCAACCCTTATTTTTAAATTATCGAAAAAATTAAAGGGTACACTTTTAATGTAGGTCATCATTTATGGCGACAATATTAACTATTTGCGAGCTGTAACTGATTTATGATTTAAAGACAGGTAAAGAAGAGCTTTCATATTCTCAAAAAGGTTTTTGCTTATTTAGAGTTTACGCTTACAGGCCATCGTTTATGGCAACAAGAAAATCAGTGTAATACTTTGATGAAATTGATAATTAAAAAAGATGAGAATTAGAAACTTTAAGTAAGATTCTTGAATCTGAAAACACAGAAGAGAAGATGGGGCGACTGATGGGGCTCGAACCCACGACAACCGGAATCACAATCCAGGGCTCTACCAACTGAGCTACAGCCGCCGCAATACCACCTTGTTTGGTGTGGCGCGCATAATACATAAAAAAACTTGGCTTGCAAAGCATAAATTCGATTTTATTTAAATTTAATGAAAAAGTACTTTTTCATAAAGGTAAAGTTCATATTCAGCATGTATAATGCGCAAAATTCACTCATCAAAAAATTAAGGAGAGTGCATGGACGTTCTAATCAACTGGATCAACGAAAATTCAGATCTAATTACTCACTATATTTTGCAAGGCATTTTAGCCATCGTAATTCTACTATTAGGATTAAAGGTCGCTAAGTTCTTTGGTAATTTTACCGAAAAAGCATTTGCAAAAAGAAAAATTGATAAAGCGGTTGCCGGTTTTATCTCAAATATCGTCTATGCGCTGGTATTCGCTGCGACGGTATTAATGGCCTTATCGCAAGTTGGTATCGAAACCACATCGTTCGTTGCCATCTTAGGTGCTGCAGGTTTAGCCGTTGGTTTGGCACTTCAAGGATCACTATCTAATTTTGCTTCTGGTGTGTTAATAATCATTCTTCGCCCGTTCAAGTCTGGTGACTATATTGAAGCCGGCGGCAAAGCGGGTAGCGTTGAACGTATAGAGATATTTGCAACAGAATTACGCACTCCAGATAATAAAGTCATTATCATGCCTAATTCAGCAATCATGGGGGGCGCTATTGTTAATTATTCTCGCCAAAAAACTCGTCGTATCGATTTAGTTATCGGTGTGAGTTATGACGCTGACCTTCGCCAAGCAAAAGAAGTATTAAAGAGTGTACTAGACAAAGAGTCTCGCATATTAAAAGATCCAGCCTATACTGTTGCTGTTTCTGAATTAGCTGATTCAAGCGTAAACTTTGTTGTGAGACCTTGGGTAAATACAACAGAGTATTGGCCAACTTATTTCGACCTAATCGAAAATATTAAGATTGCGTTAGACGAAGCGAATATTGCTATCCCATATCCACAAATGGATGTTCACCTACATAAAGATTAATTACAGGGTAATCTATAAATGAAATTAAAACTTTTATCTCTTTGCGTTATTGCAGCAACCTCTTTTCAAAGTTTCGCAGAAGAAGCTGAAGAGCAGAAAACATGGGATGTAACAAGTGAAGTAGGTGCGATTATCACCAGTGGTAACACCTCAACGACTACACTTAAAGGTGGCATCAAAGCAAAGCATCACTTAGAAAACTGGAACAACGAATACAAGCTAGATGGCATCTATAAAGAAGATGAAATTGACAATGATGCGGGCGAGCGCGAGAAAAAACGTACCAATGAAAAGTATTCAGTATCAGCGCAAGGTAACTATAAGCTAAATGAAGATCATAGCCATTTATTCGTCTATGGTTCATATGATTCAGATTACTTTGGTGCGTACCGTAATGAAGCAGTATTATCAATTGGTTACGGCCTTCGCTTGCTTAATCGAAGTGATATGTATTTGAATGCTGAAATTGGTCCTGGTATCAAACGCTTTGAAGAGCAAAAGAAATTTGATGAAAATGGTGTGCGTTTACCAACTGTGACAGACAATGAAGCAATTGGCGTTGCTAAGTTAGATTATAACTGGCAGATCTCAGACAACGCGCGTTTCACACAATTAGTCGCAGTTGAATACGGTGATACCAACACAAAAACAGTATCAGAATCTGCGCTATTGACAAAAATCAACGGCTCACTACAGATGAAATTTGCATATAACGTCACGCACAACTCTGATGTAAGTGATGATAAAGAAAATACAGATACTGAAACGTCTTTAACATTAGTTTACAGCTTTTAACATACCATTGTCGTAAACTTGTAATATAGAAAAAAAAAGGGGCTTCAGCCCCTTTTTCTATGTATGGTAATTCGTGTAGAATATGCAATCTTTTTGGCCATAGCTTATAGGATTTAAGTTTGAATATGTTTTTTAAACGTGTTTTTGTATTGATTTTAATGCTTTTTTCGAGCGTTTCTCTGGCATTTACACCAACCCAAGCACAAATAGAACAGTTTAAAAAATTACCAAAAGCTCAGCAAGAAGCCCTTGCTAAGCAATATGGTATCAATTTATCTTCTTTAACTAGTGTATCACAGCAGTCTCAAGCGAAGATGCAAACACAACCTTCGGTGTCTGAACGTGAGTCTGGCAGTTCTGAAAAAGAAAATGAAGCTGAACGCTTAAATCCGATTGATGAACCACTTAAACCGTTTGGTTATAACCTTTTCTCAGGTACTCCAACAACGTTTGCTCCGCCTGAAAATGCAGCTGTCCCAGATACCTATGTGCTAGGGAAAGGTGATGTGGTTAATGTTAACTTTTACGGTAAAGAAAGTGTTTCTCATAGTCTAAAAATAGACAACGAAGGTCGTTTATCGATCCCAAACTTTTCACCAGAGCAAGTTGCAGGCCTTAGATACGGTGAGTTTAAAAAATTAATTCAAGAGAAAATCCAAAAAGAAGCAATTGGTTTAAATGTATTCGTTTCAATGTCCCAATTAAATCCAATGCGTATTCTAGTTGTTGGTGAAGCTTACAAACCAGGTAGCTTTATGGTTTCACCACTATCTACAGTAACTCATGCTTTATACGCTTCAGGTGGCTTGACTGACATAGCAAGTTTGAGAAATATTCAAGTAAAGCGAAATGGCAAAACAGTCGCTACTTTAGACTTATACGACCTACTGTTAGATGGTAACACAGAAGGGGATATTAACCTTCGCTCTGGTGATGTCGTGTTTATTCCATCGGTTGGCCCACAAATAACAGTAAAAGGTGCAGTTAAAAGGGAAGGTATTTTCGAATTAACACAAGAAGATGATCAAGCATCACTGATGAAAATGTTTGGTGGTTTTAAAGAAAATGCATTCACTAAAAATGTAGCTGTTCGCCGTATCGTTGATGGTGCTAAAAGTCGAATTGTTTCAGCTGATTTTTCTAACTTTACAAGTGGTTTTAAACCAAAAGCTGGAGATCAACTTACTGTAAAAGAAGTGAGTGAAGTAGTTACAAATTCAGTAACTTTGATCGGTGCGGTTGTCAGACCAGGGTCGTATGAATGGTATGAAGGTATTACCATTGATAAGTTGTTTCTAAACTTCCGAGATGACTTACTTCCTCAAGCCGATTTTAATTACTCAATTATTGTCAGAGAGAAGTCTGCATTAGGTGAAATTGAGGTATTCCAATTTTCGCTTTCTGACGCGCTTCAGAGCAAAAATGTCGCTCTAGAAAAGAATGATGAAATCTATATATTTAGTCGCTTCCAGAAGAAAAATGTTGAAGAATTGGCATTAGAGAACTTAGCACTGACAGAAGAGCAGAAACGTCAACAAGAAAAAGTGAAGTTATGGCATGTTTTTGAGTTCGAACAGTTTAAGAACACAGTTCAACTATCTAATGAGATTTCAAAAAATAAATTTACTAATTTCAATACACCTGAAGATAAAATGTATGCAAGTTTTAGTCGTAAAAAGCTACTAAAACCAGTACTCAAACGCTTAGAGTTTCAAAGCTCTAACCTAACAAAATCACGTATATTAGAAGTACGTGGGCAAGTTCGATTCCCAGGAAAATACCCACTGTCGTGCAACTCAACAGTCGAGAAAGCGATCAAGGCAGCTGGCGGTTTATTAGAATCAGCTTTCACTGAAAAGGCTGAATTAACACGCTTTATTAATACAGAGTCAAGTCTTTTTGAGCATTTGCAAATCGATATTAACGATGAAAAAGTCTTAGCCATGCAATTAGAAGGTAAAGATACATTAAATGTACTCATGCAACCGAATTGGCAAGATGATTACAAGGTGAATCTTGCGGGAGAAGTTCGCTTCCCTGGGACCTACACAGTAAACCGCGGTGAAACTCTATATGATGTTATTGAGCGTGCTGGTGGTCTATCGGCTCATGCAGAACCTAAAGCCGCGATTTTTACTAGGCTAGCTATTAAAAAGCAAGAACAGGCCCAGTTATCAAAACTTTCTGACGAATTAAGAAGAGAAATTGCATCGAAAAGCTTTCAGCAATCTGTAGGTGGTGGAAGCTCAATTAACTATGATGAAATGAGTAGGCTTTTGAGTGATTTGGCTAATGTGGAAGCTGTTGGAAGGTTAGTAATAGATTTACCTGATATTTTGCAAAAAGAAGAGTTTTTAATTTTGCAAGATGGTGACTCTTTATATGTACCAGGTAGACAAGATTCTATTTCAATTATCGGTGAAGTTAATTACTCATCTTCGCATCTGTATAAGGCGGGTGTATCTATTGAACAGTATTTAGAGTTGAGTGGTGGTATCAGAGATCGAGCAAATGAAGAGCAGATATATGTAATCAAAGCAAATGGTGCTGTTTTCATTCCAAAGTCATCAGGGTGGTTCTCTGTAAATTATCAAAGTCAGTTAGAGCCAGGTGACACTATTGTTGTTCCAATGGATCCATCCCATATGGATAACCTAACTCTTTGGAATACCGCAACTCAGATATTCTTCCAGCTAACAGCTGGACTTGCAGCCATTTCGGGGATATAGAGGGACTTAACAAAGTATGACTAATTTAATGGCAAAAGCATCAAGACAAGAAGCTTCAGAATTAGAGTTGACAGAGATAATTAAAATCTTCGCTTATTATAAGTGGCTAATCGTTGCTATCACTTTTCTTGCTAGCGTCGCTGGTGTTGTGTATGCGCTGCAGGTTGAGGATGTTTATAAAGCAGAGGCTACTTTGTCCCCTGTAAAAGAGCAATCGGAAAGCGCAGGTCAATTGGGTCAGTTAGGTGGCCTGGCAAGTTTAGCTGGCCTCAATGTATCCAGTAGCAATAATAAAGTTACCTTAGCGATTGAAAAAATGTCTTCAAGAAGGTTTATTATTAACCTTATAGAAAAGAACAATTTATTGCCTGAACTTTTTGCAGTAAAGTCTTGGAATAAAGAAACAGATACTCTGATATTTGATGATACTATTTTTAATTCAAAGACAATGCAATGGGTTGAAAAGAAGAAACCAAGGCCTAGTTTACAAAAAGCATACTATGAATTTTTGAAAGTTTATAGCGTTAGCCAGGCAAAAAGCTCTGGGCTTGTAAAGGTGAAAATAGAACACATATCTCCATCAGTGGCAAAAAAGTGGGTAGACTTGGTTGTTAGTCAAATAAATGTTGAGATGAAGAATAAAGATGTTCTTGAGGCAAAAAAAAGCATTTCTTTTTTAGAAAAGCAGCTAAAAGAGACTAGCGTGGTTGATATACGCTCATTACTCCATAGCCTTATAGAGGGTCATGTAAGAACAATAATGTTTTCTCAGGCTAGAGATGAATATATTTTGTCTACAATAGATCCTGCGATTATTGAAGAAAGAAAGGTGGCGCCTAATAGAGCTTTTATTGTTGTTTTATTTGTACTTATAGGTGGCTTTTCTAGTTTTATATTGTCTATGTTTCTTTATATTAGAAACAAGCAAAACCTAGTTATGAAATTAAGCTAAACTTGGTGTTTATTTAATGGAAATTTATTCTTTCTTTTTTCTTGTCCTTTCTTTTTTTATTAGCGCAGTTGCTATCGTTTTGATTAATCCACTGGCTAAAAAAGTTGGGTTGGTTGATATACCAAATCAAAGAAAACATCATGTAGGAAGTACTCCTTTAATAGGTGGAGTCTGTATTTATATTGGTGTGCTTATTATTAGTTTGTTATTTCTGAATAATATCGCATCACTAAACGTATATATACTTTCAAGTACTATAATATTAGTTCTAGGAGTGTTAGATGATAAGTTTGACTTATCTGTAAGGTTAAGAATAGTCGTCCAGATATTTTGTGCTTCGCTCATGGTGTTTTATGCGGATGTTTATTTATCATCATTTGGTAATATTCTTGGTGACTTTGAGTTTACATTAAACTCGATGGGGGGCTTTATATCTATTGTTGCAGTGATAGCAGTAATTAACGCTTTCAATATGATGGATGGTATCGATGGGCTTGCGGGGGTTTTAAGCCTGGTCACGTTTTTCTTTCTCGCTGTGATGTTGTTTAGTGTCAATAGTATGTGGGCTGCTTTATGTTTAATTTACATATCTTCTATTTCAGCATTTTTGATCTTTAACTTAAGGTTAAATAAAAAGTACTGCGAGAAAATCTTTATGGGCGATGCAGGGAGTATGCTTATAGGTTTCACTATAGTTTGGTTATTGATAGAAGCCTCTAAAGACAATGTTGGTGCAATTCAGCCTGTTACAGCTTTATATTTCATAGCTATTCCACTCATGGATATGGTTGCGATTATGTACCGTAGATTAAAAAAGAAAAAGTCACCTTTTAAGCCTGATAGAGATCACCTACATCATATATTTGAGCGTGCGGGTTTAAGCAGGAAGAGATCATTGGTTTGGATTTCTATTTTTGCGTTAATTATAGCTTTATTTGGTTCATTCCTTCAGTTCTTTGGTATTCAAGAGTGGGTTAGATTTTATATTTTTATTGGTTTGTTCTTTATTTATAATTACTCATTATCTCATATTTGGCGGATTTTGAGTTGGATAAGAAAGCGTTAAATGCGTTATTTTTACAATCATTACTATGAAGATAAAACTATCTAAAAATAAAGAAGCAATACTTATATTACTCGGTCTTATATCTGTTTATTTTTCCTTGTTACCTGGCTTAGGCGAAACTCAAGCTCTTATATTATTCTCAATTGGGCTACTCACTATTGTAAATCATGTGCTGGATTTCAGCTGGGAGTTTAAGGTAGGTGTTAAACGCTTTTGCATATTTATTTTTTTGTTTTTTTTTATAATCTTATCCTTTAGCTCTGTTGTGTTTTCGAGTGGTGGAGCTTCTGTTTTTATAAAATATTTAATAGCAGGCGTGATTGCATTAGCTTGTTTTAGATACAACCCAAGTGACCACAAAAACTCGTATGTTCCTTTATATTTTTTGCTTGGAATCCTCTTTCTTGGTGTGCTTCAAAGTTTTTTTGGTGCAAAACTATTTTTGCCAATTTATAGTGTTTTTATGCCAAGAGCTATTTTGAGTAGTGACTTAGCTGAAAGAGGGGTTACGATATTGGCCCCAGAACAAAGCTATATGATTCTGATAGTTACTTTGGTGTTTCTAACTTCGTTAGTATCAATGAGAGTTAATAATACAAATAGTAAGTTTCCAACATTGATTGCTTTTCTAGTATTTTTTGTATTGGTGAAGATAATTGGCTCAGCATTAGGTTTTATTATGCTAGTTCTGTTTTTCTTGAGTTATATTTTTCCAAAAGTTGTTATGAAAATGAACTTTTTTGCTACTTTTATTTCTCTTGTTGTGAGTTTTGCTATTTTTAGATATGAACTTTACCCAGAAAGGTTCAACTTTGTAATTGAATTGGTTAATGTAACAAGTCTAAGCTATTTTTTAAGCTTAGTTTCAACTCTGGAGCCCAGTGGTTCTACCAGGCTGATACTGGGGGTGGCTGCTTGGGTCGAAGGAATTGAGAAAGTTTTTGCAATAACTCCTGGCGTAATTGAAAATGAGTGGGCTTCGATTTTAAAGGCGCAAGGTTACTACTTCCTCGAAAATCACGAGGTACTTGGGCGTCAGTATATAAATGAAATTCCATCTACTCCACAAACGTTATTTTATTCGTTACTAGGTGATTATGGTATAGTTCCTTCAGTAATCTTCTTAGTGTTGATATTTAGAATGCTGACGTATTCCAGTGCATTATTTAAGGATATTTTATTCTATTTTATCTTGTCGTATATATTTATTGTTCTTTTTTATCAGAGTGGACTAACTAGTCCTTTTTTATTCTTAGCTGTTTCATTATTAGTTCATTATTCAAAGTTTTTAAAGCAGCAGAATAGAGATTAATTTCATTTATGTATCAGTGTTTAGTTTTAATGTCTATTTAGGTAAGGGGGGACTTAAAATGAAGGTAGGAATTGACGCACGTTGGATGGTTGGGAAGTATAGAGGTATGGGTAAGTTTGCTTGGCAGCTGATCAATCCGGTTAAAGACTCCTCCATTGCATACGTTACGCGTAAACAACAAAGTTCAAAGTTAACAACGGTTAAATCTGGTCACAGTTTTTTCCCTTATTGGGAGCAATTAGTGCTTCCTTGGTTAGCAAAAAGACATTCATTAAGTCATTTGGTCTGCCCCTATAATACAGCCCCTATTTTTTTAAATAAAAATACGAAGTTAGTTGTGGTGGTGCACGACTTAATATTTATGAGAAGCTTCAAAGAATTACCCTTATCTCAATCTATATACCAGTCTTTAGGTAGGCTTTACAGAATGTTTGTAGTGCCATTAATCATCAATAAGGCTGATACGATTATTACTGTCTCTGAATACACAGCTGAAGAGATCAGACGAGACTATGGTGACAATTTAAAAGTATTCGTTATTCCTAATTCAATACCCTCAAAGTGGTTAGACTCTCAAGTATTAGACTTGAAAGAACGAAGTAATTATATATTAACGGTGGCAGGGGATTCACCTAGTAAAAACTTAGATAAGGTCATAACTGCCTTTTCACAGTCGGATACGGCCGAAAAAATGAACACTAAGTTATTAGTGGTGGGAATTAGAGCTGACGGTCATAAAAAATACGAGAAATTAATAGAGTCACTGGGTATGTCTGGGCGAGTAGAGTTTATTGATTTTGTCGATGAGTCAGAATTAATAAAATTGTATAGTTATGCAAAAGGGTTTGTATTTGGTTCTTTATTTGAAGGTTTCGGTATCCCACTTCTAGAAGCAATGTCTAGAGGCACTCCCATAGCATGTAGTAACACAACTTCAATGCCAGAAGTTGTGGGTAATTCGGCATATTTGTTTGACCCTAAATGTACAAAGTCTATGAGTCAAAATATTGATTACATATTAAATTGCAATAACCAATCCCGTGTTAATTTGGGCTTAGAGAGAGTTAAGCAGTTTACAGAAGAAAATATTCAATGTCAGTTTGAAAAATTATGGAGTAAACTTGATGATAAATAAACAAAAAATATTGGTTGTTACTCCTAGGTTTCCGTATCCAGTTATTGGAGGTGATAGACTTAGAATATATCAAATATGTAAATACTTGAGTTCAAAATATGATTTGCATTTAGTTAGTATATGCGAGCAAAAAGAAGATCTGGATTACCAAGTACCGGATGATAAAGTTTTTACTTCGATTGATAGGTACTACTTACCGAAATGGAAGTCTTACTTGAAAACCGCTTGGGGAGTACTAAATTTCTCCCCTCTGCAGGTAGCATATTACAAAAGCGCTGGCTTTAAAAAACTTGTTGATAAACACATCAAGAGTGCTGATTTAGCTTTATGTCATTTAGTTAGAACTGCAAAGTATATAGAAGGGCATGATATACCCAAGGTTCTGGAAATGACGGACGCGATTTCTATGAACTATGATCGTGTTGCCAAAATATCTAAAACTTCGGGGATTATGAATTTTATTTATTCAGTCGAAAGAAAGCGTTTGAGAGCATTTGAATTGGGCTGTATAGATAATTTTGACTATTCAGTTTTAGTTAGTGATATAGATAAAAGTTACCTATTGCCTAATGGAGGAGCAAACAAAGACAAAGTCATTGTTAGCTCAAATGGTGTTGATACAGACTTTTTGAGTTATGACTTTTCACACAACTCAAAAACCATCATTTTCATTGGAAACTTATACTCTGTTCAGAACCTTGATGCCGCAGTTTGGTTTGCAGAACATGTCATGCCGCTACTTTTAAGTAAAGGAAACTATAAGTTTAAAGTTATTGGTAGAATCAAAGAAAAAGATCGAGTTAAGTTCAAAAATTTCAAAGGTGTTGAGCTTACAGGTGCTGTGGACTCAATACCATGTGAAGCAAGAGGCTCTTTGGCTGCAGTCTGTCCAGTGAGGCTTGCAGCAGGTGTTCAGAATAAAATCTTAGAGTATATGTCATTGGGCGTGCCTACTATCACCTCATCTATCGGGTTAGAAGGAATTAATGCCCAACCAGGAAAAGAGCTGCTAGTGGCTAATAAACCTGAAGAGTATGTTGCCGAAATCGAGAAATTGTATTTTGACGAACCATTTTCTGAAGGTATTTCAATCGCTGCTCGTAGTTTTGTCGAAAGTGAGCATTCTTGGGATTCTCAGTTATCGAACATAGGCGATGTATTTAACTCACTAGAAATTAAACCTGTGAAGTGACTAGTGTACTTAAGTTGAAAGATAATGAGCAATTTTTATTACCAAAGCATAGGCTGAGCGAACACGTGGAATTTAAAGTTAAAAATTTATGCTTCTTTAAATGTGTCATTGTTATGAATAATAGTTTCAATTTTATGGTGTGTGATGAATTTTAAAAAGGCATTCGGATATAGCGCCATTGAATCTATTTTCTCTCGGCTTTTTGATCTTGTTTCAATTTGGATTGTTCTAAATACTCTAGGTGTTGAAGATGTTGCTCTATTTGGTCTTGCAACATCTGCTTTATTCTTTTTCAATCTATTTTTCATTACTCCGGAAACCGCGCTATTTAAATATCAAAAAGATTGGATGAAAAGTGGGCAAATAAGTAGTTACTTGTCCGCATTTTATTCTTTCAATATATTTAAGTTGTTAGTTCATTACATAGCAGGCGCCATTGTTTTAGTTTTTTTTGATGACTCGAAGTGGTTGTTTTTTGCAATTGTTTTTTCGGCAATTACTCAAAAAATTCAGCTTGCCGAGATCAGTAGAATATACTTTAGAATGGAGCTTAAGCAGAAGCAGGTTGCTTTATTTGAGCTAGCAAGTAAATGTATTTTGCTACTATTAGTTTCAAGCTTATATTTCTTCCCTGATATAGGTTATTACTTTACAATTTATCTTCTTTGGAGCGCTGTAGTTGCTTTGTCATGGGTTCTTGCTGTTAAAGAACAGATTGGATTCTCTATAACATTTGACGTTGAGCATATTTCAAAGTTGAAGTTTGCTTTTTTAGGTTTTTCTGGCTGGGCGCATTTAACTGGTGTTATGACCTTTTGTATTTACAATTCAAGCGTTCTTTTTCTAGAGTGGTTTGATACTGAGGTTAGTGAATTGGCGCTTTTTGTTGTACTTAATAAAGTAGCTAATTTGTTTTTTGTTATACCTATGTTTTTCCAGTCTTTTGTTCCAGTTCTTTTGGCCAACTCAAATTCACAAAGTAATAAAAGGTTTAAGAAACTGGTTTTGGCGTCATCAATATTGTCTACTGGTCAGTTAATATTTTTTGCTTTATTTGGGCGTTTTATAGCAAGTGTATTTGGTGTTTCGGAGCAGGACACAGAACAATTCTACGAGTTAGGTTTGTTCGTGACTTTTGGCATATTTGTGCTGAATTTAAATAGACCTTTAAGCACATTTTTATTAATTAAAACAAATCCCAAAAACCTGTTTTTAGCTGTATCACTACCATCTTTTTGTCTCGCTATTTTTACATACCCATTATTAATTAATTTTTATGGTTTGAAGGGAGCGGCTTATAGTGCTGTTATTGTGTACTCAGTTATGTCTCTTCTGCTTCTAGTGGGCTTTATCTTGTATAGGAAAAAAAACAATGAACATATCAGTTGTAATTCCAACTTATAAAAGGCCTGATTTACTGGCAAGGCTTTTAAAGTCGATTAGTTTACAAACTTTATTACCAAACGAAGTTATTGTAATTGACGATTGTTCAGGAATGGAAAGTGAGTATTCTGCGGTTATCAAGGAGTTTGACTCAATTTTCGAAAAGTTAATATTTGAATCTCTTAAACAAAACTCAGGTGCGCCCACAGCGAGAAATCTTGGTATATCTAAGGCGAAAGGCGATTGGGTTGCTTTGGTTGACGATGATGACGAATGGTTACCGAGTAAGTTAGAAAAGCAAGCTGAACTAATCAACAAGAGTAATGATCCACAGCTAGGTTTCGTTTATACGTGGACTGAAGCAAAAGGCCAGGCCGGACAAGAGTCTTACACAAGTAAGGTTTCGCATAAAGGTGACTCGGTGTCTGCATTGTTGAATACAAATTATATTATGTCGGCATCAGTTTTGATAAAACGTCAAGCTTTACAAGATGTTTCAGGGTTCAAGGAATCACTTCCAAGTTGCCAAGATTGGGATACGTGGATCAGGATTGCTTTAGCTGGGTATCATTTTGACTTAGTAGAAGAAGTACTAACCATTTATCACCGTCATGGTGGTGAATCTATTGGCTTGTCACCTAAAGCAAAATTAGGTTACAAACTTTTGTTAGAAGCTTTTTGGCTGAAAATAATAACAAAAACGTCTCCAATTAATTGGCTAAAAAAAGCCTTGCTCTACATAAAGGTCGTAAGAGAAATTAAAAATGGCTAAGAAAAGAGGAAAGAAAATTGCTCTTCTCACTAATATGGTTGCTCCATATAGAGTACCTTTTTTTGAGGCTCTTGCAAATGAACATGACATTCGTCAGTTAGATATTTTAACTTGTATAGAAAGAGAAGTGGATAGAGAGTGGGCTGTAAAAAACAGTAAAAGTTACAATGTTTTGCAGCAAAAAGGTATTACTCTCAATTTAAATAAAGGCGCTGATGGAAAGCGTATACTGCATTTTAAGTTTAGTATAATTCTCTACTTGTTGTTTAAAAGGCCTGATGTATTGGTTATTGGTGATGCTTCTTGGACATCATTCATTGCAGCTTTTGTTTGTAAAATATTGATGATAGACTACATCGTTTGGAATGAAATAACTACGACTTCAAAAGTATCTGTTGGTATAGTGAGCAAGCTCAGGCGATTGATGTATCGTGGGGCAAAGCATTTAATTGCTTCTTGTGAAATGGCAACAGAATATTTGACGTCATGCGGTGTTCCAGAATTTAGGATATCTATCGTTAATAACGCTGTCGATAATCAGTTTTTTTTACAAAAAAAACGTGAGTTACAGAGTAACAGAGATGCTACAAGGGCTCAATTGAATATAGCTAAGGATAGTCTTTGCTTTATTTATGTTGGTCAATTGATCTCTCGAAAGCGTGTTATAGAAACTGTAAAACTGATTTCTGCTTTAAGCTCTGTTCAAAAGGTGCACTTATTAATTGCTGGTAACGGCCCTCTTGAAAATGAGATGAAACAAGTGGCTAGTGATTTATCTTTCGAAGATATTACTTTCTGCGGTTTTATGGATGCTGAAAAGCTTTGTGAGTTATACACGGCAAGTGACTCTTTGATCCTGCTTTCTGAAGATGAGCCGTGGGGTATGGTTGTTAATGAGGCGTTACTTTTCGAAAATTCAGTTATTGCTAGTAACGCTGTTGCTGCAGCTGTTGAATACAGAGAGTTAAGTGAAGTTGCTACCTTAGAGCACCTGAGCCTATCCGTAGAAGATTTTAGAAAAATTGTAAGTGAAACAGACCGTAAAAACGGCGTTCCAGCAGCGCTTTCTTCACCCGAGTATATGAGTGAACAATTTAATGTTGTACTTAACTCTTTATAAAGCAAATATGAAGTATTGCTTGAGCGGAATCGTTTCTTTCAAAAATGGGCTGACGTATTTTTAGGTTCAGCCCAGTAATTTCAATTATTATAGCGAAACAAAGAATGATAGTTCGATTGTTCAATTTCTCCAAAGTGTTTGGTGGGCAGGAGAGATATGCAGAAAATCTTGTTGAGACTTTAGGGAAACGAGGCATCCAAAGTCAAATTTTCAGTGATACAACCACATTGAAAGAAGTTATTAAAAGCACAAGTAAAGATGATGTTACTATTTTGAATGGAAATGCAGCACTTTACAAGTTTGTTTTTATTAAAAAAAAATCATTTTGGGTTTATGTCCAGCACAGTGATATCAACGATAGTCAGGTCTCTCTATGGAAGATTATTACCCGCAAGTTCTTAATTAAACTGTTACTTATGAGAGTAGATCTGGTTGTAAGAGTCTGCAACAGGGCGTTACCAGATTTTTATGCACCTAATAAAATAAAAACGATATATAACGGGGTGCATCTACCCGATAGAGTGCATCTATCCAGTATTTCTGATGGAATGGTCAATTTGTTAATGGTTGGCGCTGTCAATCATAACAAAAATCAAAGGCTTGTTCTGGATGCTTTAGCTCATTTACGCAATTGCAATTTGACTATAGTGGGTTCTGGGCCGGATCTAGGTGATTTAAAAGAGTATGCTAAGCAAATTGGTGTGTCTGCAAGAGTATTTTGGAAAGGCTTTGAAACTGATATAGATAAGTTTTATCGACAAGCAGACTTATTGTTGTTGCTCTCTTTCAATGAAGCATTTCCATATGTCGTTTTAGAATCCATGTCCCATGGAACACCTGTGCTATCTGTAAAGGTAGGTGGAGTGCCTGAGATTTTAAAGCATAATTCAAACGGTTGGTTATTAGAAGATTACGAAACACAATCTTTGATTGACTCGGTGAATCATATCATTAGTGCTCCTGATAATTATGTTCAAGTTGCTAAAAGTGCGCGTAAAACAATTGAAGATAACTTTACCTTGGATAAAGTCACAAATGAACTAATTGAGCATATTTTTAAAGAATAGTCCTCAGATCTTTGTCTTACTTTTAGGCATTCAAACCTGACATTAACTTTTTTACTAAGTTTATTTTAGGCTATATCTTAGTATTTAAATTAATGTCGAAATGTGAATCATTATAGAAATTTAAATAATTAAGGGGTTAGTAAGTTGTTATTACCAATCATCATGGCTGGCGGCTCAGGCACGCGTTTATGGCCATTATCACGCGGAAACTACCCAAAACAATTTTTAAAACTACATGGTGACAACACCATGTTGCAAGAGACTATTTTAAGATTAAATGGTCTTGAACATGCACCCGCGATGTTAATTTGTAATGAAGAGCATCGCTTTATTGCCGCAGAGCAAGTACGTCAAATAGGTGTGGCACATAGTGGTATCTTCTTAGAGCCAGTGGGTCGTAACACCGCACCTGCTATTGCGTTGGCAGCCTTCAAAGCAGTTGAAGATAATCAAGATGCGCTATTGCTTGTTCTAGCTGCTGACCATGTTATTGAAAATCTAGCTGCTTTCCAAGAAAGCGTAAACAAAGCAAAACTGTTAGCTGAACAAGGTAAATTAGTAACCTTCGGCATTGTTGGCAATACGCCAGAGACGGGGTATGGCTATATTAAGCGTGGTGCTGAGGTTGAACATGGCTTTACTGTGGATAGTTTTGTCGAAAAACCAAACCTTGAAACAGCGCAAGAATATATTGCCAGTGGTGACTATTACTGGAATAGCGGCATGTTCTTGTTTAAAGCAAGTCGCTACCTTGAAGAGCTAAAAGCATTTCGCCCAGATATCTATGAAGCATGTGAAAAAGCAGTGCAAGTACAAAATAATGATATGGACTTTGTACGTTTAGATAAAGAAGCATTTGAAGCATGCCCAGATGAATCTATTGATTATGCAGTGATGGAACACACACAAGATGCTGTTGTGGTACCAATGGATGCAAACTGGAATGATGTAGGCGGCTTTGCAGCATTATGGGAAGTGTCTGAGCAAGATGAAAATGGCAATGCTTTTATTGGCGATGTTAAATCTGTAGACACAAAAAACACTCTAGTGTTTGGTGAAGACAAGCTAGTGACAACAGTGGGTGTTGAAGACTTAGTCATCGTTAATACAAAAGATGCTGTTCTGGTTGCGCATAAAGACGAATCTCAAAAAGTAAAACAAATCGTTAGCCAATTAAAGGCAGACGAACGTTCAGAGGTAACATTCCACCGAGAAGTATACCGTCCTTGGGGTAAATACGACTCAGTAGATAACGGTGAGCGCTTCCAAGTAAAACGTATCACGGTTAAACCAGGTGCAAAACTATCAGTGCAAATGCACCACCACAGAGCTGAGCACTGGATTGTGGTTTCAGGTACCGCAAAAGTACAAATCGATGATACTGAGCAGTTTGTGACTGAAAATGAATCAGTGTACATTCCGATTACTGCGGTTCATGCACTAGAAAACCCAGGCAAAGTAGATTTAGAGCTTATTGAAGTGCAGTCAGGCTCTTATTTAGGTGAAGATGATATTGTGCGTTTTGAAGACCGCTATGGCAGAGTAAAAGGTTAAGTCATGAATACAAAATCAGTCATTCAAGCAAGTGGTATTGCATTTGGTACCAGTGGTGCCAGAGGTCTTGTTGCCGATTTTACACCAGAAGTGTGTGCAGCCTTTTCAATTGCGTTCGCTCAGAGTATTAAAAGTGAATTCGCATTTAATACAATGGCCATTGCAATTGATAATCGCCCGAGCAGTTTCGATATCGCTAAAGCCTGCGCAGCAGGCTTAAAGCAACTAAATATAGACGTTGTTTATTACGGTGTGGTTCCTACTCCGGCGCTTGCTTATACAGCGATGCAAGACAATATGCCTTGTATTATGGTTACAGGCAGTCATATTCCATTTGATAGAAATGGTTTAAAGTTCTACCGCCCTGATGGTGAAATCACTAAACAAGATGAACAAGCCATTCTGAGTGCTGATTTTGATTTTGCTGACTTGAATCTAGCCGACATCAGTTTACCGATAAGTGATAAAGCAAAAGAGGCTTATACCACTCGATATACACACCTGTTTAACGAAGAGACGTTAGCAGGTAAGCGAGTGGGCATTTATGAGCACTCGAGTGCAGGCAGAGATATTTATAAATCACTATTTGAGCAATTGGGCGCAGAAGTTATTTGCCTAGGTCGCAGTGATGAATTTATCCCAATCGATACTGAGGCTGTATCAGATGAAGATAAACAAAGAGCAAAAGATTGGGTCAGTAAATATCGCCTAGATATGCTGTTCTCAACAGACGGTGATGGAGATAGACCACTCCTTGCTGGCGAAGATGGCGAGTGGCTAAGGGGTGATATCTTAGGTCTACTTTGTAGTCAAGCGCTCTCAATAGAAGCACTTGCAACCCCTGTTAGCTGTAATACAGCCATTGAGCTGTCTGGTAGCTTTAAAACCGTGACCAGAACAAAAATTGGCTCACCTTATGTAATAGAAGCCTTTGCTGATTTAAACAAAACCTTCTCGAAAGTAGCAGGCTTTGAAGCAAATGGCGGTTACTTACTGGCGAGTGATTTCGAGTTTAATGGTAAAGCATTGAAAGCGCTGCCAACAAGAGACGCGGTGTTGCCAGCGCTGATTGTCGCAACAATGGGTGACAGCATAGCGGGCTTGCTAAAATGTTTACCACAGCGCTTTACAGCGAGTGATAGGTTAAAAGACTTTGCGACAGAAAAGAGCAGGGTGTTGATAGCAGAGCTAAGTGAGAACCCAAATGCGCTTTTAGAAAGCTTAGGGTTAGGTAAAGCGAAGTCTGTTTGTAAAACAGATGGCTTAAGATTGACGGCAGAAACAGGTGATATTGTGCATTTAAGA
Source organism: Pseudoalteromonas sp. BZB3 (assembly GCF_040104455.1). Lineage (NCBI taxonomy): Bacteria > Pseudomonadati > Pseudomonadota > Gammaproteobacteria > Alteromonadales > Pseudoalteromonadaceae > Pseudoalteromonas > Pseudoalteromonas sp. BZB3. The sequence continues at coordinate 222,054 of NZ_JBECOS010000001.1, read as the reverse complement.
CCTTCTGGTAATGCGCCAGAGCTTAGGTGTTACGTTGAGTCAAATTCTGAAAAAGCATCGCTAAACCTAATGACTAGCGCCTTTAATTTTATCAATTCAAAATAATATTGCTATATACGAAGCCTGGAAAGAAGCTGTCCAGGCTTATTACCAAAGCATAATCCACTTCTGTGGCAATTTAAGTTACTACATACAACAATGTGTTACGATGTTAATGTAGACTTAAATCTAGTCTAAATGTAACTTTTTTGGGGTTACAGATACCGGCCTTCAAGAACTTCAAATACTAGGTAACAACTGTTCCATATCGCATAATAATAACTAGTTTGATGTAGGTTGCACTTTAGCGCAATAAGCTAATCTAAATTCTGCCGTAATAAATAACAACTAACACGACCCTACCGATTATTTTATTAATAAAAAAATTCACACGACGATTACTTGCTAACAAAATCTACAAGTGGTTTAATTACTCAGCTTAATATAAAGGCTTTAGACAAGGCTAACAAGAACGATTTTAGGAAGAACGAATGGCGCAACGCTATAAAACTTTCATTGCATCAGCATGTTTACTGGCAATGAGTGGCTGTACAATTATACCTGGCGGTCATTTTGAAGGACTAAAACAAGGTGAACAAACCGAGAATCTTGAGAAGGAATTGGCAAAAGTAAATATCCAACTCATTGACTCTGCTCTTATTTCCCAACAAAAAGACTTTAATAAAAAAAATGTAGCTGAAATTGGCGCATCTAATTCCAATAGTTATATTGCTGGACTCGATCTTTCTAATTATGAATACAAACTTGGTGTGGGTGATGTACTCACTATAGGCGTGTGGGATCATCCAGAGTTAACGATTCCTGCAGCCGTTCAGCGTACCGCAGAATTTGATGGCTTTCGAGTACAAGCCGACGGCACAATCACCTACGCATATGCCCCTAAAGTACAGGCTGCCGGTAAAACAGTCGCAGAAGTTCGTGAAGACCTGGTAAAGCGTTTAAGTCGTGTTATAGAAGATCCGCAAATTGACGTAAAAGTAGTCGGTTTCAGAAGCCAAAAAGCCTATGTTACAGGTGAAGTGAAAAAGCCTGGTGTTTACCCTGTGACCGAAACGCCATTAACCTTAATTGATGCACTAAACCAAGCAGGTGGTTTAAATGAACGTGCTGACTGGAAAACAGTGACATTTACCCGAGGTAATGAAACCGAAGTTATTCGTTTAGATGACTTTTATTCCAAAGGCGACATTTCTCAAAACCGTTTATTGCGGCACGGCGATATTGTACATGTAACACGTAACGACCAAAGAAATGTTTATGTATTGGGTGATGTAAAACGCGCTGGCACAGTAGAAGTGAATCGTTATGGCTTGAATTTAGCCGAAGCGCTCAGTGAGGTTGGCGGTATTGACGAGCGCTCAGCTGACGCCAATGGTATTTTTGTTCTTCGCAAACGTGACCTTGAGAAAGACGGTGTAATTGCTGACGTGTATCAGTTGCATGCAAAGAATGTTGCTGCATTAGTGCTAGCAGAGCAATTCGAATTAGATCCGCAAGACATTGTTTATGTTACTAGTGCACCACTTGCACGTTGGAACAAAGTAATTAGCTTGTTGTTACCGGCGTTAACAACCGTTGATAGATTACAAGATATAGATAACCAGTAGTAGGCAAACCAGTATGTTCGATAGTGTTTTAATGGTATGTGCAGGTAATATCTGCCGAAGTCCTACCGCTGAATATGTTTTGAAAAGCAAGTTAGCGGGCAAAAATGTCAAAGTGAGTTCTGCAGGTTTAACTGCTCTTGAAGGAAAGTCAGCTGATAGCTTTGCACAAGAATTAGCCTTGCAACATGGCGTTGATATGTCAGAGCATAAAGGTAAGCAAATCAGCACAAGCCTAGTAACGCATAACAGTGTGATCTTGGTGATGGAGAAACGTCATCTAGAAGACTTATGTACCCGCTACCCCCAAGCACGCGGCAAAACATTTCTTCTTGGTAAATGGTTAGGCGACAAAGAAGTACCAGACCCTTATCGACAAAGCCGTGAAGCCTTTGAACATGTCTACGAATTAATCGATAGCGCGTGTAGCGCTTGGCAGAAGTATTTATAAGGATGAAAGAGTCAATGAATGCTCAATCAAACCTATTAAGTGGCTCGCAACAAAAGCAATCCACAGAACAAGCGCAAGAAATCGATTTAATGGCCTTGTTAGGCGCTTTACTCGACCGTAAATGGTTCATTATTGCTGTTACTACCTTATTCATGATTGTTGGTGTTGCGGTCGCGGTATTTAGCACGCCTATTTACCAAGCCACAGCTATGATCCAGGTAGAAGAAAAAGGTGGCTCAGTCCCTGGTTTTGACGAGCTAGGCGGTATGTTCGAAAGCACTTCTGCTGCAGTGACTGAAATCGAACTGTTAAAATCTCGCAGTATCATCGGTGAAGCTGTCGACAACCTAAAATTAGATATTGTCGCTGAACCAAAACTATTTCCAGTGATTGGAGGCAGAGCATTTCGTAAATTTACACCTATGCAAGAAGGTGAGTTAGCAGAGCCAAGTTTTGGTGCGTCTAGTTATGCTTGGGGCGGTGAGATAATTGAAATATTTAAATTCGAAGTGCCAACAAATGCAATCGGTACTGGTTTTACTTTAGTTGCCTTAGCAAATAACCAATTTGAATTATTAACGAGCAATGGCGATAGTATTCTAAAAGGTAAAGTAGGTAAAGAGGTATCAAACGGCGCCTTTTCATTAACATTGAAAACATTAATTGCTCGCCCAGACACTGAGTTTACCTTAACTAAGCGTGATCGCTTAAATACCATCCTTGATTTGCAAACTGCCATTGGTGCTAGTGAAAAAGGTAAAGACTCAGGTATTATCAACCTAAGCTTACAAAGTGCTGATTCTGACTATGCTGAAGCTGTTCTAAATAAAGTGGCAAGCATCTATGTTCGTAGAAATGTTGAGCGCAATAGCGCCGAAGCACAGAAGTCATTAGACTTTTTAGAGTATCAACTTCCGCAAGTGAAGAAGCAGTTAGAAGCTGCTGAACAACGTTTTAATGATTACCAAGTGAAGCAGCAATCAGTTGATATTACGCTTGAAACCGAAGGCGTACTAAGACAGCTTGTTAAGCTTGAAACGCAATTACAAGAACTTGAACTTAAAAAGCTAGAGTTAGGTCGTAAATTCAAGCAAAGCCACCCAAGCTACCAAGCAGCCGTTGAGCAAATTAACGCGGTTGAAAACCAAAAACGCCGCTTAGCAGCTGAAGTGCAAGTGTTACCAGAAACACAGCAAGAACTTTTACGCTTAACGCGTGACGTAGAGGTGAACAATGAGATTTACACACTGTTGCTGGCAAAAACTCAAGAACTAGACATTGTTCGTGCGGGCACTGTAGGCAATGTACGTGTGATTGACCTTGCTGAAGTAAATACGTCAAAGCCAGTTAAACCTAAAAAAGCCTTAATCTTTGTTATGGCAACTATGTTAGGTGGTATGCTAGCAGTAGCTATTGTACTGATTCAAAAAGCAATTCATAAAGGTATTGAAGACCCAAGTGAAATTGAAGCGATAGGTTTACCAGTTTATGCCAGTGTGCCTTATTCAGAATATCAGGTTAAACTCACTGGCTTTGCAAAAGCTCGAAAAGGTAAAACCGCTAAAGCCAAGTCGATACTAGCAATTGACAACCCTGCGGATCTTTCAATCGAGGCATTGAGAAGTTTACGCACCAGCCTGCACTTTGCAATGATGGAAGCTAAAAACAACGTAATCGCAATCTCAGGCCCTAGCCCAGGTGTTGGTAAGTCATTTATTTCAGTAAACCTTGCAACTGTCTTAGCGCAAAGCGACAAAAAAGTACTTATTATCGACGCCGATATGCGAAAAGGCTACTTGCAAACACAATTTGGTATGCAATGGGACAACGGTCTAAGTGACTACCTATCTGGCAGAATTAATCTAGAGCAAGCTACAAAACAAAGTCAGGTTGAAGGCTTAGATGTAATGACCCGTGGTCAAATACCACCCAACCCATCAGAGTTATTAATGCACGAAAACTTCTCAAAATTAGTAGAAGAAGTAAGCGCGAAGTACGATTTAGTCATTATAGATACTCCACCAATTCTAGCAGTAACCGACCCTGCAATTGTAAGTGCACACGCAGGCAGTACATTACTAGTAACACGCTTTGGTCAAAACCATGTAAAAGAGCTAGAGCTTACACGTAACCGCTTTGAACAAAACGGCATAGATGTAAAAGGTGTGGTATTCAACGGTGTCGTTAAAAAGGCAAGTAATGCTTACGGCTATTACGGCTATTACAACTACGAGTATAAGTCAGATAAATAAACTTGTAGGTAGTCGTTTACGGCGACAATTAAAATGACATTCGGTAGCAGCGATTTGATATCGCGTGAAATATCAAATGTAGCTCGTCGTTTACGGCGACAATTAAAATGATATCCGGTAGCAGCGATATCATATCGCGTAAAATACCAAATGTAGGACGTCGTTTACGGCGACTATTTAAATAATATTCGGTAGCCGCGATTTTACATCGCGTAAAATATCAAATTTAGGTAGTCATTAATGGCGACAATAAAAACCTATATTCGGTAGCAGCGACTTCATGACGCGTTAAATACCATATGTAGGTCGTCTTTATGGTGACAGAAAAGGCCACCCTGAACTCGTTTCAGGGTCTAAGAGGTAGCAGCGGTTTTACATCGCGAAAGAAAATAGTCTTTGAACTTACTTCAAAGGCAAAAACGAATTAACAAAATAAAGGAACACCTGTGAAAGTTCTTACAGTATTCGGCACTAGGCCAGAAGCAATCAAAATGGCCCCACTCGTTCACGCATTAGCTGCTGACGAGCGCTTCGACGCTAAAGTATGTGTTACAGCACAGCACCGTGAGATGTTAGATCAGGTTTTAGAGCTATTCAAAATTACCCCAGACTTCGACTTAAACCTAATGAAAGCAGGGCAAACCCTTCCAGAAGTTACCAGTCGAATTCTGTTGGAGCTCACTCCAGTATTAAAAGAATTTAAGCCTGACGTGGTGTTAGTGCATGGTGACACCACCACGACATTTGCTGCAAGCCTAGCAGCCTATTACGAGCAAATTGCTGTAGGTCATGTCGAAGCAGGTTTACGCACAGGTAATATCTACTCGCCTTGGCCTGAAGAAGCAAACCGCAAGTTAACAGGTGCTTTAACAAAGTTCCATTTCGCACCGACTGAAACATCTAAGCATAATTTATTAACTGAAAACTACAGTGCAGAAAATGTCTTCGTAACTGGAAATACAGTAATTGATGCACTATTAATGATTAAGTCACAAATAGAACAAGATCAAGACTTATCCTCGACACTAGCAGCACAATTCCCATTTTTAGATGAATCAAAAAAACTTATTTTAGTTACAGGCCACAGACGTGAAAGCTTTGGTGGTGGCTTTGAGCGTATTTGTGAAGCATTAGCTCAAACTGCTAAAAAACACCCTGAAACACAAATATTATACCCTGTACATTTAAACCCTAATGTACAAGAGCCTGTAAATCGTATTCTTGCAGGTGTTGAGAATGTTCACTTGATTGAGCCTCAGCAATACCTACCGTTTGTATATTTAATGAACCGAGCACATGTTATTTTAACTGACTCAGGTGGTATTCAAGAAGAAGCCCCTAGCCTAGGTAAACCAGTTTTGGTTATGCGTGATACAACTGAGCGGCCAGAGGCTGTCAAAGCCGGAACAGTGAAACTAGTCGGAACTGACGTAGGACTAATTACTGCATCATTAACAGAATTACTGACGAATGAAAGGAGTTATTGTGTGATGAGTAAAGCATATAATCCATATGGAGATGGTAATGCTTGTCAACGTATTTGTGACGTTTTAGCTAGCTAAAATTATTATTTACAATTTTATATTTGCTTACAGTTTATGAAAAAAGATTATAAAAAGGTTTACCATGTCTTTTGAAACTATTTCAGTAATTGGGTTAGGTTACATTGGTTTGCCCACAGCCGCGATGTTTGCTTCGCGTAAGAAAAAAGTAATTGGTGTCGATGTGAACAAACATGCCGTTGATACAATAAATCGCGGTGAAATTCATATCGTGGAACCGGAACTTGATATCATAGTACATGCTGCAGTTACCGAAGGTTATTTGAAAGCGACAACTACACCGGAACCAGCAGATGCATTTCTTATTGCTGTACCAACACCATTCAAGAATAATGATTCAGAATTACCTGAACCAGATTTAACTTATATCGAATCAGCTAGTAAGGCTATTGCTCCAGTATTAAAAAAAGGTGATTTAGTAATTTTGGAATCAACCTCTCCTGTTGGTGCTACAGAGCAGATGTCTGAATGGTTGGCAGAGGCTAGAACTGACTTAACTTTCCCGCAGCAAAGTGGTGAAAATTCAGATATTCGCATTGCGCATTGCCCAGAACGAGTTCTACCAGGACACGTGGTACGTGAGTTGGTAGAAAATGACCGCGTAATTGGTGGTATGACTCGAAAATGTTCTGATGCTTCAATAGAGCTTTATAAGTCGTTTGTTAAAGGCGAATGTGTGACAACTAATGCCAGAACTGCAGAAATGGCTAAACTGACTGAGAACTCTTGCCGAGATGTACAAATTGCATTTGCCAACGAACTGTCAGTAATTTGTGACAAACTAAATATTGATGTTTGGGAGCTAATTTCTCTGGCAAATCGCCACCCTCGAATAAATATTTTACAGCCTGGCCCTGGTGTCGGTGGCCATTGTATCGCTGTAGACCCCTGGTTTATTGTGAGCAAAACACCTGAGTTATCTCAGTTAATACATACAGCTAGAATAGTTAACGATAATAAACCTGAGTGGGTAATAAACAAAGTAAAGTTAGCCGTTGCAGACTTTTTACTTAAATATCCAGTTAAAACAGCAAAAGATGTAACAATTGCATGTTATGGTCTTTCATTTAAAGCAAATATAGATGATTTGAGAGAAAGCCCCGCACTAAATATTACGAATGAAATTGCAAGTTTACACTCAGGTAAAGTGTTGGCTGTCGAACCAAATATAGAGTCATTTGACGCTTTAAATTCTGTTGAATTTACTAGCTTTTCATCAGCAAAAGAAGCTGCAGATATTCATGTTTTACTTGTTGAGCACAAAGAGTTTCAAGAGTCAGATGTACCTAAAGGTATAGTGATAGATACAAAAGGAATTTGGTAAATGAAAATACTTGTTACAGGCGGTGCAGGTTTTATTGGATCTGCGGTTATTCGTAACATTATTAACAACACAAACGATGAAGTTATTAATCTTGATAAACTAACTTATGCTGGAAACTTAGATTCAGTAAAAGATATTGAAAAGAATAATCGCTATACCTTTGAACAAGTAGATATCTGTGATCGAACAGAACTAGAAAGAGTATTTAATCAATATAAACCAGATGCAGTTATGCATTTGGCGGCAGAAAGCCATGTAGATCGTTCGATAACGGGGCCTGCTGAGTTTATTCAAACAAATATTGTAGGCACCTACACTCTATTAGAAGTATCTAGAAACTATTGGCTGCGTCTAGAAGCTGGAAAAAAGGCAGAGTTTAGATTCCATCATATATCAACTGATGAAGTATATGGGGACTTACCACACCCAAGTGACGTTGAGGGTACTTTACCAATGTTCACTGAAACTACGGCATATGATCCAAGCAGTCCATATTCTGCAAGTAAAGCATCTAGTGATCACCTTGTAAGGGCATGGAGAAGAACCTATGGACTTCCAACAATTATTACAAATTGTTCGAATAACTATGGCCCTTATCACTTTCCTGAAAAATTAATACCTTTAGTTATATTAAATGCTCTAGATGGTAAAGACTTACCGATTTATGGTCAAGGTGACCAAATTCGCGATTGGTTATACGTTGAAGATCATGCTCGTGCGCTTTACAAAGTAGTAACTGAAGGAGCGATTGGAGAAACCTATAATATTGGCGGACATAACGAGAAACAAAATATTCAAGTTGTGCAAACAATATGTGAAATTCTAGATGAGTTAGTGCCTAAAGAAAATAGATATGTCGAGCAAATAACGTTCGTGGAAGATAGGCCTGGACATGATAGAAGATATGCCATTGATGCTAGAAAAATTGAGAAAGAGCTGAATTGGGTACCACAAGAAACCTTTGAGTCAGGTTTAAAAAAGACGGTTCAATGGTATTTAGAGAATCGCATTTGGTGTGAAAATGTTCAAAGTGGCAATTATCAGCGTGAAAGATTGGGTACATTAAATTAGGTTATAGTGAGATTAAAATGAAAGGCATTATTTTAGCCGGTGGTTCAGGCACTAGACTGTACCCAATAACAATGGGAACTAGTAAACAACTACTTCCTATTTATGATAAACCGATGATCTATTACCCATTATCAGTACTCATGCTAGCGGGTATCCGTGAGGTATTAATAATAACAACTCCTGATGATAATGCTGCGTTTAAGCGCCTTTTAGGTGACGGCTCTCAATTTGGTATTGAACTAGCTTATGCTGTTCAACCGAGTCCAGATGGCCTAGCCCAAGCCTTTATTTTAGGTGAAGAGTTTATTGGTAGTAGTGATGTTTGTCTTGTTTTAGGGGACAATGTTTTTTATGGTCATGGCTTCTCTCCGAAGCTAAAACAAGCCGTTGAAAATGCAAAACAGGGTCGGGGCGCTACTGTATTTGGGTATGAAGTTAAAGATCCCGAGCGCTTTGGTGTTGTGGAGTTTGATGAAAATAGAAAAGCTAAATCAATAGAAGAAAAACCCAATCAACCAAAATCAAACTTAGCAGTGACTGGGTTATATTTTTACGACAACCAAGTAGTTGATATTGCAAAGTCAGTTGAACCTTCAGAGCGTGGCGAGCTAGAGATAACTTCAGTGAATCAAGCTTATTTAGACAAAAACATGCTAAACGTGGAGCTGTTAGGCAGGGGGTTTGCGTGGCTTGATACAGGTACTAATGACTCCCTTTTAGAGGCTGCTCAATTTGTACAAACTATCGAGCATCGACAAGGTTATAAAATAGCCTGCCTTGAAGAAATTGGGTACCGACAAGGGTGGCTAAGCAGGGAGCAAGTCATCAACTTTGCAAAACCACTGGTTAAAAGTGGCTATGGTAAATACCTATTAAGTATAGTAGGTAAATAGCAATGGCACTAAAAAGGCTTGATTGGGATAGTACTTTTTTTGGTATAGATATTGCGACAATTGAAAATTTTGAGACGCTAACAGCAGAACAGCTGAAAAAGTTTGATTTAGTGACATTTAAAGTTATGACTTCAGACTTTGATATTGTATCCAAACTTCATGAATACAATTTTGTGCCTGTTGAAGGTGAGTTACTCTTTAGGAAAACAGTATCCGTTAAGTACGTTCCTCAAATAGATAATAATTTGGCTATTGCAACTGAAAATGAAATTGATGAGGTTGCAAATCTTGCAATGGAAAGTTATCAACACTCTCGATTTAAAAAGCCTTGGTTTTCTGAAGAACATAGAAATCAATTTTATGCAGAATGGGCTAAAAAAGCTGTATTAGGAACTTTTGATGATATTTGCATCATTTATAAAGCAGAAGAAGCTGTTACAGGGTTTATTACATTAAGAAAAATAAAGAATAAATTGGTGATTGGTTTAATTGCAGTAAGTGAAAACTATCGAGGGCAAGGCATTGCTGCTGCTCTGCTTGATAGAGCAAACAACTTTGCACTAGAAAATAACTGTGATGAAATTCAAGTTGCGACGCAATTAAGTAATATATCCGCTGCGAATTTATATATAAAAAATGACTACTTGTTGAGCGAAAGTAGCATTTGGTTTTATAAGTAGGAAAACTAGTTTAAATGATCCCTTTTAATAGACCTCCAGTTTTAGGAACTGAAATTAACTATATTCAAGACGCTATCTCCAAAGATAAATTGTGTGGTGATGGGCCATTCTCAAAAAGTTGTCAAACCTGGTTTGAGGAGCATTTTGATACACGTTTGGCATTACTTACGCCTTCTTGTACTGCAGCATTAGAGATGGCAGCGATTTTGCTCGATATTAAACCTGACGATGAAGTTATTATGCCATCTTATACATTTGTATCGACCTCAAACGCGTTTGTTCTGAGAGGAGCAAAAATAGTGTTTGCTGATATACGTCCAGATACTATGAATATCGATGAAACAAAAATTGAATCATTGATCACAGAGAAAACAAAAGCAATTGTACCCGTTCACTATGCTGGTGTGGCATGTGAAATGGACACAATTATGCAGATTGCTGCCAAACATGATTTATATGTAGTTGAGGATGCCGCTCAAGGGGTTATGTCAACCTATAAAGGTAAAGCTCTGGGAACTATCGGCCATATTGGGTGTTATAGTTTTCATGCGACTAAAAACTATACTTCCGGCGGTGAAGGTGGTTTGTTGCTTGTTAATGATGAAAAGTTTGCAAAACGTGCAGAAATTGTTAGAGAAAAAGGCACAGATCGGTCTTTATTCTTTAGAGGGATGGTTGATAAGTATTCTTGGGTGGATTTAGGTAGTAGTTTTCTTCCTTCGGAAATTCAGGCTGCTTATTTATGGGGACAGCTTGAAGGCGCTGAACAAATTAATACTCACCGTTTAACCTTGTGGTTAACATATTATGAGGGCCTAAAGGCTCTAGAAAGTAAAGGGTTATTGGAACTTCCAAAAGTACCTGAAGATTGCAAGCATAATGCGCACATGTTTTATATTAAGTGTCAAGATCTTGCTGAGAGGCAAGCCTTCATATCTTATATGAAAGAGCAACAGGTACAAACTGCGTTTCATTATGTTCCATTACACTCCTCATCAGCTGGTATCGATTTTGGGTTAATGGATGATGATACTTATACTACAATTGAAAGCGAACGAATTGTGCGCTTACCAATGTACTTTAGTTTAGAAAAAACAGAAGTAAACAGCATCTGCCAATCAATAATTTCATTTTTCTTAAAATAAAGTCAAGGTTGCAGGATGTCATATGCTATTACAGCAGTAACAGCACAGCTATTTATTTTGCTGCTTACATTAATTACAAATAAGGTTGCTGCTACAACGCTATCACTCAATGATTATGCTATTTATGGTCAGTTTGTGCTTATGTCTTCTTTGATAAGCTCATTTTGCACACCGGGGCTACAAAATAGCATTATGTCTACTGAGGTAAAAAAAGAGTCTGCCCTTAAAGTATATTTCATCTTAGCAACTATTATTTCCGCTCTTCTTTATTTTCTTATTAAAATTGGAAGCATAAAAAATTATTTTTTAATTGATGTTGAAAGTTATATATCGCCGTTGTTTATATTGTTAATACCGTTCTTGTATCAAGCTTTTGTATATAAACAGGCTAAAGTTGTTAATAGTGGTGTACGTAAAAACTTTATATTTTTTAATGTAGGTAATGCTTTTTTATGTAGTCTTGTTTTAGTATTGACGATGTATTTTGAAGCTTTCGTACTTACATTCTTATTTCTTTTACTTCGACCAGGCTTTTTAGGCTTATTGTCAATTTATGATTATCTAAAAAATATCTCATTTAATATTAACTTTAAATGTATTTTTGATTTTTCTCATGATAAAAAAAATATTCTTGGTTATTTGTGCTATGGGGTTGTTTCAACATCATCCTTTTACATATATTCGTCGATAGCAAGATTTACAATTTCTGAATCTTATGATTTAGAAACTGTTGGGTATTTTTATACTGCACAAAGAATTTTTGAGCTGTTACTTGGCTTTTCTCTTGCTTACTATTCTAACTATTATTTTAGAAAACTTTCAACTACAAATGATGTGAAACTACTCTGCCGGACTGTTTTTAGTACAAGCCTGTATAGTGCATTATTCTTTACCTTGATAGCCTTTATTATTTTGTTTTTTTCTAAAGACATTGTCTTACTGCTTTTCAGTGTTGAACAATTACCGGCAACAAAGTTTTTCGAACCTTTACTTGTTAATATGATTTTAGGTTCATTGGTATATTCAATAGGTTTTGCACTTGTCGCTAAGGCTAACAAGTTCACTATGACGATTCTTGAATTGTTATATTTATTTGCTTTTTGTATTTTTACTTTGCTATTTGATGCTGAATATGTTGTCTGGATTTTCCCGTTGATAATGCTAGTAAAATTAACATGTAATTACTTTATGTTTTACAGGGTGTTTTATGCAAGAAAGGTCTAATGTTTTATTTGTTTATACAGACTTTAATGTTGGTGGGATTCAGACTCAAATTCTAGAGATGTGCAAATATAATAATAGTCTAGGTTTCAATTGCAAAGTATTGTTGCTTACCCGATGCTTTGATGAAAACTTGCTCTGTGAATTAAGGAATAATGCAGAAGTTTTTTTTGTTGATGAGCTTTTTTCTAAAAGCAATATAAATAAAAAAATAGAAAAAGTGGGGGGGATATTTTTACCATTTTGTAAGTATGATCATAGTAAGCTCCTTAACTTGATGCAAGGGGTTACTTCATGTCATGTCTTAAATCTTTTTACTTATTATTATATTTCTTCACTACTGTGTCTAAATCTTGTTAAGCCAATTAGGTTAACCCTAGGCTTCTATCACGCAAATGAAGCAAAGTCTTTACCTGAAGATTCATCGTTTTATAATGAGATTTTAAACTCAGTTAATTGCTTAAATCAACATTCAATAATTGCTACCAGTAAAGTTACAGCTAAAAATGTAATGGCACTGTTTGATGGGTTAAATCATGGGTTAATAGAAGCAGCATTGGGCGTGCCAAGAAATAACTCTGTCTTATATAAAGAAAAAAACAATTTGTTGAGTGTTCTTTCTATTGGTCGATTAGTTCCTTTTAAGACATATAACAAGCATATACTTGAGGTGATGCTTGAACTGTCTAGAAAAGGCATATATTTCAATTATACAATAATAGGTGATGGACCAAATTTGGATGGCTTAAAACAATATGTAGCAGAAAATAATTTGGGAGATTATGTTTGTTTTATCAAACATATTAACTATTCAGAGTTAGATGAGCATATTGATAAAGCTGATGTGTTTGTTGGTAGTGGAACATCATTGACGTATGCAGCTGGACGTTCATGTATATGTATAATTGGCATTGAATCTAACTGCGACCCAGAAACATATGGGTTTTTGAGTAACACATCTGAAGAAAACTATCACGAATTAGGTTTGCATTATTCTAAGCGCACATTTGAATCATACATTTTGGAACTGATGGAGATGCCTCAAGATAGATATAACTTAATCAGAGAGGAAGAGTATAAAAGAAGTTATGATTTCTCAATTGATAATTTTATGGGTGTTTTCAATAGTGTCAACTTAAATTCGGATGTATATGGCGGTTATACATTTAAGCAGTTCGTGAAATTGCAATTGAAATTAATACGTTCTCTACTTATTGATAAATTCATTAATAAGAGAAAATTATCTAAAAACTATTAATGTAGTTTAAATTTATGAAAAAAATACTTTTTGTTATAGGTAGTTTACAGGCAGGCGGTGCTGAACGAGTTGCAACAAACCTTTGCTCTTACTGGGCAGAGCACGCCGATTTAGACGTTACTTTGGTTACAAGTAATGTTGCTGATAGTGATTTTTATAAGCTCTCGGATAAAGTTAAAAGATTGTCTATTGATTTCTCTTTTAATAATTCCAGCATTTTAAGTGTTGTAAAAGAGCAGTTTTCTAGGTTCTTTAAAATACATTCAGTTTTAAAACAGCAGGCGCCAGACATAATAGTTCTTTCGACAACGGAAATTAGTATTCGGTTTTTATTTAATCTTATTTTTTCAAGAAAGAAGATAATTGTATGTGAGCATAATAATTACTACGCTCTTTCCTCTACTTTTAAGCGCTTATGTAGAACCGTTCTGTATAAAAAAGCATCTCATGTGTTTGTTTTGACCGAAAGAGATCGAGTAACATATTTAGAAAAAAAGATTGTGGCTGATAATAAGATTGTTGTTATGCCAAATCCATTAGGTATAGAGTGTGAGTCACCTAATATTGATAAGCAGGAAAACCTATTGCTTGCTGTAGGAAGGTTGTGTGAGCAAAAATCCTTTGACAGACTAATAGAGGCTATGAGTGATATCAATCCCAATTTTATTTTGAAAATTTTAGGAGATGGGCCTGATAAGCAAGCATTACAGAAAAAAATAGATGATTTATCTTTAGGTTCTAGAGTTGAGCTTGTAGGGAAAGTAAAAGATATTTCAAAATACTACCAATCAGCAACGTTGCTTTTGATGACCTCAAAATTTGAGGGGCTTCCTATGGTTATTAATGAGGCTAATAATTTCGGTGTACCAGTTATCTCATTTGATTGCCCTACTGGGCCTGCAGAAATGATTGAAAATAATTCAAATGGGTTACTTGTCAAAAATGGCGATATAATTGGCTTTTCTGATACTGTAAATAATTTAATAAGTAAACCAGAAGCCCTAGCTTCTATGAGGAACGTTTCGATTAAAATGTCTAAGGAGTATTCTATTTCTGTAATCACTTCGAAGTGGTTAAAATTTTTTGATATAGAGCAAAGTTAGAATGTACTCCTTATACTTAACTAGTTTGTTAGTAACTTTTTTTTCTAGTGTTACATTAAATAGATCTTTTCAGTTTCTGTTGCTCATATTGGTAACGCTAGTTTCTATATCATTTTTTGGACTTAGGTGGCATAGTGGTGCAGACTACGCTGGATATTTAATGATATATGAATATATACCAACGCTAAGTTCATTCAGTCTCTCGGCGGTTAAAGATATTCACGGTGAGTTGGGCTTTTTATTTTTTTCTTCATTTGTAAAAAGCCTGGGTACGGCGGATTACTTTTACATGTTTATATTGAGTGTGATATCCATTTCATTGAAGTCACATTTCTTTTTTAAAGAGTCCCCCTTACCTGTACTTTCTTTCTCGATATACTTACTATTCCTTGGTATGACATTCGAGTTTGTTCAAATTCGATATGCACTTTCAATTACTTTCATTATGCTTTCAATATCTAGTCTTGTTAAAGGTGATAGGTATAAATCGTTTTTACTGTTTTGTCTAGGGGTCGCATTTCACTATTTTTCAGTGATCTTCGTAGTTATGTACTTTTATCGAAGGATTAAAGTAAGCCTTGTTGCTCTTTACTTTATGTCACTTTTTACTTTTCTTGTAATAAGCAACTTAGGTGGAGCATTATTTTTATTTGATTTAATTCCCAGTTTTGTGAGTGAGACAATTTTGGGTAGGCGAGTGATGGGGTATATTGATACTGACGAGCATTACTCACAAAGCGTTGCAATGACAAGCTTTTTATTCCTTAGAGTATTTCTTTTTGCGGGTATTATACTTTTTTTCCACAAAAGATTTAATTTAGAAAATGACAAGTTTCACGATTTTTTCCGTATATGTATGTTGTTTCTTTTCATATTTTCGTTTTTGTCATTTAACAGCATAATGTTCTCAAGAGCAGTTGCTCTTGTTGAAATTTTGAACTTTCTGCTAATTGCTTTTTGTATAGAAAAATCTAAAAAAGTAATTGATAGATTTTTAATTTTGTCTGTGTTTTTTGTGTTTTCATGCCTTTCTTTTTTAAAGGCTTTAGACTCTGAAAATATATATTCTTATCAAACTTGGTTAAGTATCGTATTTTAAAATGACTTTTGAAAAAATTATACTAACGGGAAACTTACCGCCACCAGTAGGTGGAGTAACAGTTTATATCAGGTACTTTATTCAGGCGTGTAATATGGCGATGATACCTGTTGATTTCTTTAAATTGATTGATACTTTATTGTTTCGCAATGTTAATAACATCTTGTATGTAAATAGCTCTAATTCCCTTAAGCGGTTTTTGTATGTGTGTGTTGGCAGACTTTTTTTTAAAAAAGTCTTTGTTGTGAAGCACGGAGGGTTATTTGATCTAAATAACGTTTTAGTTAAAAGTTCTTTGCGATTATGTCATGGTGTTTTATGTTTAAATAACCTTGTTCAAGAACAGTTAAATAGCATTGGAAAGGTTAACTTCCTTCATACAACTGTTTTTTCAGAGAATTCTCGGTTTGTACAAAACGAATTAATAGAAAAGTCTCTTGATACAGATAAATGTACAAATTTATTGTTATATATAAATCACTCAAACGTATTGTTTGGTGAGGAAGTTTATGGTGCAACCTTTATATCTAGTGTTATAGATGAAATCGACTTTAATTATAAGCTTACAGTCGTGGACCTTTCTGGTGACTATGAGTCGATATTTAAGCGTTATGATAATGTTCTTTACCTTTCTCAAAATGTAGACTTTAAAAAGCTGTTATCTGAGTCTGATATATATTTGAGGCCTACATCAACTGACGGTATGTCAGTAGCAGTTCTTGAAGCTGGGATTAATCGTGTTAAAGTTTTAGCAAGTGATGTCGTTGATAGACCGAGCTTTGTTAAAACTTATAAATTTAAATCTGAAGTTGACTTTATCAATAAATTAAAGTGCTTAGCGAATGATGACTCTTTACCGGCCGAACCAAAATTGACAAGTATCGAAGATATTTTGAGGTTTATAAATAATGAGTGTAATTGATAAATTTTATGCATTGTCCCCAAGGCCTATTCAGAACTTGATGTGCTCAATATATGGTTATCTTGAAAATAAAAAAAGGTTTAATGGACATTTTTATGATTCGCTAAATCTTCTCCTTGAAAGTCAATTTTTCGAAAGTGATAAAATAGACTTATTAAAGAAGTCAAAATTGTCTAGTGCACTAATTTTGGCGAAGGGCTCGGGGCTTTACCCTAGCCTACGTGAATACAATGATGCGGATATATACGAAAATCCATTTACTATTTTGAGTAAAATGCCAGTTCTTTCGAAAAACGATCTTCGAGAACTGGATTTGGCTTCTTTACCTAACACTCCTCACACTTATCTACAGACTAGTGGTACGACTGGGAAGTCGCTTAGTGTGCCAAGGGATCTCAAAATGACAGCCTTTCAGTGGGCTATTTGGTTCAGGCATCGTAGTCGATTTGGGATAAAGCAAGGTGATCTCAGTCTGAATTTTACAGGCAAACCAATTGCACCTTTAAATAGCGGAAGCAAAAAGGTTTGGCGTTATAACTATTTTCAGAAACAATTTTTGCTTGGAATGCAGTCGATTAACCGTGATACCATTGCTGAAATTGTTCAATTCATAAACAGTAAAAGGTTTGTTTTTTTCAGTGGTTATCCGAGTATTATATACCAGTTAGCCTCGCTAGCCTTGGAGCAAGGGTTAGAGTTAAAGTCGTCTAGTAAGCCCAAAGTGATTTTTTTTGGTGCTGAAAATGTTCTTCAATATCAAAAAGATACAATTCAACTTTGGTTGGGGAATGATACCGTTTTGACCGATCAGTATGGACTGACGGAGGGCAATTGTAACTTTTCTAAATGTGAGCATGGTAATTATCATGAAGACTTTGAGTTTTCTCATATAGAATTGCATGAACCTGTGGTCAATGAAGATGGCTCAAGAACCGGCTTTTTGATAGGTACTTCTCTTGAGAATCATTATTTCCCACTTATTAAATACCACACAGGTGATATGGCCACGTTTGCACCAGAAGAGTACCAATGTCCATGTGGACGAAAAAGCCGCGTTGTTTTTGATGTTCAAGGGAGGGTTGATGATTATGCCGAAACCCATGATGGCAGAAAAATTATGCGATTTGATTACTTGTTTAAGGACACGTTTGAAGTACTAGAAGCCCAAGTTATTCAAGAAAAGATTGGTGAAGTGATTGTTTGCGCTGTACCATCCCAAAAATTTGAACAACTGACATTTGAGCAAAAAGTTTCAAATGCAGTAGATAAATATATAGACACTAGTATGAAAGTAGAATTCCAGTACGTTGATCATATTCCCAAAGGGAAAAATGGAAAATTTAAGGCAGTTCTTAACAGGAGAAATGATAGTTGAAACAGGTCCTTCAAGATATGGCTAAAGGAGGCTCAGCCATTGTCGAAGCTCCTTCGCCTCAAGCAACAAAAAATCATGTATTAATCAATACAACTACAACGCTTATTTCTGCTGGTACTGAGCGTATGTTAGTCGACTTTGGTAAAGCTAACCTCATTGACAAGGCTAGGGCGCAGCCAGATAAAGTAAAAATGGTCTTAGAAAAGGTGCAAACAGATGGGTTGATGACTACTGTTGAAGCTGTTAGGTCTAAACTAGCACAACCGTTGCCGCTTGGATATTGTAATGTTGGTGTTGTAGAGTCTGTTGGTAATGGTGCCGAACAGTTTAAGGCTGGTGATCGGGTCGTTTCTAATGGGCCTCACGCAGATGTAGTCAGAGTATCTAAGAATCTTGTTGCTAAGATTCCTCACAATGTGTCCGATGAAGAGGCTGCTTTTACTGTCGTCGCAAGTATTGGCTTGCAAGGCATTCGGCTAGCACAGCCAACAATGGGAGAGTGTTTTGTTGTTACAGGAGTAGGCCTGATTGGTTTACTAACTGTTCAGATGTTAAAAGCGCAAGGCTGCCGAGTACTGGCGATAGATTTTGATGATAGTAAGCTGGCACTGGCAAAGCAATTTGGTGCGGAAGTATGTAACCCTGGTAAAGGAGAAGACCCGGTTGCTGTTGGTTTAGCGTTTAGTCGCGGAGTTGGTGTTGATGGCGTTATCATCACAGCATCGACAAAGTCCAATGATCCCGTAACTCAGGCTGCGCGAATGAGTCGTAAAAGAGGACGAATCATTCTTGTTGGTGTGACTGGGTTAGAATTGAGCCGTGCAGACTTTTATGAAAAAGAGCTGACCTTTCAGGTATCTTGTTCATATGGTCCAGGTCGCTATGATCCTGACTACGAAGAAAAAGGCAATGACTATCCATTGGCGTTTGTCCGCTGGACTGAGCAGCGCAACTTCGAAGCGATTCTGGATATGATGTCTAGTGGTCAGTTGGATGTGATGCCATTAGTAAGTCACCGTTTCAAATTTGAAGCG
Source organism: Pseudoalteromonas sp. BZB3 (assembly GCF_040104455.1). Taxonomy (NCBI): domain Bacteria; kingdom Pseudomonadati; phylum Pseudomonadota; class Gammaproteobacteria; order Alteromonadales; family Pseudoalteromonadaceae; genus Pseudoalteromonas; species Pseudoalteromonas sp. BZB3. The sequence goes on along the minus strand of NZ_JBECOS010000001.1, from coordinate 203,000 downwards.
GCCAGTGATGCCTATGATCTCCTCACGTCGGACAAAAGCGTGTTAGGGATCTTACTCCAATTTGAATCAGCGCCTCAAAGTAGGCATGAAAAAACAGTTCAGCTTAGTACTGTTGCTAATTATAATGCAGATGAACCGGTTGTAGCATTCGTTGGGGCTGGAAATTATGCCTCACGTATGCTGATCCCTGCATTTAAAAAAGCAGGAGCTCAATTTCATAGTATCGCAACATCAGGTGGCGTAAATGGCGTCATTCATGGTGAAAAAGCGGGCTTTTCTGAGGCGACAACAGATACTTTGAACATGATCACAAGTGGCGATAATAATACTGTTGCAATTGTTACCCGTCATAATAGTCATGCATACTTTGTTAAGGAAGCTTTGAGAGCAGGAAAGAATGTTTTTGTAGAAAAACCGCTTGCGATTACACAAGAAGAATTAAATGAAGTAATAGCTGCCTATGATGAAGCGTGTAAGGCGAATGTAGCACCGAAACTAATGGTTGGCTTTAATCGTCGGTTTTCTCCTCAAGTACAAAAGATGAAGCAGCTTTTGGCACCAATAAAAGAACCGAAATCCTTCATTATGACCATGAATGCTGGTGATATTCCGGCAGATCATTGGACTCAGGATCCAAATGTAGGTGGAGGTCGAATTATAGGTGAAGCATGCCACTTTATTGACTTAATGCGTTATCTGGCTGGCAGCGAAATAGTATCGGTACAGGCCCGTAGAATGGGCGACACAGATGCAGTAGAGGTGACAGAGGATAAAGCGGCGATCATTTTGGGCTTCGCGGATGGTTCATTTGGTACAATTCACTACTTGGCAAATGGTGCTGCAAATTTCCCGAAAGAACGAGTTGAAGTGTTTGCAGCTGGCGGCACGTTGCAACTAGATAATTTTATCAAGCTGAAAGGTTTTGGTTGGAAGGGCTTCAAGAAGCTTAATTTGTGGAAGCAGGATAAAGGGCAATCTGCGTGTTCGGAAGCTTTCATTGAATCTATTAAGCAAGGAAAGAGCTCACCGATCCCAGATAAAGAGTTATTTGAAGTTGCTAAAGTTACGATTCAAGTTGCAGAGCAATTACGAAATCAAGCATGAGTATTCTAAAAGTCAAAACTGCATTGGCGCTAGGTGTTAGTAACCTAGCCCGTGTTGTTATGTACCAGTTAGGGGTTAAACTGGGCCTTAACCCAGTGAAAAAAATTACCGGTGAACTGAAGTCTGGAATTTTTTTTATTGACGGTGGGAGGCCTCGGCCCAATTTTCCTGAGAACTCACATTGGCTTAATAACCACTGCTATTTTGGTATTGCTTCAGACAGTGCTGGAATACCTAATTGGCATGAGAGTTGCCTTACTCGTTCTATAGCTCCATCAGATAAACCTTGGTTTAGTATTGGCGATTTTAATAATGAACTTGGTGACATAAAAGGTGTATGGGAAGCGTCTCGTTTTGACTGGGTAGTTAGCCTTGCACAAAGTGCTAAACGCGGTGATGATAGTGCGTTAGCTCAGCTTAACCTTTGGTTGAACAACTGGATCGAACATAATCCCACGTTTATGGGGGTGAATTGGAAATGTGGACAGGAAGCGTCTATTCGCGTTATGCATTTAGCGCTTGCATCGCTACTGCTGGAACAAACTGATAAAGCACAGCCTGCGCTTTTAAGTTTTGTTCGTACACACTTAAAGCGTATTTCGCCAACCATCATGTATGCTGTGGCCCAGGACAATAACCATGGAACATCTGAAGCAGCTGCATTATACATAGGTGGTTCATGGCTGGCTCTGAACGGCGATTCTAGTGGATTAAAGTGGCAGAGGCAGGGTGCTAAGTGGTTAGAAAATAGAGCCAAGCGCCTTATCGAGCGCGACGGCAGCTTTAGTCAATATTCGGTCACTTATCATCGGGTAATGCTCGATACCTATAGCTTAGTAGAGCTCTGGAGAAGAAGGTTGAAGCTCTGTGGTTTTTCCTCTGCGCTCTATGAGAAACTACAAGCCGCAAGTTTATGGCTTTACTACTTTACTAGCAATAACTCAGGAGATGCCCCTAATCTTGGCGCTAATGATGGTGCCCGCTTCATTCCTCTGACTAGTACTGACTACCGTGACTTTAGACCTAGTGTGCAACTCGCTAATGTGCTTTTTAATAATGCCGTCGCCTTTCGTGGAAATGGGCTTTTTAATGCGCCATTACAGTGGCTGAACATAGAGTTGCCAGATGAACAACTCGAGAGAAAAACGCCAACTGATTTTACAGAGGGTGGGTATTGTTTTCTAACAACGGAACGGATGGAAGTATTCTTTAATTACCCTCGTTTTAAGTTCAGGCCTAGTCAGTGTGATGCTTTACATGTAGATATTTGGCTTGATGGGGTCAACCTTATTAGAGATGGTGGCACGTATAGTTATAACGCCGGACAATCATTTATCGATTATTATGGAGGTACTGAAAGTCACTCAACGGTATCTTTTGATGATCACGACCAAATGCCTCGATTAAGCCGGTTTTTATTGGGAAATTGGTTGAAAACGATCAATAAACAAGCGTTGCAAGTGTCAAAAATACGGCAGAGTGTGTCAGCAGGATATCGAGATGAACATCAGTGCATGCATACTCGGAGTATTGAGTTAGAAGACTCTAAGCTCGTCATTAAAGATACGATCTCTGGATTTAAGAAACGTGCGATCTCGAGACTTCGGCTAGCGCCTGTCGATTGGCAAAAAAATGGTAATGATTTAGTAAGTGATTTGTGCACTATTAAGGTTAGCGCCGATGTTAAAGTTACAAGATTTGAATTAGTTAACGGAAAAGAATCTCGATATTATTATCAAGAGTCAAACATTCCTGTGTTAGAGCTTGAAGTTCATGAAGCAGGTGTAATAACAATGGAAATACATTATTAATATGAAGGTTTTATATTTTCACCAACATTTTTCTACTCCTAAAGGTGCAACAGGTATACGATCGTACGAAATGGCTAAGCGCTTGGTCGAGTACGGTCACCAAGTCACCATGGTATGTGGCAGTTATGGGGGGGGCGAAACAGGTTTAGTAGGTCCATTTCGTGCTGGCCGACGGGAAGGGAAAGTTGACGGTATTGATATTGTTGAATTTGATCTGGCATACTCAAATAGTGATGGCTTTATTAAGAGAACGGGTACATTTTTAGCTTTTGCACTTAAAAGTATCGGTATTGCCTTAACCCACAAATACGACGTTGTATTTGCAACGACTACACCACTTACGGCAGGTATTCCCGGTATTTTTGCACGCTGGCTTCGTAGAAAAACATTTGTTTTTGAAGTGAGAGATTTGTGGCCTGAAATACCTAAAGAAATGGGAGTCATTAAAAATCCTGTTGTACTGAAGGCGATGTCTGTACTTGAGTGGTGCTCATACCGTTCGGCAAATAGGGCAATTGGACTATCGCCAGGGATAGTTGATGGAATTGTGAAACAAGGGGTCCCTGCATCTAAAGTTACACTTGTTCCAAATGGATGTGACTTGGGTATTTTCTCTACTGATGTTCAACCTTGGCGGCCTGAAGGAGTCAGCGATACTGATTTGATGGCAGTGTTTACAGGGACACATGGTGTGGCAAATGGCCTAGATGCGGCGATCGATGCTGCTGGAGAGTTGAAAAAGCGAAACCGCAGAGATATTAAGCTTGTTTTAGTTGGTCAAGGAAAGCTAAAAGCAGTGTTACAAGAAAGAGTTGAACGTGAGAACTTAGATAACGTTATCTTTCATCCACCTGTAAACAAAGCTAAATTAGCGGGCTTAATGAGCTCTGCAGACATTGGCATGCAGCTTTTAGCAAACGTACCAGCTTTTTATTATGGTACATCACCTAACAAATTCTTTGATTATATTTCTGCAGGATTACCTGTTTTGAATAATTATCCGGGTTGGTTAGCTGATATGATCACCTCTGAAAAGTGCGGATATACTATAGCCCCCAATGATATAAGCGCGTTTGCTGATGCATTGGAACATGCGGCAGATAACAAAGCGGAATTACCTGAAATGGGCCAGAATGCTTTGTCGTTGGCCAGAAGGGAATTTGATCGCAACAATCTTGCTGATAAATGGATGAACTGGGTAGTGGAGGAGAAGTAGTGAAAAGGTTGTTTGATTTCTTGATCTGTGGGGTCGTGTTAGTTTTATTGTCACCTTTACTGATCTTATCCGTCATCATGATAAAGTGTACTAGTAAAGGACCAATCTTTTTTCTTCAAGAAAGGCTCGGTAAGGATGGAATACGATTCCAAGTATACAAATTTAGAACAATGACCGACACGGTTAGAAAATTTGATGTGCAAGTGGACAACTCAAATACCGAAGTCACATTTTTCGGAAAGTTTGCTAGACGTTTAAAGATTGACGAGCTTCCTCAGCTATTGAACGTTCTAAAGGGAGATATGTCTATTGTTGGTCCTAGACCCTGTTTACCTTCTTTGCAAAGTGATTTTAATGACGATGGGCTTGCTCGCTTACGGGTAAGGCCTGGCTTGACAGGTTTAGCCCAAGTTAACGGAAATATCTACCTTTCATGGGAAGAGCGCTGGAAGTTAGATAGAGAGTATGTTGAAAATCAATCTCTGTTACTTGACGTTAAAATTGTTTTAAGAACAATTCTGGTGGTTTTTTTAGGCGAAAAATGGGGTAAAAAAGCATGAGAGTTGTCTTTATAGGTGGTGTTAACTCAAGCGCGGTTACTTTGTCTAAACTTATTGAGCACGATGTAGATGTTGCAAGGGTTTACGGCTATGAACCAAAAAATACTGAACTGGTCAGCGGTTATCATAACTTTTCAGCGTTATGTTCTGACAATGCTATAAGCTACACGCCTTTTCAAAAAATCAATGACCATATAGACGAAATAGAGAGTCTAGAGTTTGACGTATTATTTGTCGTAGGAATTTCTCAATTGGTATCAGAGCGGATTATAGAGTCTGCTAGTGCAGGTGCAATAGGATTTCATCCTACTCAGTTACCGAAGGGTCGAGGTCGCGCGCCCATTGCTTGGTTGGTGGACGAGGTGCAAGATGGTGCAGCGACATTTTTTGTCTTAGAAAAAGAAGCGGATGCAGGAGCTATTTTTGAGCAAGAGTGCTTTGAGGTAGTAGAAGGTGATACAGCGCTTTCTGTCGAAGATAAATTGTTAGATGCTATGGCGGTTGCATTAGATCGCCTGCTGCCTAAGATTAAACGCGGCGAATGGAGCCCTGTGCCGCAAGATGAAGCATTAGCTACAGAATACGCAATAAGAAAGCCGGATGATGGTATGATTTCATGGTCATTACCAGCACATAAAATCGACAGATTAATCAAAGCTGCTTCTGAACCACATCCTGGAGCGTTTACTTTCCATGAAGAAACCAAAGTCAAAATACTCGCTTCAAGAATTGAAAATATGTTGAAAATAACTGGTGTACAAGGCCGAGTATTAAAAGTTAATAAACATGAAGCATTGATACAAACCGGATCCGGGCTAATTTGGATTACACCAGAGCATCAATATATTAAGCAACTTAAAGTTGGCCATCTTCTTGGTTATCGCGTTGAATTGGAAATCTTTAAATTAAAAATGGAATTACAGAAGTTGACGTCAAAGTTGGGAGAAAAAGAATGAAAAGTGTGTTGGTTGTAGCTCCTCATGCGGATGATGAGATACTTGGATGTGGCGGGGTCATTGCGAAGCACTTGGAAGCTGGGGACAAGGTTTATATTGCTGTAATGACAAATGCGGCCGTTGGAGCTCCTGAACTTTTTAGTCCAGAGTCAATAGAAAATATTAGGGCCGAGGCTAAGCGCTCTCATGATCTGTTGGGCGTAACAGATACGATTTATTATGATTTTCCAGCACCTCAGCTGGAGCAGTACCCACAATATAAAATAGCATCCGCTCTAAATAAACTGATTAGAGAGAAGCAAATTGATACTTTATTCATCCCTCATAAAGGAGATCTTCATCTTGATCACGGAGTTATATATAATGCTTGTCTCGTTGCAGCACGGCCTGTACCAGGACAGTGTGTAAAGCACATATACGCTTATGAGACTCTATCCGAAACTGAGTGGGGGCACCCTACAGCAGAGGCTGTTTTTGTTCCCAGAAAATACATCGCACTTAGCGAGTATCAGTTTGAGCAAAAATTGGCAGCAATGAGTTGTTTCGAGAGTCAGCTTAAAGATTTTCCCAATACTCGCTCTTTAGAAGCTATTCGGAATTTAGCCGGGCTTCGTGGTGCGACTGTGGGGGTAAATTATGCGGAAGCATTTGACATTATAAGAAGTATTGATGGCTAAGAGGCTTGCTATTTTGGGGGCCAGTGGTCATGGCAAAGTCGTTGCTGATTTAGCAGGGCAGTTAGGCTACGAAGTTACTTTCTACGATGATGCTTACCCATTAAAAAAGAGCATTGAGCACTGGACAGTTGCAGGTACTTTTTCTGACTTGTTATCACGTGAGCACAAAAACCTTGAGGTTGTGGTTGCGATAGGTAATAACAAGATACGAAAAGAAAAGAGTGTTGCACTTTGGCGACATAACTTTTCTCTAGCAACACTGATACACCCATGTGCTTCAGTTAGCAAATTTGCAAATGTTGAAGCTGGAACTGTCGTGTTTGCGGGGGCTGTAATTAATGCTTTTGCAACAATTGGTGAAGGTTGCATTATTAATAGTGCCGCAGTAATTGAACACGACACTGTAGTTGGTAATTATTCACATATATGCCCAAATACAGCATTAGCCGGGAATGTAAATATTGGTGAGTGCTGTTGGGTTGGTATCGGTAGCCAAGTTATTCAATTAATCTCAGTTGGTGATAACACCTTAATTGGTGCTGGTAGTACTGTTGTAAAGAACTTACCTGAAAATGTTACTGCGATTGGATCACCAGCGGTTGTAGTTAAAAGTGAAAGCTAATTATTAGCGAATCACCTCATAATGGATTTAGTTTGAAATGTTAAACACTCTTTTTTCACCATGGCCTAGTTTTACTCAGCAAGAAGCTGATGCTGTAAGTCGTGTTGTATTATCAAATAAAGTAAATTATTGGACTGGCACAGAAGGGCGCGAATTTGAAAAAGAATTTGCCGCTTGGGCTGATACTGAATATGCAGTGGCTTTAGGTAACGGTACACTTGCACTTGATATTGCATTAAAAGCTTTAGATGTAGGTAAGGGTGATGAAGTAATTACTACACCACGTACTTTCTTGGCTTCAGCGAGTAGTATTGTAACAGCGGGGGCGTCGCCAGTTTTTGCCGATGTTGACTTAAATAGTCAAGCCATTACTGCTGAGTCAATTGAAGCAGTTCTCACCCCCAATACAAAGGCTGTAATTGTAGTGCATTTAGCAGGTATGCCCGCTGAAATGGATGACATTATGGCGCTTAGTGCAAAACATGGCTTTTATGTAATTGAGGACTGTGCGCAAGCTCATGGTGCTAGATATAAAGGCAAATCAGTTGGCTCTATTGGTCATATTGGAGCCTGGAGTTTTTGTCAAGATAAAATTATGACTACAGGAGGTGAGGGCGGCATGGTGACTACTAATTCAAAAGAGTTGTGGTCAAAAATGTGGAGCTATAAAGATCACGGCAAGAGCTTTGATGCGATTTATAATCGTGAGCATCCGCCAGGCTTTAGGTGGCTGCATGAAAGCTTTGGTACAAACTGGCGCATGACTGAGATGCAGGCTGTAATTGGTCGTATTCAATTAACTCGCATGAATGATTGGACTGCCAAGCGACAGGCTTATGGTTATGAACTAGATAAAGCTGCAAGTGAGTTTGATTGTATTCGCTTAGTTGAAGTGCCAGATTATATAGAGCATGCTGAGTACAAACATTACATGTTTGTTAAACCTGAATTGTTAGCTGACGGCTGGGACCGAGATAGAATTGTAAATGAAATTGTTGAACGCGGTGTGCCGAGCTTTCAAGGAAGTTGTTCAGAAGTGTATTTGGAGAAAGCTTTTGATAATACACCTTGGCGACCTGCCGAGCGATTAAAGAATGCTGTAGAGCTTGGTGAAACGTCACTAATGTTCTTAGTTCACCCTACTCTGACTGAGGCTGAGATTGCAAAAACCACTAAAGTCATGAAAGAGGTTTTTGAGTTGGCGCAGAAAGGCTGAAATTGAGCTATAAGCTATAAGCTATAAGTTGCGAGTTAGCGAGATTAAAGTTAGCGAGTACTGAACAAGCAGCGCGGTGTGATGTAGTAATTGCACCGTACTTTTGTTATTTTTTTGTTAGGTCGAAGCGCGACCTACAGGCTATAACTTTTGATTGGTAAAAATACTGAAAGCTGTTTATTTAATAATACTGAAATGACAGTTGTTGATTTTTTGTGTATATTTGTATTCTATGACTAGATAGTTAGCCTATTAGATTGAAGTTTTTCAGTTCAAGGATTTACAGTGGATAGTTGGTTCCAATCTCTTCTTAATTCATCGCGTTCAAAAAAGCGTCTTCTCACACTATTAATTGATTCAACTTTTATCTTTAGTGCTTTTTGGTTGGCATTAATAGTAAGGCTAGATAGCATATCGCCTTTTTTTGAATTAAATAACTGGTTTATTCTTTCTTTAGTACTGCCGGTTAGTTTATTTGTGTTTATCAACTTAGGGCTATATAGGGCTGTTCTTAGGTATGTTGGTGCTCATGCCATAGGCGCAATTTTAATTGGTACAGTCGTTAGTACTGTGGTTCTGGTTATGGCCTCCTTTTTTACTCAAGTATCAATACCTCGAACTATGCCAATTATTTATGCTTGGCTTCTAATTCTCTCCGTAGGCGGTTCAAGAATTATGGTTCGTGCTATGGTTGGCCGTTTAGCAACAATTAATAAAACACCCGTTGTTATTTATGGGGCAGGCTCGGCTGGACGTCAATTAGCACCTGCAATCGGTGCTGGCGATGAGTATTATGTTAGCGCATTCATAGACGATGATAAGTCTAAACAAGGTGCCATTTTACAAGGCATTCCAGTGATTGCTTTTAGTGGCATTTTTAGCCTAATTGAACGAAAAAAAGTTAAAAAAATATTAATGGCCATGCCAAGTGAAAATAGAGCGCGTCGTAAAGAAATCCTTTCTCAACTTGAAAATTTACCAGTAGAAGTCATGACTATTCCCGGTATGGTCGACATTGTTGAGGGCCGCGCGACACTAGAAGAAATAAAAGACGTCGAAATTGAAGATTTATTAGGTCGTGACCCTGTAACGCCGAAACAAGATTTATTGAATGCCAATATAAAAGGCAAGTCAGTTATGGTTACTGGTGCTGGTGGTTCAATCGGCTCGGAGCTTTGCCGTCAGATTATTAAACAGTCGCCTACTAAACTCGTATTATTTGAGTTAACTGAGTTTGCTCTTTATTCAATTGAAAAAGAATTGAACGAGACAATTAAAGCGCAAGGTTTAAATATAGAATTGATTCCTATAATGGGCTCGGTACAGCATATAAACCGTTTAGAAACCTGTATGATCGCTTTTGGTGTGCAAACGGTTTATCACGCAGCAGCATATAAGCATGTGCCATTAGTTGAGCATAATGTGGTTGAAGGTGTGCGAAATAATGTGTTTGGTACTTACTATGCTGCTAAAGCTGCAATTAATGCCAAGGTCGAAACTTTTGTATTGGTGAGCACCGACAAAGCAGTGCGCCCTACCAATGTGATGGGCACAACTAAGCGTATGGCTGAGCTGTGCTTACAAGGCCTTGCTCAAAATAAAGAAAAAGGCATACACAAAACCCGCTTCTGTATGGTTCGTTTTGGTAATGTGTTAGGGTCATCTGGTTCTGTAGTGCCTTTATTTAGAAGGCAAATTAAAGAAGGCGGGCCAATTACGCTTACTCACCCAGACATTACACGTTTCTTCATGACTATTCCTGAAGCCGCCCAGTTGGTTATTCAAGCGGGCGCTATGGGAAAAGGCGGTGATGTATTTGTGCTAGATATGGGCGAGTCAGTCAAAATTAAAGATTTAGCCACTAAAATGGTGCATTTATCTGGCCTAGAAGTTAAGAGTGAGTCTAACCCGCATGGCGATATTGAAATTAAATGCACAGGCCTCCGACCAGGCGAAAAGCTCTATGAGGAGTTACTTATTGGTGATAACGTCGAAAACACAACCCATGAGCGTATCATGACAGCTAAAGAAGTTATGCTCCCGCTTGCTGAGTTGAATGTATTTTTAGAGGCGCTAGATATTGCTTGCCATAATTTTGAACATGAAAGAATTCGCCAGCTATTGTTAGACGCACCTACAGGCTTCAATCCTACAGATGGAATCTGTGATTTAGTTTGGAATGCAAAAGCTACAAGTGTTGAGCAAGAAATTGCTGACGATAGGAAGGTTGTTAGTTTTAAGTAATTAGTTAGCTAGATACAAGTTGGCGAGTTGGCTAGATATAAGTTAGCGAGTTAGCTAGATACAAGCTGGCGAGTTAGGTAGTTACAAGTTGGCGAGTTAGGTAGTTACAAGTTGGCGAGTTAGGTAGTTACAAGTTGGCGAGTTGGCTAGATACAAGTTAGCGAGTTGGCTAGATATAAGTTGGCGAGTTAGCTGGATACAAGTTGACTAGGTAATTCTCATTTGGCTTTTTATTATCAGGGGTTGGTATGAGATTTGAAGATCTAGAAGTTTGGCGTCGCTCATTAGATTTAAGTTGTTCAGTTTATAAGGCTTTTAAGATATCTAAAGAATATGGCCTAAAAGATCAAATTACACGTTCCAGTTTATCTATTCCCTCTAATATTGCTGAAGGTTATGAAAGAATTACAGCTAAAGATTGCATTAAGTTTTTATCTTATGCGAAAGGTAGTTGCGGTGAATTACGTACTCAACTCTATATTGCTAGAGAAATTAATGAATTATCTCAAGATTGTGCAAATGCTTGGATTGCAGAAACTGAGCAATTATCAAAAATGATAGGTGGACTCATGAAATCTATTTCACGTACAATTTGATCGCAACTCGCAACTCGCAACTCGCAACTCGCAACTCGCAACTCGCAACTCGCAACTCGCAACTCGCAACTCGTCCTTTCCGCTTTCCGCTTTCAGTGTTATATTGCTGTTATATTTTTGGAACAAATAATAACCGCTTGGACTTAGGATTTATGTCTAAACTACTCCCTTTGCTCGCATCAGGCTTAGTTGCTATTGCTGCGCCTAGTTTTGCCGATGAAACACTTAAAACATACCGTAACTTTACAGGGTTTACTGGATTAATAAATACAAACAACGCTGAAGTACTGGAATCAGGTAGTATTGATTTTAGCTATAACAATATGCTTGATTACAGAGGTGAAAATTACGTTGATGGGCATAATTTTGCTTTTTCAGTGGGCTTGTTTGATGGGCTTGAAGTTACTGGGTTTATTGCGTCGAGTACGATGCATGATATGACATTTGGTTTTTCGGCGGAGGAAGAAAAGCAGCTTCGTGACTTGTCATTCAATGCAAAGTATCAAATCCCTTATATTCCTAAAGATTGGTTTAGTGTTGCTGTAGGGAGTAAAGATATTGGCGGGGCCGCTAATAAATATAGAACACACTTTGCTGTAGCCTCAAAAGAGTGGTCTGACTTTAGGTTTTCACTTGGTGCTGCAAAAAGCGATCATGAAACTGGCATGTTGAATGGCGCGTTTGGTGGTATTGAGTGGATGCCGCTAGATTGGTTCGCATTGCAGGTTGAACATGATGCCGAAGCGGTAAATGCTGCTGCGCGCTTAACAGTGCCGAAAGAGTGGCTATTTGATATTGGTGAACTGACTTTTACTAGCCGTTTTTATAGTAATACCGACTATTCAGAAAATGACAGCACATATTATGGCGTTAACTTTACTATGCCACTATCTAGCCAGGCACGTAAAAACTACACAGAAATCAAACCAGCGCCTGCTATTGTTGTAGCGAAAAACTCAGAGCCTTCTGATTTATCTAAGCCAATCGTAATTAACCAAAGAGCGCCTGAGCCTAAAAAAACAGAGATTACTAAAGTAGACAAATCGGAAGCTGATAGCTCCCAGCCCAAGAATAAACAAAACGTTTCTTTGAGTAGTCAAGTACACCGTTTAAAACTGGCTTTAATTGAAGATGGTTTTGAAAATATCAGTATTGGCTTTAACGAAACGCCAAGCGTTGTAGTTAAGTTCGAGAATAGAGTATTTAATCGTAACGACCTAGATGCATTGGGTCTTGTGATGGGCCGAATCGGTGAGTTCATTACCAAAGAGCATACGCGCTTCTTAATTCAGTTAGAAAAAAGCGATATTGGTTTATTGAATATTCAAGGCTCTGTTGATAACTATCGTCAGTTTATTGCTGAAGGGGTAAGCCCAGATCTTGATGTTCGCCAAGGTAGTGTTGCAACGCCATCGGGCATGATGTGGGTGGGTAATACCGCAGAGAAAAGCTCATACTTTTTACCTAGGGTTACTTTTTCTCCTGCATTAGCTGCAACCTATGCAACTGAGCTAGGTGTATATGATTTTTCATTGGCGCTTCGAGCTGATGTTGAGGTGCCGCTTTGGAAAGGTGCTGGTGTAAATGTGACTATGCAAAAAGTGGTTGCTAACACTGAAGATTTTGAAAAGGGTGATACATTTAATGGGCGTCGCTTAAAAGGCGGGCTTGACCAAGCCGTTTTCTATCAGGCGTTAGAGCTACCTTTTAATATTTATAACCTGACTCAAGTGGGTATGTTCAGAAACTATCATGAGTATTATGGTGTGATTAATGAAACAACTTGGATCAGCCCTGGCGGTCGCCATCAGTTAAGTGCAAATATCGCTAAATTTGAGTATCAAGATTATGATGCCTCTCGTGATTATTATTTAGCTGAATATCAATTTAATTGGTCAGAGCAAGATATCACGCTTCATGCCAGTATGGGCAAATTCTGGGCCCTTGATGAAGGGGTAAAAGTAGAAAGTCGTTTCTGGTTTGGTGATAGCTATATTGCTATTTATGCGGCCGATACAGCTGCCCAACAAGTAGGTATTGCTTTTAGTATTCCATTGAGCCCGCGTAAAGACATATCTGTAACACCATATGGGCAAATTAAAGGCAATGAAGCTTGGCGTCATGGGGTAACAACCCGTGTTGGTGAGTCGCATAATGCCTTGGTGAGAGGGCAAGCGTCTAAGATGTATACGCGTATAAGTATGGAGCGCACATTCTTGAATCAAGGCCGCAATTCTAGTAGCTATCTGTATGCTAATTTAGCGAGATTAAGAGAAGCGTATTTGACTTATAAATAAGAGTTTATAAGTTAGCGAGCGTAAAGTTTGCTAGTCAACGAGTATAGAATAAGGCGCGGTTCATTTTTGGTGAAACGCGCTTTTTTTGGCATGACATAAAGTCAGCGCCTACAATTGTGCAAAGTATACGTTACTGAGTAAGGTGAAATGAGCAATTTTTGCAGCCGCAATGGAGTTCTCAATTTGTAGTTTTGTGGGTCGCTATCTATGCCGTCAATTTTAAAACCTTGTTGCGCTAAAGCACAACCTACAGTTGATTGGTTTAGTGTTGTGTAGGTCGTCATTTATGGCGACACAGTATTTTACGATACGGTAGCACCGACTCATCGTGCAAAATATACGTTGCTGAGCAAGGTTACTTTTGCGCAATGTGGAATGAGCAATTTTAGCAGTTGCAATGGAGTGCTCAATTTGTAATTTTGTAGGCCGTTATTTATGGCTACAAAGTATTTTATGCGGTAGCACCGACTTTATGTCGGGTAATTCAATTTATAGAGGAGTTATAAAGCCCTTGTTGCGCTAAAGCACAACCTACCGCCGATTGGTTTAGCTGTTGTGTTGATCGTTATTTACGGAATTACGATAAATTATTTTATAAATTTAAACAGCGGCTCAGACAGTTTAAGATCTCTGAAACACTAAACCATGTACAGGTTGTTTGAAGTCCTGATTATATGCTGTAAAATATCTTGCCTTTTTGAACTTCAGATAATGGAATTTTAATGAAAATTACAATAGTTGGTACGGGCTATGTTGGCCTCTCTAATGCCTTATTGCTTGCTCAACATAACAAGGTAGTTGCTTTAGATATTGACGAAAAAAAAGTCCAACTATTAAAAGATAAGAAATCACCGATTGTCGATGCTGAAATCTCTCACTTTTTAGCCAATGAGCCTATAAATTTTACAGCTACTACAAATAAAGAGTCGGCACTACAAGGCGCTGATTTTGTCGTGATTGCAACACCTACTGACTATGATCCAGAAACAAACTACTTTAATACAAGTAGTGTTGAGTCAGTTATTACAGATGTTTTAAAAATAAACCCAAGTGCAACTATGGTAATCAAATCAACGGTTCCAGTAGGTTATACTAAATCTGTGAATGAGAAGTTTAGTGTTGATAATATTATTTTTTCACCTGAGTTTTTAAGAGAAGGTAAGGCGCTATACGACAATCTTCACCCGTCAAGAATTATTGTTGGCGAACAAAGTGAAAGAGCCGAGGTATTTGCTAACTTATTAAAGCAAGGTGCCAGAAAAGAAGAAGTTGAAGTGTTATTTACCGACTCTACTGAAGCTGAAGCAATTAAGTTGTTTTCAAATACTTACCTTGCTATGCGAGTAGCATATTTTAATGAACTTGATAGCTATGCTGAAGCGCATGGTCTTGACTCGAAGCAGATTATTCAAGGTGTAGGCTTAGATCCGCGTATCGGTGATCATTATAACAACCCGTCTTTCGGTTATGGTGGATATTGTTTACCGAAAGATACTAAGCAGTTATTGGCAAACTATAAAGATGTGCCAAATAATATGATTAGGGCCATTGTAGATGCTAATACTACACGTAAAGATTTTATTGCTGAATCTGTGTTGAAAAAGAACCCAAAAGTAGTGGGTATATACAGGCTAGTAATGAAGTCTGGGTCTGATAATTTTAGAGCCTCTGCAATTCAAGGCATCATGAAGCGTATTAAGGCAAAAGGTATAGAAGTCGTGGTTTATGAGCCTTCTTTTGATGGTGATTCTTTCTTTAACTCGAAAGTTGTTAAGTCATTAGAAGAGCTTAAAGCTACAGACGTAATTATTTCTAACCGCATGCATGAAGAGCTGTCTGATGTTGCAGAAAAAGTTTATACTCGAGATTTATTCGGTAGTGATTAATAAATCTGAGCATCATTAATGTCTAGAAAAGCGTTGGTTTATCCAGCGCTTTTTTGTATTCGTGCAAAATATACGTTGCGAAGCAAGGTTACTTTTGCGCAAGGTGGAATGAACAATCTTAACAGCTGCAATGGAGTACTCAATCTGTAGTTTTGTCGTTATTCATAACGACAAGGTGTTTTACGTTTCGGTAGCACCGACTTTATGTCGGGTAATTCAAATATAGGGGAGTTGTAAAAACCATGTTGCGCTAAAGCACAACCTACAGGTGATTGCTTTAGTTACTATCAAGTACTTAATTATCCAATTCACTTCTCCATCAACCATCAACCATCACTTTCTTCACTTTACCCAAACCTGTAACTTAGATATTGTTGCTCTTGTTTGAGAAAGGAGCGCATTATGCCAAGCGGAGATGGCGAAATAATTATAAAGCACTATGGTGCAACTCAAGGGGTAACCGGTTCTTGTCATGAGCTGGTTATCAGCGAGCAATCTAGCTTGCTCATTGATTGCGGCTTGTTCCAAGGTGAAGAATCTCGGCAATCTCTAAGTATCGAGTTTGATATACAAACCGTCTCAGCGCTTATCATCACCCATTGTCATATTGATCATGTTGGGCGTATTCCTTATTTGTTAGCCGCAGGTTTTTCCAAGCCTATTTATTGTACCCCTGCAACCGCCAAATTATTACCGCTTGTGATAGAAGATGCACTGAAAGTAGGTGTTACACGAGAACAAACATTAATTAATAGCTGTCTCAAGTTGTTACAAAAACTAATTGTGCCGGTAGAGTTTAACCAATGGTACAAGATTAATTTAAGCTGCGAGTCTGATGCAAAAATGCGTTTTCAGCGTGCAGGTCATATCTTGGGCTCTGCATATGTTGAAATTGATATAGTGCAACGTCATGAAAAAAGCAAAAAACCTAAGCGCATTGTTTTTTCCGGTGACTTGGGTGCGCCTTACACGCCTCTTTTACCTACGCCAAAACCTCCTTATAAAGCCGATGTGCTCGTACTTGAATCAACTTATGGTGATAAAAACCATGATGGTAGAAAGCAGCGTACTAAAAAGCTAAAACAAGTGATTGAGAAAGCTGTTAGTGATAATGGTGTTGTGCTTATCCCTGCTTTCAGTATTGGTCGAACTCAAGAGTTATTGTATGAACTAGAGCAAATTATTCATAGCGCACCTAAAAAGTCAGTATGGCAGAGTATCGAAGTCATTATCGACTCACCTATGGCAGCCAATTTCACAGAATTTTATCTAGAATTTAAAGAACTGTGGGATACCGAAGCCAAGCGTCGTGTAAAACAAGGTCGTCACCCTCTGGACTTTTCTAGTGTTGTCACAATAGGCGATCACAAAGAGCATGTTGCAGTGGTGAATTATCTAAGAACGCGAAATCAGCCCGCGATTGTGATCGCTGCTGGTGGTATGTGTAATGGCGGGCGCATAGTAAATTACTTAGAAGCATTTTTACCAGACTCTACAGCAGACGTTTTATTTGTGGGTCATCAAGCTAAAGGTACTTTAGGGAGAGATATTCAAAAATATGGTTCGAGAGGAGGGTACGTGTTTATTAATAATCAACGTGTAAATATCAAGGCTGCAATTCACTCTATCAGCGGTTACTCTGCCCATGCCGATCAAGCCGGTCTAATTCGGTTTGCAACTAAGATGAAAAGTTTGCCAAGCGTGATTAAGCTTGTACATGGTGATAAATTAGCAAAACAAGCACTTAAGAATAAGTTAGCTCCTTTATTGCCAAAAACAGAAATACATATTCCTGAGTAAGGCTTTTAATAGTACTTTACGGGTTGTTATTCGACTCTAAAGGCCGTTAAAATAACGAAAATGCCAAAGAATATGGCGATAAATACTAAATTGGACGAATTATGAAAGCAGTTATCCCTGTAGCGGGCCTTGGTACTCGCATGCTCCCTATGACGAAAGCCATTCCTAAAGAAATGCTACCTTTAGTTGATAAACCTCTTATTCAATACATTGTGAAAGAGTGCGTTGCTGCTGGTATTAAAGAGATAGTGTTAGTGACACACTCTTCTAAAAATGCCATTGAAAACCACTTTGATACAAGTTTTGAACTTGAAGCAACGCTAGAAAAGCGTGTAAAGCGTAAGCTTTTAGATGAAGTTCGCGGTATTTGCCCTGAAGACGTAACTATTATGCATGTTCGTCAAGGTGAAGCTAAGGGCTTAGGCCATGCAATTATGTGCGCGCGTCCAATCGTAGGTGAAGATGATTTTGTTGTGGTACTACCTGATGTAATTCTAGATGAGTACTCGGCAGATCAAAGCTCTGAAAATTTAGCTGCGATGATTGCTCGTTTTAGAGAGTCAAGTGCTAGCCAAATCATGCTTGAGCCTGTAGCACAAGAAGATGTCAGTAAGTACGGTATTGCTGATATCAACGGTGCTGAGCTAAGTGCTGGTGAAAGTGCGCCAATCAAGACAATGGTTGAAAAGCCTGCAGTTGCAGATGCACCTTCAAACCTTGCTGTAGTAGGGCGCTATGTGTTGTCTAAAAACATTTGGCCACTCCTTAAGAAAACACCAATTGGTGCTGGTGGTGAAATTCAGCTAACCGATGCAATCGATATGCTAATGGAGCAAGAGACAGTAGAAGCTTTCCATATGAGCGGTCGAGTACATGATTGTGGTGATAAAATGGGTTACCTAAAAGCCATTGTTGAATATGCAATGCGTGATGAAACTTTAGGCCCAGAGTTCACAAAATTTGTGAAGAGTCTTTAATTCGGTAACACCGATTTATCGTGCAAAATATACGTTGCGAAGCAAGGTTATTTTTGCGCAAGGTGAAATGAGCAATTTTAACAGCTGCAATGGAGTACTCAATCTGTAGTTTTGTCATCGTTAATGGCGACAATTAAAAAACCTTGTTGCGCTAAAGCACAACCTACAGGCAGTAGGGCTTAATCTTGCACTAAAGCACAACTTTTTCCAAAACAGAACGCGATATAAAATCGCTGCTACCGAAGTGTTTTAATCATATGTAGGTCGTCATTTATGGCGACTAAAAGACAAACACAAAAAAGCCGAGCTGAGCTCGGCTTTGTTATAAGAGACCTAATAAGTAGGGTAGAAATTACTTATATTGTGCGTCTAGTGTCACACCAGAGAAAGTTCTGTAAGCTCGTAAACCAATGTGCCAAGTACCTGCTTGTGGGTTTGTGAACGTACAAGTTTCAGCATTCCCGTTTTTGTACGGACGACAATCGTAAGATGATGTCGTTGGTTGGCTGCCTTGTCTAACATATAGGTCAGCATCACCAGAACCACCAGATATAGTCACTGTGAAGCTTGTCATGCCAGCAGGGATTTCAACAGTTTTGCGCACCCAGTTGCTGCGACTTGCTGAAAGGTTCGTTTCAGTGATACCACCTGGTTGAGGACCTACAGAACCAGCAGTTAAATCACCTTGTAAGCTTACGCCTGTGTACGCAGAGTAACCTTGAAGCATTACGTGGTAAGTGCCTGCTGCTGGGTTATCGATGGTACATACTTCGTTGTTACCGCCTTTATAAGGGCGACAGTCGTATGACGATGTAGTCGGCTTACTACCTGCTTTAACATACAGGTCAGCATCACCTGTGCCACCGCTCATCGTGAATGTTACTTTGCTTGTGTTTGCTGGTACTTCCATTGTGTAGAAGTCTTGGCCGCCTTGCGAACCGCTAAGGCCTGTTTTAGCAACGCCATCAGCGAGTACATTGTCACCTACTGGAGGCTCAACTACACCGCCTGATGCTTCAGCAACTGCTGCAGCTGCATCGATAATACCCGTACCACAGTTGTTACAAGTCGCACCAAAGCTCTTAGTCGTATTTTTAAGAATCGTTTCAATCTCATCAGGCGTCGCTGAAGGCTTAGCTTGTTTGATTAGTGCCGCTACACCTGCAACATGAGGTGCTGCCATTGATGTACCTTGAGAATATGCATAGCTGTCAGAGCTTGGTGTTGTTGAACCTGAGTTGTAAGTAGATAAAACACCTTCAGGGTCATTTGCAAAGCTTTGAGCGCCACCTGGTGCTGCTACGTCAATGTTTGAACCATAGTTTGAGTAGTAAGCACGACCACCGTTACGGCCTACCGCAGCAACGTTCACTACGCCAGAACAGTTACCTGGGTTATAGTTTGCTGAGTTATCGTTGTCGTTACCTGCAGCAATAACAACTACCGCACCATTTGCACGTGCTTGGTTAATTGCGTTTTGCGTTGTTGAACTACAAGCACCACTGCCACCTAAACTCATATTGATTACGTCAGCTGGGTTAGGGTTTGCAGGAACGCCAGACACTGAACCACCTGCAGCCCAGATAATACCGTCAGCGATATCAGATGTTAAACCACCACATTTACCAAGTACACGTACAGGCACAACTTTTGAGTCATAAGCAACACCAACAACCCCTTCGCCGTTGTTTGCTACAGCCGCAACCGTACCCGCAACGTGTGTACCGTGCCAGCTTGAACCTTGTGCACCGTGTGTGTATCCACACTCGTTTGCAGAAATCGCATCACCTGGATCGCTCGCGTCTGAATCACGACCACCACCATCATTCGCAACGAGTGTGTTTGAGATCATGTCATAACCAGGTAGTAGGTTAGCGTTTAGATCTGCGTGAGGGCGGTAACCTGTATCAAGTACGGCAACGACTACACCAGCACCAGTTGCGCTATCCCATGCAGCTGGTGCGTTAATGCCCGCTGTATTTTCAAAATAGTGCCACTGATCAGAGTACTGTGGATCATTTGGAGTCGCAGTTGGTTTTAGCATTTGGTCAATTTCGATGTACTCAACATTGCCAGATGCTGCAATTTCTTGCATTAATTCGTTTGCTTCAAGCGCTGATAGTTTTTTGTTAACACGCATTACGTGGTGGTTGCTTAACGCCATTGCACGAACGTACTGAGGTGTTACTTTTGCTTTTTTACTTTTAAAGTTCTTAACAAAAGACTGAGCGCGTTGATTCATCATTGATGGAGAAAACTCTCCGAACTCTGCTGACATCATCATTTGCTGTTGCATGTTGTCTTTATATTTGATGATGAACTGAGTGCCAAGCGTTGACTGGCTTTTTAGTTTTGCCGCTGTTTGGTTAACAGTAGGTGTGTTTACTTGGTCTTGAAAAGGTAAAGCTGAAACTGAACCTGCTACCATCGCAGAGGCCATTGCTAGGCTAAGTGCGCCTAATTTAAATGGTGTTTTTCTTATCATAATAGTTTCCCAATAGTCACTTGTTGTTTTTCTTCGCCAAACTGCGGCGAGGAAGAAAAGTAAAATAAAAGTTAATTTTTTGGAAGGGTAAGTTTGGTTATTAATGTATGTGCAATGGTTATATGTAGATGGATAAACGTCTTTTTATTTTTTAAAGGTGCTGATTATTAAGGTTTTTTTAAATTTAAATGAAGATTTAGAGTTTTAACTAGTAATGTAAATATATGTAAATGGGCGGTAATTTTGTGTTAATTTTATGCTTGTTTGCACAAAAGACCCACCATCAAGGTATAATCCTCCTCGATTTCGGCAAAACAGAGAAAAATATGTTGCAATACGACGTGGTGATTATTGGTGCAGGTGCTGCAGGTTTAATGTGTGCAGCTCAGGCTGGCTATCGAGGCAGACGTGTTGCAGTTGTTGATATGGGCAAAAAACCGGGCCGTAAAATATTGATCAGCGGCGGTGGACGTTGCAACTTTACCAACGAGGGCGCAAGTCCTGTAAATTATTTGTGTGGTAATCCGCATTTCGTTAAGTCTTGTTTAAGCCGCTATACACAACATGATTTTATAGAACTTGTTGACCGTCATGGGCTTGCTTACCATCATAAAACTTTAGGTCAGTTATTTTGCGACAATAGCGCACAAGATATCGTTGATATTCTCATGACAGAATGTGAATGGGCGGGCGTTGAATTACACCTCAGAAATGAAGTATTAAACGTCTCTGAGCTAGCAGAAGGCGGTTATCAGGTAGCTACCTCTGAGAGTGTCTTTACCTGTGAGTCGCTGGTTGTAGCCGCTGGTGGCTTAACTATGCCGAAATTGGGCGCTACGCCGATTGGCTATAAAATTGCAGAGCAATTTAATTTAAAGGTGTTGCCGACAATGGCGGCACTTGTGCCTTTCACCTTACATGATCATGATAAAACACGTTTTGATGGTTTATCAGGGGTGAGTATTCCATGTTTGGTCTCGAGTGAATGCGGCACTGAATTTAGAGAAAATATTTTATTTACGCACCGTGGTTTATCAGGACCCGCTATTTTGCAAATCTCTTCGTTTTGGCGAGCAGGGCAAGCGGTGACGATTAACTTATTGCCTGACCTTCAATTAGATGAAGCTATTCATCAATGGCGCAAAGAGCAAGGCAGTAAGTCTTTAAAGAACACCTTGTCTAATATCTTGCCAAAGCGCTTTATTGAAGTGTTGCTCAACGAACAAGCCATTCCAGACAAAGCATTGAATCAATTAACGCACACTGAAATTGATGAAATTGCAAAATACATTCACCAGTGGCAGATCAAACCTAACGGCACAGAAGGCTACAGAACAGCAGAGGTGACCTTGGGTGGTGTAGACACCGATGAGTTAAGCTCAAAGACATTTGAATCGAAAAAGCAAAAAGGCTTGTATTTTATTGGTGAAGTCACTGATGTGACGGGTTGGCTAGGGGGCTACAACTTCCAGTATGCGTGGAGCTGTGGTTGGGCATGCGGGCAAGCTTGTTAGTTTTTCAGTATAAATGGTGGCCTACAGAATACAAAACCAAGCTCCTGTAGGTTGTGCTTTAGCGCAACAAAATGTTTAAATCTTGTTGATTTAAATTACCCGACATAAAGTCGGTGCTACCGAAATGAAAAATACTTTGTCGCCATAAGACGACCTACACAAGATTAAAACAGTTTGGTAGCAGCGATTTTATATTGCGTTCTGTTGATTGAGTACTCCATGACAGCTGTTAAGATTACTCATTTCACCTTGCGCAAAAGTAACCTTGCATCGCGCACTGTAAATGAAGTTTTGGATGTAGTGTTGTTTTACATCCATGTAGCTACGCCCATCGGGTATCCATAACCTCACCTCCTTGTGCTGCGAAACTTCGTTTCGGTCACTCGTCGCCCTTGCGCAAAAATAACCTTGCTTCTCAACGTATATTTTGCACGATAATGTCGCCATAAATGACAATCTACAGATAATAAAACAATTACCTGTAGGTTGTGCTTTAGCGCAACAAGGTTTTGATTTAATTCAACACTCAAATGGTAAGCTGAGCCCTATATATTCAACTCATTATTCAATGCCATGGCTGCCGAGCGATTAGGCGCATTTAATTTTTCTAAAATCTTCGCGACATGGTTCTTCACCGTATATTGGCTGATCCCTAAGATCATACCAATCTCTCCATTGGTTTTGCCTGATGATATCCAGTCTAATACTTCTTTCTCACGCCCTGTAAGCAAATGAATAGGTGAATTAAATGCCCGCATTGATTCATATCTAAACAGCTGTGCTTTATGAAGATAGGGTAAAATGAGCTCAATCAAATAAGATGCTGGGGCCGATGTGTTTGAGCGTTTATTATTAAAGGCCACTAAAGTTACAAATCCAGAGTCTTGGTTATCTAAATCATATGTCGCGATATCAGATAACGGGTTTCTCGCTTTTGCATAGCTTTTTAATAAATTTACATTGTTTAATTTAGTGCAATTAATGGTTTTTAGCAGTTGTTGTTGTTGGTTAGGTGAGTATTCGATTGAATAATCAGTTTTTACAGACAGGTTCGACTTATCAATTAATGCGATGTACAGCGCTTCTTTTTCAGCAAAAAACATAACCTCTTCAAAAATATTGATATCAAAAGAACGGTCTTTTATAGATGTTTTTAACAGCTCTATGGCCTTTAAAATACTAGATAGCTCTTCAGTACAACCTAAAAACATGTGCATTCTCCTTAAAATACGATGTCAAGGTAATGAATTTATTCATATTAATTCTGCAGGCGGTGCAGTTACTAAATTCAAATTTAATTAATCGCGTGATTAATTAAAGCATGGATGCGGAATTGATAGCAATTAAAAGTGAAGAAATTGTGAATAAAAAAGAATAAATTATTGATTTTGAGTAATTGTCATAAAACTGGGTGGGAAACGAGCAAAGTAAGACCGTATAGACGGATATTAGTAATTTTTATGTAATCTAATAACACAGTTGAGTGAGGTAATGACGGGTGATTCAAGATCTCTGATTTTGCAACATGAGTGATAGATGGTCCTATCAGACTATACGATCTGTCAACGTATATGGTTAGACTTAACAGGTGATTGAAAGGGATCAAGGTGTAACATGATTGAAAGATTACGACGACCATCGTCATGGCCATTTTATTTTACTGTGCTGATTTATGCTTCATTGATTTGGTTACAAGGCCTCTCGAATTCATTGTTGCAAATAGTTCATGAATTTGAGATCGCATTAACAATGGCATTAGGCTCTTTTGTGGCCGGTGGAACAGCTTTAGGTGGGGGAGCGGTCGCATTTCCTGTGATGACCAAGGTTTTAGCCATAGAGCCTGCTACAGCTAAAGTGTTTTCTCTGGCGATACAGAGCTTTGGTATGACTGCGGCAGCAATCACTATTTTTTGTCGTCGTATTCCTATTTATACCAACATCGTTTTTATGGCATTGCCTATGTCGGCTTTAGGCGTGGCAATCAGTTTGTTGTATGTAGCCCCATTCGCGCCGAGATTATTGGTTAAATCGATTTTCAGTTTTCTACTCTTGTGTTTTGCTATTACCATGGTGCTGCGCTGGTGGCGAAAAGCGCATCATCAACCGAGTGCTGAGCATATAAAGCCTAGCTTAGGACGCTTTTTATTAGTTGGGTTTGTTGGCGGTATTGCTAGCGGTTTAGTGGGGTCTGGTTCGGATATCGCATTATTTGCTTTGCTTATCATTGCCTACCAAGCCGACATCAAAAAAGCGACCGCAACCTCTGTAGTAGTGATGGCATTTACTTCATTGGTGGGCAGCGCCATTAATGCTTGGCATCTCAATGAAATTACGCCTGAAATAGAACAATATTTATTGGCCGCAATTCCTATTGTTGTTGTTGGCGCACCGCTTGGGGCTTATGTGTGTTCAAAAGTGAAAGTTGGCCAACTAGTGAGTTTTTTACTGTTGTTAATCAGCCTAGAAGTATTCTTTACAGGTTATGAACTATGGCAGCAGTAAAAGCAATCATCAACTGGTACTCGCAATCAAGAGAGTTAGCATAAGTATCTATTCTATAAATAAAAAAATAAACTTCAGTTGACTAAATAATGAACTTTATATTTAATTAACCAGTTGGTTAATTAAATATAGAGATAATAAAATGACAACAAAAGTTACTCGAGGAAGACCTGTTTGCGAAACCAAAAAAGCGGAACAAAAGGCTAAGCTGGTTATTGCCGCACAGCATTTACTCAACATGAAGTCGTATAGCCAGATCACCATTCGAGAGATAGCTGCCGAAGCAAAAGTAAACTCAGCGATGATCAAATATTACTTCGATAGCAAAGAAGGCCTATTCGTAGAGTTGATCCAAGCCTTGGCAGACGAGCAATTTTCTCATTTTGATGATTTGCATGCACAAACTCGGCCTGTTTATCACTTTATGCGTCAGTTCAATCAAATCCTGCAAACGAACCCCGGATTTGTGCATTTATTAGCGGAAGAAATTCTCAATAAAACCACGCCATTGGCACAGGCCTTTATGAGTGCATTTCCAGAGCGAGTGTCGCAATTCTTACCTGAGTTAATCAAACAAGAAGCAGGCATTGATGACCATAAAACAGCCAAGCTAGCGGCTTTTTCACTGATGACACAATTGGTATCACCTTACATTTTTAAAACACTACGTCAGCAAGCTTGGCAAATCGAAGACGCCGAGATACAAAGCGAACAGCGTGTAAAGGAATTATATCTACAGTTTATTTTTGGCTTAAAGGAGCAACAAACTCATGAGGTGGAATTTTAGTGCAAGAAGGAACTTGCCTATCGCAGTGGCGATTGGCGTTCTATTAGTTGTCATCATAGTTAAATTAAATGCGTCAATGCAGCATCAGCCTGCGACTGATGACGGTCAATTAGCGCATTATCAGTTGCTCAATCAGCGAGCAATAAAGCCAGAAATAGTGGGCTTTGGACGCGTAGAGCCAAATATTAAATTTAATAGTATTGCTGAAGTGTCGGGTAAAATTACCTATGTGCATCCAGCACTAAAAAAAGGCGAGTTATTTGAGCAAGGCTCTTTATTACTAACTATAGATGACAGTGATTACCAACTCCAACTGGCAAAAGCCAATGCCAACTTAGCTGCAGCAGAGGTCGAACTTGCAGCCAAGAAGACCGCACAATTGAATAATGCGCTCGACATTAAACTTAGCCACAATAAGCTCAAAATAGCGCAAAGCGAATACGAGCGCTTAGCGCGTTTACTTAAGCAAAAAAGCATATCTCAAAATGAGCTAGATAGAGCCCAGCAACAAGTGTTATTGCAACAGCAAGACTTGCAACGTAACGAAAATACCAAAAGCTTGTTGCCGTTAGAGATCAAAGCTCTACAGGCGGGAGTCAATAAAGCCCAAGCCGATGTGAAACAAGCAGAGCTTGCGATTGAACGTACACAAGTTCGTCTGCCATTTACGGGACGTATCCATAAAGTGAATATTGAGCAATCGCAATGGGTCACCATGGGCATGCCATTATTCAGTGCCAGCGATGTGGCGCAAGTACAAATAAATGCCCAATTCACCTTTAACAGCTTTCATCAATTTACGGGATTCTTTCAACGTCCGCCTAATATTACAACGGTATCCGCCCAAGGTATGGCCGCCTATTTTGACGAACAAGGTTTGCAAGCTCAGGTCGAGTTATTGGGTCATGAAGGTATGCGCTGGCAGGCTAAAATTGCTCGTATGAGTGATGAAATAGACCCACAAAGCCAAACTGTTGGGGTGGTTGTTACCATTGACGATAGTTATAAAAATATCGAGTTAGCAAACAAGCCGCCCCTATTGGCAGGTATGCGCGCAAAAGTAACATTACTAGCCACAGAACAAAACTTCATTGCAGTGCCGAGGGCGATAGTAAAAGGTCGCTATGCGCTTTTAGCCGATGCACAAAACACATTACAAAAGCTTGATACGCGACATGCGCTGAAGCAGCAAAATTATTTCTTATTTCAAGATGAAAAGTTAGTAGGTGCGAAACTGGTCACCACAGATCTGTTTCCTGTGATCGCAGGCAGTAAATTACAGTTAGTACCAGAAAATGCCGTATTAGCAGTGACATCAGTGAAGGAGCTGTAATAATGATCCGCTTCTTTGCTGCACACCCCACAGCAGCCAATATTTTAATGCTGCTGTTTATTGTGATTGGCTTAGTCAGCCTACCGCAAATTCACCGTGAAACTTTACCTAAAATCAACCAGTACCAGCTCGATATCGTGGTGCCTTACCCCGGAGCCAGTGCAGAAAACGTCGAACAAAAGATCTGCTTAAGTCTAGAGAGTGCCTTAGATGGGATCAGCTTTTTAGAAGAAAAACATTGTGTGGCAAGACAAAATGTAGGCCAGATGACGGTCAAAATGTTTGAACAAGGTGACTTTGAACAGTTCAGTACTGACGTTAGAAATGCCATCGACACCATAGATGATTTTCCTGTTCAGGTTGAGCAATGGACCATAAACGAGCGAGGGCGTACACAAGATGTGGTGAGTGTCGCTGTGAGCACTCATGCGGCACAAAATGGAGCAGACAACGGTTTATCGCGCGTTGAGTTAAAAGCCTTAGCTGAGCAAGTTAAAGTGACTTTACTGCGCCATCCAGACATTCCGATTGTTGAAATCAACGACTTTTCGAAACATCAACTGCGTGTGACAGCATCGCAAGACGCGCTGCAACAATACGGCATGAGCTTGCAAACCTTGAGTCAGCGTTTAACTGCGCAGAATATCGAACTGCCGCTCGGTGTGCTCGAAACTTCAGAAGCCGACACGCAAATTCGTATTAAAGACGAACGTCGCTCTGCGGAGCAGTTGGCAGATGTAGTAGTGAGCACAGGCACACAAGGTAATCATGTGCGCATCGCTGATTTAGGGCAAGTGAGCGATACGTTTGAACGCGATGAAAAGCAGATCTTTTTTAACGGTGTGCCAGCGGCCATAATCACCATTAAAAAGAACACCAACGAAGATAGTTTAAGGGTGCTACATGCCACCGAAGCGGTGCTGGCAAAGTTACAAACCAGTTTGCCTAGTGGGGTGCATTTAACCTTAACCAACGACAACACCAGTTTAGTTAAAGACAGGATCAATCTGTTGCTCACCAATGCGTGGCAAGGTTTGTTGTTGGTATTTTTTGTAATGTGGCTGTTTTTCTCTTTTAAATATGCGTTTTGGGTGGTGATGGGTCTACCTGTGTCATTTTTAGCGAGTTTCTTTCTAATGATGCACTTAGGGATCTCAATCAATATGCTCTCTATGGTGGCGCTGTTATTGGCGCTTGGGATCTTAATGGACGATGCCATCGTGATCGCTGAGTCTATTGGTTCGCATATTGAAAAAGGCTTAAAAGTGCAAGATGCCGTGCTTCAAGGTACTAAAGTCGTCTTGCCTGGCGTGTGTTCTTCTTTTGTTACTACGTTATGTATTTTTGTTGGTTTGATCTTTATTGAGGGTAATTTAGGGCAGATCTTAAAAGTGATCCCCATTGTGCTTATTTCTGTTATCACTGTTTCTTTGATTGAAGCCTTCTTTATTTTGCCGAACCACTTAAGTCATGCCTTACAAAGTAAAAGCAAAGACGGAAAATGGGCACAACGTGTTGGTGCAATTCGCGCTCGGTTTGAAACTAAGTTTACCCATTGGAATCAGCAGATATTGCATTTGAACCATGTGTTGATCCGCTATCGCTACTTGGTGTTTGGAGCGGTGATCGCCACCTTTTTATTGTCTCTGAGTATGTTGATTTCTGGCGTGCTGAAATTTACCGCGTTCCCTGATATTGATGGTGATGTATTACAAGCGCGTTTGTTAATGCCAAATGGCACGCCGTTGGTTAAAACCCAGCAAACCATGCGAAAGATTGAGCAAGCTTTGGCGCGCACCAATGCAAAACTCAGCGAGCAAGAAGACGGCGAGTTGGTGATTGCCAGCACTGTGGTGTATGGGCAAAACCCAGACTACCAAGATCAAGGAGCCAACTTGGCCTATATTTCTGTGGATTTACTCAGTGCCGAGCAGCGCAATACCCATTTGCAGGCTTTTTCGGATCTGTGGCGCAAAGAATTAGGTGATGTACCAGAGGCGCTGAGCTTATCGTTCAAAGAGCCTAAATTGGGACCGCAGGGCAGAGCGGTCGATATTCGTTTGCAGTCTGACGACATAGAGCAGTTGAGTCGGACAGCCTATGAGCTAAAAAACTGGTTAAAGGGTTATCCTGGAGTGCAAAATATTACCGACGATTTGAGGCCGGGCAAACCTGAGTTTACCTTGACGCTTAAACCGGATGCATTAGTTACGGGCATTACCTCTGCGGACATTGCCCAGCAACTTAGGCCAGCATTTCAAGGCAGCAAATTATCTGACATTCATGTTGGGCTCGAAAATTACGAAGTGACAGTAAAACTGGCAGCGCAAAGCATGGACGAATACAGTGATTTTGATAACTTTCTGATTATTCATCCAAAAAGCCAAGTTGCCATTCCCTTAGCTGCGCTAGTTAATATCGAGCAAACCAGAGGGCTTGCGGTGATCAACCGCGTGAATAATATGCCGACGGTTTCTGTATTCGCTGATATCGACAGTGAGCTTAATACCGCCTCTGCGGTGGTCAAAGATGTCGAAAAACGCTGGCTGTCTGAGCTCAATTCACGCTTTCCCGATATGGCTTACAGTATTGAAGGTGAAGTCAAAAATGCGGGGATCACCCAGTCGTCTATGCGCCGCGCTATGTTACTCGGCATGATAGGTATTTTCTTGCTGTTGGCTTTGCAATTCCAAAGTTATATTGAGCCTTTAATTGTCATGGTGTCTATTCCGTTTGCCATGATAGGCGTTATTTTAGGTCACTTTATTATGGGAATTAACTTCTCGATGCCCTCGCTAATGGGCTTTATTTCGTTGGCAGGTATTGTTGTTAATGATTCAATTTTGTTAGTGCAATTTGTGAAGCGTCGTGTCAAAGAGGGTTTGTCAGTACAAGATGCTGCCGCTCAAGCAAGTCACGACCGTTTTCGTGCGGTGGTGTTAACATCAGTGACCACAATAGCGGGTATGACGCCATTATTGTTCGAAACTAGTTTGCAGGCGCAGATCTTAATTCCGCTGGCGACCAGCATTGTGTTTGGTATTTTAGCCTCCACTTGTTTGGTACTGCTGGTGTTACCTTGTTTGTATAGCATTTTAGAAGACTTTGGGGTAGCAAAGCCTTATCACAGTCATCATGGTATAGACTCGAGCAATGCGGCTAACGAGCACGGGTTAGATGGTAATGTAAAAGTTAACGTAGTTGTAAAATCAATTTAAACCGAGTAACAAAATTTAAAGGCCACAGCGAGGCAAACCGCTGTGGCTTTTTTAGCTGAGAAAAAAAGAGCCCTGACGGGCTCAAACACTAGGCTTAATTAGCGTTGGATGGTTGAAATGAATGGATTTAAGACTAAATAGCTTGGGAGCGACCTGATAGTTGTTTTATCAAATCAATATCGGTATTGCCTATCATGTCGATAGGCAGAGAGATTTTTTTATCTATGATCTTTTTTGCGGCCATAAAATCTTTAGCCGTGTTAATGCAATCTGCTGCGATGATTCGGCCTTGCTTTAAATACCACAATGAAAAACTGTTTGATGAATGTTGACGTAATACAGTGTTGTCATAGCCATGATTTAAGCCTGCGATCTGAATTTTACAGTCGTATTGATCAGACCAAAACCAAGGCACTGACGTCACCGCCTGATGTTTACCACATATAGTCGCAGCAGCAGTTTTTGCTTGTGCTAACGCATTTGGCACAGATTCAATACGTGTTGCGATACCACTGTGATACTCAATACCTATGGTGCAATCGCCTGCAGCATAAATATTTTTATCTGTGGTTTGGCATAGTTCATTGACCACAATGCCATTTTGCTCCACCAGTAATCCAGCTTGTTCAGCAAGCTCAGTGTTAATTTCGGCGCCAATACCAACAATGACTAAATCGGCATTAAAATACTGCTCAGGAGCGTCTAATTGGGTAAGTGTTTTACAACGCACCCCAGTCACGGTTTGCTCACCGGTGAATGCTAAAACTTGTGTGTTGGTATGTATATCTACGCCCTGTTGTTGGTGAAGCTGCTGATAAAACTCAGAAATAAACGGAGCGGTAACGCGAGCAAGCAATCTCGGCGCTTGCTCTAGTAGTGTTATTTGATGGCCCATTTTATTGAGTACAGCAGCGGTTTCTAAACCAATGTAGCCGCCTCCAACCATCAAAATACGTTGTTTATCTGTGCTAAGCCGTGTGGCTAACTGTTCAATATCTTTCAGGGTTTTTATATAAAAAACATTATTTAATTCACTGCCTGAACAAGTGATTTTACGCGCCCGACTGCCCGTGCACAGTAGCAAATGGTCATAGCTTAGGCGCTCACCATTTTGCAGTACCACACTTTGTAAAGCGGGCTCTATTCTTGCCACTCGAGTGCGTAATTTTAGGGTGATGTTATCTTTTTGGTAGGCTTGCTCAGGTCTTATTAATAAGCCTTTTTCATCTACCTGACCCAATAAATAATTTTTAGAAAGCGGTGGGCGATGATAGGGCAAGCTGTGTTCATCACTGATCAAAACAATTTCGTCAGTCCAGCCTTCTTTCCTTAAGCTAATACACGCTTGCGCGCCAGCATGTCCGCCGCCAATGATGATGCATCTTGCCATGATGTTATCCTTTAATTTTGTGGCTAACGCTCAGATTATCCAAATCTAGTATTGAGATTCTGGTAATCTTACTTGCAAGCCATGGTGTTCATCAGACACTAAAACCTGGCAACTTAGACGACTTAACTCCGTCGGCTCTGAGACCATTTCTAGCATATCTGCTTCACTACTATTTGGTTCGTTTACTTTGCCTTGCCAGTCGTCAGTTAAATAACAATGACAAGTTGCGCAACTGCCTGAACCACCACACTCAGCTTCAATGCCGTCGATCATGTTTTCCATCGCGGCTTGCATTAAAGAAGTCCCTGCTGGCACATCTATGGTGGTTTCATTGCCGCTAAAATCAATAAATGTAATATCAGGCATAACAGCTCCTACATCGAAAAACGACTTAGTTGATTAATTTCAGCCAAGATAGCCGCTGGATCGGCCTCTAGTTGACTGTCCATAGTGGTATTCCAGCGGTTTAAAAAACCACAAATGGCGATGACCGCTGAGATCTCAATCACTGCTGCTTCACTAAAGTGCTTGCCTAAGTCGTCATAATGGTGTTTTTCTAGGTGAGCAGGCGAGGTGCTTGCAGCAAATGCAAAGCGAAGTGCTGCGCGTTCAGCATCTTCATATAAAATGCTGGTTTCAAATTCAAATGCGGCCAACACCTTGGCACGATTCACATTCACGCGACTAGCGATATGCGAGAAATGCCCCTGACAATATTGGCACCCCGCAGCATTAGAACTAATGGTGGCAATCGCCCATTTTAGTTCTGTGCTGATGTGTTCAAATTGGCTTAAGCACCCAAACAACTGCCCAAATGCTTTAGCTAGCATAGGGTTTTTAGCCATGGTTAAAATGCCGTTTGGAATAAACCCTAGATTGTTCTCAATGCCCTGCAAAATGGGCTCTAACTCAGGAATATCAGCGCGACTAACCGGGCTGACTAAGTGATTTTTAGTTTGCTGCATTGCAGTCTTCCTAACTGTGATAGCGAGCCATCAAGGTATAGCTAAGCGTAGAACATTCCTATAGTCCCAACGGACCAAGGCCATAGTCCACAGGGGCTATATGGCTATATCAACATTCCCTGTAAGGTTTTTAATAGATTCAAACTGAACCCGAACATTCGCGGCATCGCTTATTATTCAAAGCAAATAAGTCGTGGCTGAAGGATTTGCAAAGACTAGACAGGAAACTAGCATGATTGAAGAACTAATCGACTTTATAAATAACGAATTACTTGAAGGTGCGGCACCTGATTTAGATCAGCACACACCGCTTTTAGAGCTAGGTATTTTAAACTCACTATCGATGGTGAGATTACTTGCGCATGTAGATCAGCGCTATGGTGCGAAGATCCCTGAGCACGATATTACCCCTGTGCATTTTGAGAATATAGAAACACTTGCAGCACTTATTAACACCTTAAGCACAAAAGATGAGATGCAGGCTGAGCAATCGGTATCTGAGCTAGAGCGCCTGGTTAAGTTACAGGAAAGCTATGGCATTCAGAGTGAGTTGGTGGATGCGGGTGAAGGCTTTAAGCAGCACGTATTGCGAGTCAAAGGCGATGGGCCTTTATGGATTTTACTCCCTGCACTTGGCAATCCTTCGACATCTTGGTCTTCAACACTGCGTTCAGTACAAGGTCGTCACAATGCCGTGGCGCTTGATTTAGCGGGTTTTGGGTTGAGCCAAAGTGCTAATGAAGCGCCATCTTATGTTGATCATGTTGAGTTTACATTGCAATACCTTGCAACGCTTGAAGAGCAAGAGTGGGTGCTGGTGGCAAACTCTGCAGGTAGCATGATTGCAACTGAGATTGCCCGTCGCTTCCCTGAAAAAGTAAAAGCCCTAGTTTGTAGTGGCTTTGGTTTAGTTGAAGACGTCGAAAACTGGTGGTGCGACTTAAAGAAAATGTCGTCAAACCCAGAGCAATTCTTGGCAGCCGCTTATTACCACCCACCAAAGATGACACCAGCCTTAGAGTCA
Organism: Pseudoalteromonas sp. BZB3; assembly: GCF_040104455.1. NCBI lineage: Bacteria > Pseudomonadati > Pseudomonadota > Gammaproteobacteria > Alteromonadales > Pseudoalteromonadaceae > Pseudoalteromonas > Pseudoalteromonas sp. BZB3. The sequence continues at coordinate 169,820 of NZ_JBECOS010000001.1, read as the reverse complement.
TTACTTGATGATGTTCTGTCTCGCCCTGCCTATCACAGCTTCTTAGACGATTATGCGCGTCAATCTATCGCGAAAACCTTTGATGGGGTGATGGTACCTACTTTATTTGTGGCAGGTAACCACGACCAAATTATTCCACCAGAATGGAGTGAAAAAGCCGCTGAGCTACTTGATAACGCCAGTGTTACTCGCCTTTCTCGCTGTGGTCACTTCTCGGCTTCTGAACGCCCAGAAGAATTTGTTTGGGTAGTGGAAGATTTCTTAAATAGGGAAGCAATGTAATGGATCAGTTTAAAAGTTACGACGTCGTTATTATTGGCAGTGGCCCAGCAGGCAGCTTATGTGGCATAGAGTGTCGCAAAAAAGGCTTATCGGTTTTATGTATTGAAAAAGATGAGTTTCCGCGCTTTCACATTGGTGAATCATTAACAGGTAATGCGGGGCAGATCATACGCGATCTCGGTTTGGCGGATGAAATGAATGCAGCAGGCTTCCCAGACAAACCCGGTGTGAACGTGATTGGTTCATTATCAAAAAATGAGTTCTTTATTCCTATCTTAGCGCCGACTTGGCAGGTACGCCGTAGCGACTTCGATAACATGTTAAAGCGTAAAGCCCTAGAGCATGGCGTTGAATATCAGCAAGGCTTAGTTAAAGACGTGATCAAACATGAAGAAAAAGTGGTTGGCGCGATTTATAAAGCCGATGGCGTTGAGCGTCAAGTACGCTCAAAGGTACTGGTAGATGCCAGTGGTCAAAATACCTTTTTATCGCGCAAGGGCATTGCAGGAAAACGTGAAATCGAGTTCTTTTCACAGCAGATCGCTTCTTTTGCACATTATAAAAATGTTGAGCGCGATTTACCGCCTTTCTCAACGAATACCACCATTTTATATTCAAAGCAGTATCACTGGTCGTGGATCATTCCAATCTCGCCAGACACAGATAGTCTAGGGATAGTGATCCCGAAAGACTTGTACTACAAAGAGTGTAAAAACCCAGACGATGCCATCGAATGGGGTATGGAGCATATCAGTCCGGAGATCAGACGCCGTTTCAAAAACGCAGAGCGCGTAGGTGAATCGCAATCTATGGCAGACTTCTCTTACCGTATTGAGCCGTTTGTCGGTGATGGTTGGTTGTGTATCGGTGACGCGCATCGATTCTTAGATCCAATTTTCTCTTATGGCGTGTCATTCGCCATGAAAGAGGGTATTAAGGCTGCCGATGCAATTAAACGTGCCATCGATGGTAACGATTGGAAAACGCCTTTCTACGAATATCGCGATTGGAGTAATGGCGGTCAGCAAATTGCTGCAGATCTTATTCGTTACTTCTGGATCTACCCAATTTTCTTTGGCTATCAAATGCAAAACCCTGATTTACGCGATGAAGTCATCCGTCTATTAGGTGGCTGTTGCTTTGATTGTGAAGGATGGAAAGCCCCGACCATCTTTAGAAATGCCATTGAAGAATACGACCGCAAACAAATGGCTGGTTGAGGATAGATCATGAACTTTGCGTGGAATGAGGATCAGCTCGCATTACATGAGCACGCCTTGAGCTTTGCACGAGATCTCGACTTTTCGAAGATCTCTGCAGGCGAGTTTCCAATGGAAGCTTGGCATTCACTGGGTGAGTTTGGCTACTACGGTTTACCCGTAGATAGCCGCTACTCGCCTTGTGGCAGTGGTTTCGACATTTTAACCACAGTTAAAATTTTAGAGGGTCTTGGTCAAGGTTGTGCAGATACCGGCATTTTATTTGCCGGTGCTGCGCACACCTTTGCTTGCGTTATGCCGATTTATGAACATGGCAGTGAAACACTAAAACATGAATTGTTACCGGCACTGACCAGCGGTGAGAAAATTGCGGCAAATGCCATTTCTGAAGCTGAAGCAGGTTCAGATATTGGCAAATTAACCACCAAGGCAACCAGAGAGGGTGACTACTACATCATCAATGGCGCTAAGTCTTATGTGACTAATGGCAGTGTAGCCGACTACTTTGTTCTCTATGCGACTACTAACCCAAAGTTTGGCTACTTAGGACAAACAGCCTTTGTTGTGCCTGCTGATTTACCTGGCATTGAAGTAGGAAAAAGCTACAAAAAGTTAGGGCTTGATTCGGCGCAGCTAAACCAAGTTTTTTTTGATGAGGTAAAAGTGCATAAGGACTATGTACTAGGCAGTGAAGGGCAGGGGGCGCGTATTTTTGCCGCTTCTATGGATTGGGAACGCTGTTGTTTATTTGCTTTATTTATTGGTGTGATGCAGAACGATTTAGAGCGCTGCATTGAGTTTGCTAATACCCGTAAGCAGGGCGATAAAACCATCAGCAAATTTCAGGCAGTGTCACATCGTATTGCCGATATGGAAGTACGTTTACAAAGTGCGCGCTTATTGCTGTATTTTGCGGCTTGGCAAAAGTCGCAAGACGTTGATAACACCAAAGCAGTGGCATCAAGTAAGTTAGCTATCAGCGAGGCGTTTGTGCAATCGGGTATTGACGCCATTCGTATTCATGGCGCGGCCGGTTACTTACAAGAAAGCGGCATAGATAGCAGCATTCGTGATGCCCTAGGTTCGGTGTTGTTCTCAGGCACATCTGATATTCAACGAGAACTCATCTGCAATAGGTTGGGCCTACTATGAAATTGCTCAATCAAGTATTAACCCAAGGCTTAGTGCGTGCAGGTGAACAAGCTCTGGCAGTGAGCGATAGCACAGAGTCGTATAGTTATGGTGAATTACAACTCAGGGCGACTCAAATTGCTGTGCTGCTGCAAAAAATTGGCGTTAAAGCGGGTGATAGAGTGGGACTTTGGTGTGATAAGTCATGTCGAGCACTGGCTGGCATGTTGGCGGTGAGTAAACTCAATGCCGTTTATGTACCAATCGATCCAATGAATCCGAAAGTGCGTGTGGATATTATTCGTCAAGACTGCGACATGAAGGTATTGATCACCAATAAAGCTAAGTTTAGTCAATATCAGCGCGGTGATAATGCTTTATGCGACTTTGTGGTATTAGACGAAGATGCGCTAATAAGCTCAGTATTGCATGTGCACACGTGGCAACATATTACTGCTCAGCAACCAAGCCAGCTCAACTTACCAAAACAGGGTAAAAGTACAGACTTGGCGTATATGCTTTACACCTCTGGCTCAACTGGCGTGCCAAAAGGCGTCAAAATCAGTCATGAAAATGCCCTTGCCTTTATTGAATGGTCGGCGACTAAACTCAATGCAACAGTGCAAGATCGTTTTGCCAATCATGCCCCTTGGCATTTTGATTTATCGGTGCTTGATATTTATGTGGCTTTATTATCAGGCGCAAGTGTTCATTTGGTATCTGAAATCGACAGCTATGTGGCACAAAAATTAGTGTCATTTGTGGCCCAAAAGCAGATCAGTATTTGGTATTCCGTGCCGACCGCATTGGTGATGATGCTAGAAGCTGAGGCTGACTTTGCAGAGCGTTGCCAGCAGCTTAGAGCCATTATTTTTGCTGGTGAAGCTTTTGCGATTAAACCGCTTAAACACCTTCGTGAAGCGTTTCCCGATGCCGAGCTTTACAACTTTTATGGCCCGACTGAAACCAATGTATGTAGTTACTACAAAGTTCCTCGGGTAGTACCAGACAAGCTGCCTATAGGTTACCCAGCCAGCAATGCTTTGCTATCAATTTGTGATGAACAAGGTAAAGCACTGCCTGCGGGCGAGCAAGGGTTTGTTACTGTAATTGGCCCGACTGTTTTCAGCGGTTATTGGGGGCGCGCAGATCTGCAATCAGAAGCTTATAACACAGGTGATATCGGCTATTTCAATGAGCTGGGAGAGTTGATGTATGTCGGTCGCCAAGATCATATGGTGAAAGTGAATGGTTATCGGGTTCATCTTGGTGAAGTTGAACGCGCTATTTACCAGCATCCAGCAGTGAAAGAGTGTTTAGTTGAGCTCAGCAGCCAAAAAACACTCCATGCGCATATTGCCGTAGAGGGTGATGCGCCGTCTTTATTAACCCTAAAAATTCACTGTGCCAAACGTTTACCTAAATACATGTTGCCAGAGCAGGTGATAGTGCACGATGCACTGCCTCGTAATCGCAACGGAAAATTATCGCGTCAATGCTTATCTGGGTTGTCTGCTCAATCGGGATCTGAAAATAACACCCAGATCACGATGAGCGAGGCGTAACACGCTTGCATCTGCAGGCACCTCCTAGTTAAACAAGGAATGAAAAATGAGAAAAAAAATCGCAGTCATTGGGGCTGGTTTATCAGGCATTGCCGCCATCAAACAGCTTACAGACGGGGGCCATGAGGTTGTCTGTTTTGAAAAAGCAGAAAGCTTTGGTGGTGTATTTGCCGATAAAAAAATCTATGACGATTTGCACCTAACCATTTCTAATTACTTTATGGCGTATTCAGATTACGTGCCGAGTCAGCAAAAGCTGAAGTTCTGGTCTAAAAAAGAATACGTTAATTACTTAGGCGAATACCTTGCCCGCTTCGAATTAGGTCAATACATTCATTACGATCACGAAGTACGAAAGGTAGAAAAGCAAGCGGGAAAATGGCAGGTCACCACGAAACATGGCATGGCTGAACAAACTGACACCTTTGATATGGTTGCCGTTTGCTCGGGTCATTTCCAAAAGCCAAAACTGCCTGAGCTTGCTGGTTTAGACATGTTCGAGGGCGAAATTGAGCACTCGAATGATTACCGCGATAAGCACAAATATGCCGGTAAACGTGTGTTATGTGTCGGTTTGGGGGAAAGTAGTGCCGACATTACTTCTGAGATTTCAGAAGTTTCGAGTAAATGTATCTTATCGCTGCGCCGTTACCCAGCGGTGGCACCACGCTATATGGCGTTCCAAGAAGATCCTTACTTCACCATAGATACCAGCTGGTTAACATCACGCATCGTGAACAAATTACCTCATCGTTATCATGGTGGGATCACCAAAGGTATTTTCAATAAGTATGTGAATAGCCGTAACGATCATGTACGGATCAGAGGTGAGTGGTTGAAAAAATCAGGCCCTTCTCACCATCAGGCCGTCACTAAAAATGAGCGACTATTCAGGCCAATCGCCGATGGAAAAGTAGTGCCTAATATTGGTGGTATTGTACGTTTTGAAAAAAATGCCGTGGTGTTTCAAGATGGCACACGTGAAGAAATTGATGCTGTGGTATTTTGCACGGGCTATCAACTGAGCTTCCCTTTTTTAGACGTAAGTATCAGCAATATGCGTGATTTGTATAAACAAATGTTTATTCCTGAAATGGGTGACTCACTGTCGTTTATCGGTTTTGTTCGTCCGCAACAAGGGGGCATTCCGGTTATTGCTGAAATGCAATGTCGTTATTTATCACAACTGGCCAGTGGCGAGAAACCATTACCACCACTATCAGAAATGGTCGACATCATTAAATACGATACCGAACACTGGCAGACGGAGTATAAGATCACCCCACATGTGGCCTCTTTGGTGAACTACTGCCATTACATGGATTCTATGGCAAAGCTGGTTGGCTGCATGCCTGAGATCCCTAGCTTGTTTAAAGATCCACTGTTGCGCGTAAAGCTATTGCATAACCCGCAGTTTGCAGTGCAATACCGTTTAGATGGCCCAAATAAAATGACTCATACAGCGCGCTCGTTCTTATTAGGCTTTCCAAATATCAGTTCTTGGCCACGCATCATTCATTTTGAGTTGGCTTTGATCACCCAAAAACTACTCTCACGTTTACGCCTTGATGGCTTACGTGAGCTCAGTAAATAGCTGCTCAGGGACGGGAAAACGTTATGATCCGACTAACCGATGAGTGCTTGTGCAATCTAAATGATGCGTTGCAACCACACCGCTTTAATTTAAGTCGTTTAAGCTATTTGCAAAAAATCATCTTAGGCACCGATGGCACAGTAACCCAATTAATCGAAAGTATTGTCGATGAAAAGTTGGTGGTGAATAAACTGTTTGAAGCCGATGTTGATAGTGACACGATCGCCACAACGTCGAGTGAACAACAAGCTGAAACACATTGCCAAAGGCGGGTTATTTTATTGCAAGGCGAGACCTCAGGCTTGCCGTACCTGTATGCCGACTCCTTGGTTTATCACGGAAACATGAACGTGAATTTTTCTCGCGCCCTGACTCATTCTCAGATCCCCATCGGCAAAGCTTGGGAAAAGTTTCAGGTTGAAACTTATAAAACCTTGCTGTCATGGGGATTTGAATATGCCAATGAGCTAGCACCTCACTTTGCGATTTCAAGTCATGATTTGGTGTTGTATCGCACCTACTTGGTGTTCTCTCAGGGTAAAAAGATCTTCCGGATCACCGAAAAGTTTCCTTTCGTTTGGTATCTGCAATCAGAGCAATTCACAGCGAGTGCAGCGACCACTGCAACACCAACTTTAGTCAGCGGAATTTGAGCAATGAAAAATACAGACAGCGTCGTGGCGCAACCACAAATCAATTTAGACATTAACAAACTGACTCCGAGTATTCCTCACATCCCATTTAACAGCGAAGACGGGCAGCTGTTTTTTTGGGGTGAGGAATACCACCTAATTATCGAGTCTCTATCAAAGAAGTACGGAGATATCTACTCGGTTGAAACAGCCAAGGGCAATTTGGTGGTATTAAACGGCTATCAATACATCAAAGAAGCATTGGTCACACAGAATGATGTGTTTAATGTACGAGCCGACTATAAAATTCTGCAAGTGGCACCACAAAAGCACTTTTTAGAGTTAGAAGCTGGCGAGCCTTGGCAGGTGCATCGTAAAGTATTTGCCCATGCCATGCGTGAATATTTTGCCACGCGCTGGGATAACATTGAGCAATGGATGACCACTGAAATTGAGGATATCGCAGCGGTATGGCAAGCCGATGAGGGCAAGCCATTTGATCCGAATCGCGAAGTGTCAATTAAGCTTGCTAGCTTTTTACATAAGGTCATGTTTGATGATCGCTTTGGTGAGTTTGAAAAAGGCCTGTTTGACGAGAAAAGCTTAAGTTGGTTACCAAATGGCTTTATTAACAGCACGCGTTACGAGTTGATGCCTACTGAGCTGCAAGAGAAATATTACGCTCAGTATGGTGATGCGATTGAAAAGTTTAGCGGTAACTTGAGCGCCCTTGATCAGTACGTGTCATTCAATGTTGACCGTCGTAAAGCCGATTATAAACCGGGCGAGTATCGTGATTTATGTGATTATTTGTTTGCTGCCAATGACAGTGTTGATGCGCAAACGAAAGCTGCTTTAAATATTGATGAAAAAGAAATTGTCATCGGTTCACTGACTCAAGTTGCGGGAGCTGGTGGCGGTGTTGGTGCATTTGCTATGCGCTGGGCCTTGTTATACTTGGCTGCTTTTCCAAAACAGCAGCAGCGTGTACAAAAAGAACTCGATGAAGTGGTGGGTAAAAACGCGGTGCCACTGAATAAGCACAAAGCGGATCTGCCTTATACACAAGCATTTATCAGTGAGGTATTGCGCCATTGTTCAATTACATCAATGCCTGCAGCCAATTATGCAACAAGTAAAGACACACTATTAGATGGATATTTTCTTGCCGAAGACACGCCATTGGTGATTAATAATTACAGTATTACCCGAGATGAAACGCTGTGGGAAAACCCGCATGAATTTATGCCTGAACGCTTTTTAGATGAAGATGGCGAGTTGAGCAAAAAACAATTGGGTAAGGCTTTCCCATTTGGTTTAGGACAGCGCCGCTGCTTGGGTGAACATTTCGGTAAATACATCATTCATACCTTGTTTGCTCAGTTAGCGCATAAGTTTGAATTTAGTCTACCTGAAGGGAAGCAGGCCAATCTTAAAGCGATTTCAGGGGTGTTCTTAGTGCCTGAAGAAGTCGAAATTGTGGCTAAAGCGCGCAACACCTAATTCATTTTCATACGCACACATAAAAGGCCACACACTTAAAAAGTGCGCGGCCTTTTTGTATGAATTAAGTTTTTATTTTACATTTAACATTTTTGTAACTTTGAGTTTTTATTCTATTCTAAGTAATTGATGTTTTTACTTAAGGAAAGAATATGAACAGTAATAAATGGCTTTTTGCCCCGCTACTGCTGAGCACAGCCTCGGCTTTTGCACTTCCTCAGTGCCCGCAACCACAATTGATGGAGCAGCGTTTTGAAGCGCCCAGCTTTGAAACCGGCAAATATAAAAACTGGTCAAATCGTTTTATTACTTGGCTGCCAAGCTTTCATATGATCCACGATGAAATTGTCGCGGTAGGTAAGCCTGTTACAGTAACGGCTAAGTTTGATTACGGCAGTGTGGCGCATAAAGACTTAGAGTTTGAAACAGTGAAGTTTTATATTCGTGGTCAGAACGACTCGCAGTGGCAATATCTATCGACAGCGACCACAAATAGCGATGGCAAAGCGACTTTATCTTTACCGGGCATGTCTGCAGGCCAATACCGTATTTATGCGGGCGTACCAGCTGATGGCAAAGGCACAGAAGGTTTCTTAACGGTCGTAGAGCCAAATACCGAAGCGGTACTATTCGACATTGACGGCACATTAACAGAGTCTGATGCCGAGCAAATTGGTGATTACACAGGCATAGATTATGCTGATGCAAAGGACGAGGCTTATACCTTAGCGCGTAGCTATTTGGATTTAGGTTATCAGCCAATTTATCTTACTGCTCGAGTTTATTGGTATGCCAAAGGTACGCGTAAATGGTTGTCTTGGATGGGTTTGCCTCAAGGTTATCTGCGCACATCGCTAAGTAATGAAACCAGCTTATTTCGTACTGCTGAGTACAAGACAGAGCAGATTAATAAACTTGAAGCGAATGGCATTAAAATTGTGCGTGCTTATGGCAATGCAAAAACGGATGCTGAAGCATTTATCAAATCTGGGTTGAGTGCATCTCAAAGCTTTACCATAGGTAAAGATGCGGGTCATTACGGCACAACGCCGATTTTAAATAACAGTTACGCCGATCATATTGCGACTCACGTCAGTAACTTCCCGAACGCGAATTGCCAGTAATTTATTTAACCTGAGCTTTGGTTAAGAGATTTACTAAGTTATTGATATTTAACTGGTAAAATTTTTCCAAGTCTGCAGCCGGAGACTTTTGAGGATAACAAGGCAAATTTACGCGTCAATAGCTGGCCTATTGCAAGAAAATTAAACGCCGTTAGCCTTGAAAGTAGCCGCTGGAGATAGATTTATTATCCAGAGCTCAGGTTATTTACTCTCTCCAGCCCTGAGTTCTCCCAACCGCTTAGGGCTGTTATCAAAAAATCTCACTTATTCCCTTTAAACTTTTATTAACATAGTTGTAACTTTAAAGTTTTAACTCTACTATGCGCATGATTTTTATTGGCTTAAGGAAATGAGCTGTAAAAAGCTTATTAAGCCCGTTCTATAAGGAAAATTATGAATATCAAAAAACTGAGTATTGGTATTGCACTGCTAGGTGCGACGTCAGCAAGTGCATTCACGCAATTAGGTGGCGGTGGCATTATGCCAATGGGTCACGAATGGCTCACACGTACCGCGGCACTCGAATTGCTAGACCAAGAGCACATCATTCAAACCGATCCTAATGATCCTCGATATCACTGGCAACATGGCCTGGCGAAGCGCACTGATTTAACTGCGGCGTATGATGAAGTACAGCGCATACAAGCTAAAAGTAATAACAATGCGAGTTACCAACCTAAGTATGACGATATTTATGCAGCCATTGTGGGCGAGCGCTGGGTGGACATTGCTGGGTTTAATGTGACGAATGCCAGTACGGATCCGACTGGACCAAACTGCTTTAGTGCGATTTCGCAAGAACCTGCCGATCTTCAACAAGATCACTTTATGCGTCGTTATGATGACATAGGTGGTCAAGGTGGTGTAGATGCCGCTTACCGAGGTCAAAAGCGCTTTATTGAACACTTTGTTAATGCCGCAATGGCAGAGCAAAAGCGTATTCAAGTGTGGGATGGTGGAGGCTATTCAGCTAAAGCCGAAGTAGATCATAACTATTTCTTGTTTGGTCGAGCGGTGCACTTATTCCAAGACTCATTTAGCCCGGAACATACGGTACGTTTACCAGCGGATAACTACGAAAAAGTATGGCAAGTAAAAGCCTATTTATGTTCAGAAGGTGCAGAGCAGCACACACATGACACTAAAGATGTACTCGACTTCAGCAGTGGCGATGTGATCTGGCAAGAAAATACTCGCCTTGATTCAGGGTGGGATTCATATTCTGCAAGTAATATGAAGCCTGTTGCACTTGTGGCCTTAGAAGCAAGTAAAGACCTATGGGCGGCATTTATCCGCACTATGGCCGTAGACAAAAGTGCACGCGAAGCTTACGCAAGACAAGAAGCACAAACCTTGATAGACAATTGGTTGTCGTTTGATGAACAAGCGATGCTTGCATGGTATGAAAATCAACAGCATAGAGACCATACCTATGTACTCGCCCCGGGTGAAACTGGGACAGGTAAAACACTTGAAGCCTGTATGGGAGAATTAAATGTAGGCACAACCAATCAAGCTGAGCGTGTTGCGCAATTAGATGTTGAGCGTCGTCAGTGCTTATATAACATTGAAGCAGAACCCGGATACGCAGATCTGTACGATGATTATATGGGAATGCCCTATAACTGGCGCTGGAAGTCACTTACTTGGCAAACACCACCAAACGACTGGCAACCTTCTAAACAGCAAGCTGACAGTGGCAAAGCGGTTGTGATCAAGTCGGCTGTAGATGGTAAGGCGTTGTCGGTATCGGCTTTAAATAATAATGAACGCTTAACCACAGCGCAGAATAACCCTGTGGAGTGGCTCAAAGTACCTGCAAGTGAAGGGCGTTACTATTTACGAAGTCGCCAAGCACCTGCATTGTTCTTAAGCTATAGTGGGTCTTCATCAGGGTATGGAAAATTATGGAACTCGCCAAAACAAGCGGAGTACGAGTTTGTTTATCAAGGGGGCCTATGGAATATTAAAAATACCTATTGGCGGCAGTATTTTTGGTATAACCAAGATAAGCAGCGTCCACAATTAACTTCGACAGGCAGTGCAGATGAACAGCACTCAAAGTGGATTTTAGAATAACTTTACTCTCTTCTTTTTTTAAAGATACCTAGTAGGTTTCAAAAGGCACGGAGTCAACAGCGTGCCTTTTTTGAGACGAAAGGGATGCGTTAAAATTGGCCGCTTAAAAGTAAAGTAAAGCGCGGTGAGCGTTCAAAGCGACGATCTTCGTATTGTGAAATACCATTTTCAGTAAATAAGCCGTCGTGTCGAGTTCTGATGTTTCTGGTTTTACGGCTTAGCAAACGGTCGCCTTTAAGCGTTAACTTCAAGTCAGATGATAGCTTATAATCTAACTCCATTCTGACTTTGAGTTTATCATCCAGTGTGCTGGTATAGTCGTATCGTGTAAATGGAGAAGCGCTTTTATCAAAGAGTGTCATACTCCAATCTACTTTGTTAAATAGATTAGTTTGGTTGATTTTAACTTGCCATTCGTTATCGCTTAGTCTCGCTATTTTGTTGTCCTGACCTGTAAATGGGTCACGCATATCACTGTCACGCCAAGTGTAACTGACACTAACCATAGTATTTTTTAGGCCAATAGGGTCGAGGCCAAAATCAGTCTCAAGTTTCACACCATATTCTTTCGCGTTATCAACATTACCTTCACCTGAATAGCTCACTAGTGGGATCTCAACAATGAGATCGGTGATCTTATGGTAATACGGCGTCAGAGTAAGACTACCTGAGGTTGCTTGCCATTGTCGCTCAAAACTTACAGAGAACTCGTCTCTGACTTCTGGGCGTAAGTTAGGGTTGGTTTCTTCTAATCGCTGCTCTTCTCGGTTAAAGCGAGGCACAAAATCATTTAATCTTAATTGGCTCACGGTACGCTCTAAATTGGTACGTAACTGAATGGCGTCATTTAAATCATGGCGTAAGTTAATACGTGGTTTTAAGTAATTAAATGAACGGGTTGAGCCACTATTTGCTTGCTCAAAGGTATCGGTTTGCAAGCTAAAATCAGTAGCGACACCCAGTTTTGAATACTCGTAAACCAAAGAGGCCTGTAAGTTCGTTGCTTGTGATATTGAATAGTTATAGTGGCTAAAGCCTTCATAGCGGGTTTCTTTGATGTCATTAAGTTCAGTCGAATGATAAACATCATCTTGGTTGTCAATAAACTGCAGGTTCTCATCGAGTTTATTAATAGCTAGCTCAACGCCAGAATCGAAGCTATGCTGCTGGTTGAGTGTGTATTTCCAACTGCCTCTCACGACGCTTTCTGATTCTCTGTAAAGTCGAGGGAGTTGGTATCCCACCATGGTGCTGTCATCGTCATTGGTAATGGTCTGCCAAAGTTGATCGTTGGCTTTACTGCGGTTTTCGATAAAGAGCAGCTTTAAGCTGTGTTTGTCGTTAATTTTATGACTGATATCTCCGCCAATTTCCCATTCTCGTAGGCCCCAATCAAATGTCAGGTTATCCGCCGTTGTGGTGTTATCTGCAAGTTGAATGTAGGTCGAGTCAAAGTCGCTATCTAGATAGATTTTTTTATACATGCTGTTCAGCGTCATAGAGGTGCTGTTGGCGTGCTTGTAACTGAACTTATTGCTGAATATGTCTTCTCGGAACCAATTTTTACGCACGCGCTTGTAGTGTTTTGTCGGCTCATTGTCAGCAGAGCTAAACAGCTCATTGATTTTTATTTTTGTAGGATAAAGCTTTCTTTCAAAACCAAAGCGATACGTTAAATCGCCTTCACCACCACTTAGTACCAAAGAGCCTAACGGTTTGCCTTGCATAGAGTCTGTTTTCGTGACCCCAATATTCCATAGTACCGCGGTGCTGATGTCGTCTTTGAGCATGACATTGATGATTAAACCATTACTTTGCACATCAAGACCCGATACCGACCCTCTGATCAGCTCAATATAGTCAACATCTTTAGCCTGAATATTGTCTAACTCACTTTTAATGCTATTACCTTTACCCGATACGCGTTGTCGATTAATTAATATTTGCTCGCCTGACGAGCCAAAGCCTCGGGTTTCATTGTTATTATTCATGGCCAACAGCAGGTTATTGGCTCCTGGAATTTTTTCTAAGATATCGCGCAGGTTTTGTGGTGAAAATGGCGTGAAGAAACTCTCGTCGTAAGTATCAATGTTAGCGGCTGTGTTGTTGCTTACATCATCATTGGCACAGCTTGCTTGGCTGTTAAAAAACAAAGTCAATGCAGTTGCAACCGCACTTAATTTTAAAAGACGAGATGTGAAAAGGCGTTTCATGATATTTCCCTCAATGGCGTTTGAGCTCATATTAAGAAAGCGGGTAAAGGTAAAATAGGCACAAAAAGTAAAACTCTGAGTAGGATCTTTTTACAAAAGTTTACTTAAGAAAATGTAAGGTCTGGGGTAGGGTAACGCGTGTGTAAAAAGGAGTACCGAATTATGAGCATCAAACCTAAATTGTTAATCGTAGAAGACGAAGCCAGTATTTTACGCGGCTTGACCGACTTATTTATTTTCCATGGTTTTGAGGTCGACAGTGAAATGGATGGCAAGCAAGGTTTAGAAGCCGCGTTGCAAGGCCATTATCACTGTGTGATTTTAGATGTGATGCTGCCGAGTATGAATGGTTTTGAGATCTGTAATGCGCTACGCCAACACTCGCAAAGCCAAGCGATTTTGATGCTGACTGCTAAAAACAGTGAAGAAGATATCATCAATGGTCTGACTTTGGGGGCTGATGATTATTTAGCTAAACCATTTTCGACGTCCGAGCTGGTGTTAAGGGTTAAAGCCTTAGTGCGTCGTTCAGGGTGGAGCCCCGAAGACAGTAAACTAACCATTTGCGATCAAGTGGAGATCTGCACCCAGAGTTTAACAGGCCAGTCATTTAATCAAACGGTGCGCTATACCCGCCGGGAAGTGGAGATCTTAAATTATCTGAGCCAGCAAAAAGCACCCGTTTCTCGCTGTGAGCTGTTAAGAGAAGTGTGGGGGTATAAGTCAACTGACCACATAGATACCCGAACAGTTGATATTCATATTGCCAAGTTACGCAAGAAAATTGAACCTGATCCTAAAGCGCCAAAATACCTAGTGACCCTGCGTGGCGAAGGGTATCAATTATTCGGGCAGGCTTCTTGATGAAAGCATTCTTAAAACCTTCACCTTTGCTCAATTATCAGCAGCGTTTAAAAAGACTGAGAATTTTCACGCTGAGCTTTTTCTTGTTGTTATTTATTCCGGTGTCTTTGGTTTGTGTGTTTGTGTTTCAGCAATTTCAGCAAGAGCAGATTGTAAAATACCAAAAGAGCGCAACTAAGCTCAGCGACATCATTAATAAACGGCTATTTAAACAAGCGATTATTACCAACTCGGTTTCTCCCACGGAGTTTGATTATTACCAGTATGCTTACAACCCAGAAACCAAAAAGGTCACGCGGCAAGTATCTCCGCTTGCGGATCCCGAAAGTTTTCAACGTTATGAAGGTCTGGTAGGGTTCTTTCAGATAGACGCACAAGGGCGTTTTAATAGCCCGATGTGGCCTGATGTGATCCAAGCGGATGATGTTTTCTCTGAACGTGAGGCACAAAAAGAAAGCCTCAAAATGGCACGTGGCTTATACGATGTGGTAATGCGTTCAGGGCAAATAAAAACGCTAATTAATAATGGTTTTATCGTACAACCTGAAAAATATGAAGTGATAGAAGACGTACCAGATTACTTTATTTTTTATCGTGTGGTGACAGTCAGTGATGAAGTAAAAATGCAGGGCTATGTGCTAGATAAACAGCGCTATTTACTCGGGCTTATTATGGAAGTGATGACCAATAAGCGTCCCAATGCATTTCTCGGATTGACTATCAGTGATAAGAAAGGTCATGCCGAAGATGCGTTTATTGTTTCCAAGATGCTGAAAAATGGGGACATGGACGTACAGCTACAAGCGTCGTTACCGGCAAAGTTGATGCAAGTTCACCTGAAAGAAAGCAAATTGCACTGGCCGTTTCCATCTTATTGTATTTCATTTTCAACTAAGGCGTTTGGCACCAGTAGTCTGGCCTTGTATGGGTTAGGGTTAATGGGGGTCTTATTACTGACCATTGCACTTGGTTGCTATGGTTTTTATGCTTTGGGCAAACGTCAGTTAAAGTTAGCCGAGCAACGTTTAAACTTTGTTTCGTCGGTGAGTCATGAATTAAAAACCCCCCTAACATCCATTCGTATGTATTCAGAAATGCTGAAGTCTGGGCAAATTTTATCTGAGCAACATCGCAGTGATTACTACGAGTTCATATTTAGTGAGAGTGAACGTTTGTCTCGCCTCATAGATAATATCCTGCAGCTCTCAAAGCTTAGTCAGCCAGCCCATAATGTTGAGCCGAACTGGGTAAAATTGAGCATATTGAATGACGTTATCCAATCAAAAGTCTCGTCGTTATTGGTGAAAAACGACTTTGCTCTCAATATTAACCAGCCTTTTGAGCATCCAGACAGTGCATTGCTATGGGTTGACATGGATGCCTTTGCGCAAGTGGTGATTAATATTACCGATAACGCAGTGAAGTTCTTTGATCAAGCCAAGATCAATGATGTTGAGAGACAAAAAATCGATTTCAATTTTCATTATTCTAAGCAGCAGCCTGAATCTATTCAGTTGCAAATACGTGATTATGGCTTTGGTATTACTGAAGAGCAGCAAGAAAAGCTATTCGAGTTGTTCTATCGAGGCGGTAATGAGTTAACACGAGCTACTCAAGGTACGGGGATTGGTTTGGCTTTGGTTAAAGAGCTGATCAATGCCCAGCAAGGTGAAGTGAGTGTGGAACGTATGTCACCTGGCTTGGCGTTGAATATACGATTTAAGTTTAAAATAGCTGACAGCTAGGCTTGCCTGATTGCTTTGGCACAATTCGCTGGTAAATTTGTATATTTCGTTATAACGACTAATTAGGTTATGAACTTTATTGCAGCAGAGTAAACTAAAACACGCCCTCTTATGAGGGCTTTTTGCTCTGTGTATGAAGCCTAAGAAAAAGAATAAATTGATCAACTTAAAACATATTTATGTAAGTTGCTGTTTTAGAGTTAGTACAGGTCGCCTCTTGGCATTAAGACATGAAATCCGTTTTTAAAACGGTTAAAATTTATAAGTTAAAAGGGGTTAGAATAAATTATTATGATCCTAACGAAGGTATTTTTGTTTGCTCATCCTCTTGTGCTGGCGTAACCTTTAAAAATGCGACAGAATTTCTAATTAATTCTCAGAGTTTTAGAGCTAGAATTACATTATCAGGTTTACACTATCTATGACAAAACCCGCGACTCAGTACATTGCTAGGCAGGCAATTCTCGATTCGACAAAGCAAATATTTGCTTATGAATTGCTTTATCGAGATTCGCAAAATAATGCTTTCCCTGTCGGGGTAAGTGATGAGCAAGCCACTGGGCGAATGTTTTTTAATTCACTTATTTTGGTTGGTAAAGAAAAGCTGGTTGCCAATCATTGTGCGTTTATTAACCTTTCTGATACCACGTTATTGCAAGAGATCCCCCGACTATTAAAATCTGACAACTTAGTGCTTGAAATTGTTGAGCGTTCGCAGAATATTCAGCAATTGCTTGAAACCGTTAAATTACTACGTAAACAGCATTACCGCTTTGCGCTGGACGATTATGATGCCGACTCTCGTTGGGAGCCGCTGTTACCTCATATGTCTTATATTAAGTTGGAGCTTGAACAGCCTATCCTTAAAACCACTATGAAGGTTAAGAAGCTAAAGCGTTTATATCCAAAAATAAAAATTGTGGTTGAGCGAATTGAAACCTACGAAGAATTTGAATACTTGAAAAGTGCTGGGGTTGATTATTTTCAGGGCTACTTTTTTGCTAAACCAGAAATGTTGACGCACGGTAATGTTGAGCCTTCTAAGCTGGTGGTATTTGATTTATTAAAGTCAACGGCGCAGCCGAACCTGTGCTTTAAAGATGTTGAGAAAAAAATCTCTAAAGACTTGAGCCTAACGGCTAGGGTGTTGAAGTTGGTGAATGCTCGCTCAGGTCTAGAAAAGTTAGAGATGAAGACGATTTCTCAGGCGGTTGTTTACCTGGGTGAAGATGCCCTAAGGCAATTTGTTCGGGTTTTAGCACTCAGTGAGCTGGGGGTTGATAAGCCAGCTGAATTGACCAAATATGGTTTAATGCGTGCCCGCTTTATGGCATTGTTTTTAGCGCCCGGCGGTGAAGAAATGGCTGAGCAGGGGTACTTAATCGGGCTGATGTCAATTCTAGGTGCCGTGCTTGATATGGAACTAAGCACCATCATTTCTGAATTCTCACTCGATAGTAATTTAAGTGGTGCACTGCTTAATTACAAAGGCTTACTTGGTGGGGCATTAAAAGTGGCGATAGCCGTGGAGCAAAATAACTGGCAAGAAGCTGAGGCTGTATTAGCAGCCGTAAGACCAGCAACGCCTATTAGCAATATTTATGATTTAGTTGCACAAAGCCGTGAATATGCGGATGAAATTTTCGCAGTGGTGTCAGTTCAAAAAGTATGACTGTCTAATCAAATTCATATTTAAAAAGGCTGCATATGCAGCCTTTTTAATGGTTAAGCTATAGCTTTATTCTTACGATTACTCACCGACGACAAAAGCAAGCTCAATCCCAATTGAATCAAGATACAGTTGTTCCTGCTCTAGATCTGCGCAAAGCAAAGCTTGCTCTTCAGGCAGTTGCGCATCAAAAAGTACCGTACATTTATTGTCTTTTACAGACAAAGTAGGGCGAGACAAGTCGGTTAATTGCCGGGTTCTATTAACTAATACGGACAGCCTGAATAGCGTTAAGAGTTTCGCAAAGGTGTCTGAACACAGAATATTAAAAATATCTAGTTCAGGAAGTTTGATCTTTTTACGATGAAAACGGATCAAAGCACTTAATACACTCTGTTGTTGCTGCGTGAAGCCAGGTAGGGCCGTATTCATTACGATATACGCACTGTGTTTTTGAATGCCAGATGAGTTAATTGATAAACCCACTTCATGTAATTGTGCTGCCCACTGTAACTGTAAAAGGTCTTTTTGCTTCAACCCCCAGTTTTTTTTACATTGTGAGAATAAATGTTTAACGGTATCAAACACGTTATCAGCATGGGCGGTGTCGATGTTGTAGTGCTGACCGAGCGCGATGATGGTGCGCACTCTTAAATCAAACTCATCATAGTTTAGCATTTCATGTAAAACGCCTTCACGTAGTGCATAATCACAGTATTCTAAGCGCTCTAGTTTCAGCTCTTTAAAGGCGGCAATGACAATGCTTAAACCGCCAGCGATATTTGTATGGCGTTCAGGGTTTAACCCTTTAATATCAAGCTGCTCAATACTGCCTTGGGCAATGAACAGTGCTTTGATATCTTCTAAAATAGGCAGTGTTAAGTATTCACAGTCGAACTGAGCTTGTGCAATACCGATTAAGGCTTTGATCGTGCCTGATGTACCATAACTTTGTTTCCAACCGGTTTTTCGATAGCGGGGAGAGATGGGCTCAAGTGCTTGTCGTGCGGCTATCTCGGCTTTTTTAAACGTACCTTTGCTGAGCTTGCCTGCGCTAAAACAGGCTTTGGTTATATTGGCACAGCCAATGTCACGACTTGTTAGTTGTAAGGCTTCAAAGTGTTGACCTATGACGAGTTCAGTACTGCCGCCACCAATATCAATGACCAAGCGGTTATCTTTACCATGCACATAGTTTGCAACGCCTTGGTAAATTAAACGCGCTTCTTCCTGCCCGGATATCACATTGATATTAAAAGGGAAGTGAATTTGTGCTTGTTGCAAGAAGTGCTTTAGATTTTTTATGTTTCTAAGCGTGTAGGTCGCGACAACTTCGACATTGGCTGGGTTAAAGCCTTGTAGAGTTTGTGCCAGTTGCTTAAAAGCCAACATGGCACGTTCAATGGCCTCTTCTGAGAGTTCAAATTCTTCATTGAGACCAGCAGCTAAATGCACGCGATGCTTTTCTTTATGAAGAATTTGTAGTCTGCCCTCAACTTTACGGGCGATGACTAAATGAAAGCTATTAGAGCCTAAATCGAGCGCTGCAAAATTCGCAGGCTCAGGTGTGTTGTGCATAATTGTGTTCCCATTTACTCAAGAGATCATAGATGGCAATTTGTGAACGTACTTTCTTACGGTTACCGCGGGCAACGTACTTATTTTGTTGTTCGACATCTATGACTCTTGCTTTACAGCAATCTTTAAATTGTAGCTCTAAAATATTGATTATTAATTGCTTTAAGTGCTGATCGTAAATAGGCACACCGGCCTCAACACGGTGATCTAAATTTCGCGTCATCCAGTCAGCTGAAGAAATATAAACTTGCTGATCGCCTTGGTTTTCGAACACCATTACCCGAGGGTGTTCTAAAAAACGATCAACGATACTGATAACTGAGATGTTATCGCTAAATTTCGGTAATCCAGGGACCAGTGCACACATGCCACGAACAATAATACGAATTTTTACACCTTGTCGAGCAGCACTGTAGAGCAAATCAATGAGCTGTTTGTCGACTAGATTATTCACTTTTATGGTGATTTGTGCAAATTTACCATTCTTAGCGGCTAAAATTTCATTCTCTATGCCCTCACAAATGCGCTCTCGGGCATTTAATGGTGAAATTTGTAGGTGCTTAAAAGTAAATGGGCGATAACTGGTTTCGATGAATCTGAAGACTTCATCACATTCATCACAGATTTCGTTGTGCTTGGTGAATAGGCTGAAGTCAGTGTAAATTCGCGCTGTCTTTTCGTGGAAGTTACCCGTACCGATGTGGGCATATTTTACAATCTTCCCCTTTTCTTTTCGGTGAATTACGCAGAGCTTACTGTGCACTTTTAGTGCTGGCAAACCAACCAGTACCTTAATACCCGCTTCGCTGAGCAACTTAGCCCATTCAATGTTGTTTTGTTCATCAAAGCGCGCTTTTAGTTCGACCATGACGGTGACTTTCTTACCGTTTTTGGCTGCATTAATTAATGACGAAACTAGTCTTGAGCGGGAGGCTACACGGTAAATATTAATTTTAATTTGAGTGACCTTAGGGTCATAGGCAGCTTGTCTTACATACTCGAGCATATGGTTGAACGTATGGTAAGGGTAATATAGTAAAATATCCTGCTCTGAGATGGCCTTAAAGACACTATCATGCTTGGCAAAAGCGCTACTAGTGAGCGGTTTCAACGGCTTATTTTCTAAGTGCTTACGGCCAACATTAGGAAATGAAATAAAGTCTCTAAAATTACGATAGCGACCACCTGGGATGAGCGCATCTTGTTGGCTTGCGCCAAGACGCTTTTTTAGTACCTTTAGCATCTCATCAGGCATCGCTTGATCATAAACCATACGCACTGGCTCAGCATAAAGGCGCTGCTTCAGACCTTTCGACATTTTATCGAGTAAGCCTTCTTCGATCTCATTATCTAAATTGTATTCAGCATCACGTGTTAGTTTGATTGAATAGCCTTCAATGCTGTCAAACTTAACAAAACTCTTAAAAACTTCAGCCAAATAAAACTCGACCACATCATCAAGCATGACAATGGTTTTATGACGGCGGCTTTTTTCTGACGGTAAAATGACAAAACGATCGAGTCTATCAGTGGGTATTTCTAATAAGGCATACTGAGACTTCTCACCTTGCATATGGATAAAAAGATACGTCATCGCATCATTAATGTTGCTCGAATAATCCTTTGATTCGGTGAGTAACATAGGCGACATATGTTGTAGGACTTGGTCTTTGAAAAAGTCTTCTAGCCAGTCTTTATGAAAGTCAGATAAGTCAGTTGGCTGGCGGATATGAATGTTTTGCTTGTCTAGATCCGTTAACAGTTGGTGGTGGATCTGATTGAATTTTTTACCCAGCGACAAAACCTTTTTGTTAACTTGGTTTAATAACTCTTCGTCTGCGTCAAAGTGGGCGTCAGATAAACTGTTTAATAAAATTTTTCTTTTTAAATCAGCAACTCTCACCCTAAAAAACTCATCTAAATTATTTGAGAAAATGCCTAAAAAACGCAGTCGCTCGATAAGTGGATTATTTTGATCTTTGGCTTCTTGAAGTACGCGTTCATTGAACGAAAGCCAGCTTAATTCTTTGGCAAAGTAACTAATAGTCGTTGAGGTAGGTGATACAGAATGCATGATCTATCCATGGGTAATCAAAGGTACAACAACAAAATATATGGGGTTTATGTGACAATTATATGACAGGCTTATTCCTCAGCCTGTCATAAAATTTAATTTTTATTCACTTTCGATATCAACGACTAGATCGCTGGTTATCGATTCAAGTGCTTCAATCACATTATCTTTGTGCATGCCTGCAGGTAAAGTAACCGTGGCAAATGCACTGAAAATTGGCACCCCCCAATTAGGCGCGCTGCGCTGACGAGAATTTAAGTGGGTAATATTTGCGCCTTTATGACGGATAACACTTGAAAGTTCTTTGACAATACCCGGCCTGTCATTGCCTGTAATCACTAGATTAAGTGTTTCAGGTGTTTGATCTGCAACATCGGTATCGCCAGACTCGATATGCACTTCCAAGCCTGGTAATGCATTCAGTGCTGATTGTATTTCTTGAAGATGCTCCTCTGCTACGCCAATTTGAATGATACCTGCAAACTGACCTGCTAAATGACTAAGGTTACTGGTCATCCAGTTACCATGGTGTTCTAGGATGGTTGCTGAGATTTCGTCAACGAGACCCGGCCGGTCCTTACCTATTATTGTTAAAACTAACTGCTTCATATCAATGTCTCTTATTATTTTTACTCACCGTATAGTGAGAGTGGAAACGATCAATGCTCTACTCGACGTATCCTTACGCCAATAAAACATTGCACTCTAAGATTAGTTAAGTTTTAAGGCTTGTCCAGAAAATCGGTTTATATCCTTGAGGTAAAACATGATTATCGCTACTTTTTTATGACTTTTAAGTGTTAACAAAAGTTCATACTTACAGCGCTTAAAGTCCTTTTTATGTAACAATACTGTCATCTTGATGAAATATAATGCGCACAATTCAAAGATAATAAGGTGTTTTAATGTCTACCTCAGCACAGCAAAAATCTTTTAAAACGGACAAGCGCCGTTTATTTAAAGATCGCTTTGCACAATACAGTATTACCGCAGGCGGGGTAATGGTACTTGTGGCATTGCTGTTGATCTTCTTCTATCTACTATATGTCGTAGAGCCAATCTTAGAGTCAGCAAAAGTAGAGAAACGTACTGATGTCAGTTTAGCTTCAGAGAAAAACTATGTTGGTGTCGGTGTAGAAGAGCAAACAGAGATTGCTTATCTATTAGAAGATTCTGGGCGTGTCGATTTTTACCATATAAAAGGTGACAACTCAGGACAATTAATGAAAAGCCTAGATGTTGAACTTGATGGAAATATCACGACATTTGCGAAAAGCGCGCCGTTTTTAGGCCTGTATGCTTACGGTTTAGATAATGGTGCAATTAAGTTGGTTAAGCCGAGCTTCTTAGTAACTTTCCCTGGCAATGAGCGCTTGATCACACCACGTATTGGTTATCCATTAGACGGTGAGCAATTATTAGTTGATGATCAAGAGCAAGCGATTGCTAAGTTTGCCTTTAGTTATTATGAAGATAAAGCTGCGGCAGTTGCCGTTACTGAAGACAAGCGTGTGGTATTTGCAGCATTCACACCTGAAGAAAACATGTTTACTGGTGAAGTTGAGTGGCTAATTGAGCGCACTGAGCTAGACATTGATGGTCGAGTAAATGAGTTACTGATTTCACCAGATACATCTCGCGTATTTGTTCGCAGTGCAAACAAAATATATATCTTTGATACGCGTGACCCAGCTGAAGTTGAGCAGTTCCAAGTTCTTGCTGCCAACGAAGAGAATGCAAACCTAGTGAGCGCGACATTACTTGCTGGTGCAAATTCTTTGATGCTGGCAAACGATAACGGTGAAGTGTCTCAGTGGTTTGAAGTAAACACCGAAGATAATGGCCGTCAGTTTGCCAAAATCCGTGCTTTTGAAACTGAGAAAACGAATAAGCTAGATATCTACACAGAATATTATCGCCGTACTTTCTTCACGACGACATCATCAGGCGACTTAGGCGTGTACTACACGACCAGTGAAGCTGAATTATGGCGTGGTAAAATCAGTGAACAAGCCATTGATAACTTTGCTGTATCACCTCGAGCTAACGCGGTTTTGTCTCTATCGAACAATACGCTTTCTATATTTGAAGTGCACAACGAGCACCCTGAGGTAACTTGGTCAGCACTTTGGAATGAGGTGTGGTACGAGGGGTACCCTGAGCCTGCATACACTTGGCAGTCAACGTCAGCATCTGATGACTTTGAATCTAAGTTTTCTTTAGTGCCAATTTCATTCGGTACGATTAAAGCGGCGATGTATGCCATGCTATTTGCTGTACCAATTGCCATTTCAGCAGCAATTTACACAGCCTACTTTATGTCGAGTGAATTACGTCGCGTAGTAAAGCCAACCGTTGAGATTATGGAAGCACTACCAACAGTTATCCTTGGTTTCTTAGCGGGTCTTTGGTTAGCGCCTTTAATCGAAACGCATCTTCCAGCAGTGATTGCACTTGTGACTTTACTGCCAGTGGCGGTGATCGCGACGGCATTTGGTTGGACTAAACTGCCAGCGAGTATTCGTCATTTAATTCCTGATGGCTGGCATTCAATTTTACTTATTCCTGTGGTGTTATTTATCGGTTGGTTGTCATTCGCTATCAGCGGTCAAATCGAACTGTGGGTATTTGATGGCAATGTACGTCAGTATTTAACGAATGAGCTAGGTCTAACGTTTGACCAACGTAACTCACTGGTTGTGGGTATTGCGATGGGTTTTGCGGTTATCCCGACTATTTTCTCAATCGCAGAAGATGCGGTATTCAGTGTGCCTAAGCACTTATCAAATGGTTCATTAGCGCTCGGTGCGACGCAGTGGCAAACCCTTGTTTATGTTGTGCTTCTAACGGCTAGTCCGGGTATTTTCTCTGCAGTCATGATGGGTCTAGGCCGTGCAGTAGGTGAGACTATGATTGTACTGATGGCAACGGGTAATACGCCAATTATGGACTGGAGTATCTTCCAAGGTATGCGTACTTTAGCGGCGAACATCGCGGTTGAAATGCCTGAATCAGAAGTGGGTAGTTCGCACTATCGTATTCTATTCCTTGCTGCATTTGTGTTGTTTATTTTTACCTTTGTATTTAACACGCTCGCTGAATTTGTTCGTCAGCGTCTACGTGAAAAGTACAGCTCAATGTAATTATCGGAGTTTCATGACATGGTAAAGCAATGGTTTAAGTCAGGATCTCCTTGGATCTGGATGACAGGTGGTGCAGTTAGCATCAGTTTAATCTCGGTTATCGGTTTATTAGCGATGATCGCATGGAAAGGTTTAAGCTTCTTCTGGCCATCAGAAGTGGTTGAGTTAAAGCTTGAAGGCTCAGTGCCTAAGCAAACAGTGATTGGTGAGATTTATGACCGTGAAATGGTGCCTAAATCTCGACTTGAAGCGGCAGGCTATGATTTATCGGCATACCAAGATGAATATATTGAACGTATCTTGGTAAAAACGGGTAACCGTGAATATGTAGACCTAGATTTCCGTTGGATACTAACAACAGACATCCAGTCTCAAACTAAGCCAGAAGCGATGGCGGTATTTGAGCGTAGTAAAAACGGTAACTTCTATGGCTATGTAGAGCGTGTAATCGAAGACGGTAATGAAGTTACCAATGCGCCTAAAGAACGTTTAGTAGAACTGGTTGAGCGTGCAGTAGATTTAAATGAAGAAGCACTCGACCTACAAAACGGTGATATTGGTCACATTAACTATGAGCTTGAGCGTCTGCGTTTAAAAGAAAAGAAATACGCACTTGATAATGCCTTAACGGATGATGTACTGGCTGATTTAGAGTCACAACGTGCAGAACTTCGAGCTGAATACAAAGTATTAGAAGCACGCTTATTTGAGCTTCGTAAGAAAGCGAAGCGTGACCAAGTGGTTGTACGTGACATGCGTGGTGAGCTAGTAACTTTACCTATTTATCAGGTATTAGACTTGTGGTTCCCTAATGACATGGGCTTCTTTGCAAAGCTAGGCCACTTCTTTGTTCAGTCAGGTAAGTTCGTTTCAGATGATCCCCGTGAAGCGAATACTGAGGGTGGTGTATTCCCTGCAATCTTCGGTACTGTTTTCATGGTTATGCTAATGGCTGTGATTGTGACGCCATTTGGTGTAGTTGCTGCAATCTACTTACATGAGTATGCGGCTAAGAACGCTGTGACTAAGATGATCCGTATCGCGGTAATCAACTTAGCAGGTGTACCTTCGATTGTTTACGGTGTATTTGGTCTTGGTTTCTTTGTTTATATGTTAGGTGGTTCAATCGACCAATTGTTCTATCCAGAAGCTGCGCCAAGCCCTGTATTTGGTACGCCAGGTGTGATTTGGTCTGCATTAACCTTAGCAATTTTAACGCTACCTGTGGTTATCGTTTCGACTGAAGAAGGTTTATCGCGTATTCCAAGTTCAGTACGCCATGGTTCATTGGCACTTGGGGCAACAAAAGCTGAAACGCTATGGCGCATCATTGTACCAATGGCAAGTCCGGCAATTATGACAGGTTTAATCTTAGCGGTAGCACGTGCAGCCGGCGAGGTTGCACCACTTATGCTAGTAGGTGTTGTGAAAATGGCACCGACGTTACCGATTGATGGTAACTTCCCGTTTGTTCACTTAGATCGTAAGTTCATGCATTTAGGTTTCCACATCTATGATGTAGGTTTCCAAAGCCCGAACGTTGAAGCGGCGCGTCCATTGGTTTACGCAACGGCATTCTTACTGGTCAGCGTTATCATCGCACTGAATATTACTGCGATTGGTATTCGTAACCATTTACGTGAAAAGTTCCGTTCTCTTGAACATTAATAGTAAAGTATATAACTAGGTATTTTAGAAATGATTACAGTAGCTCCTGAAGTGAATAACACAAATCAAGTTAAATTAGATTTAGCTAATTTGAGCGAAGAGCAAACCGCACTAGAGATCAAAGACCTAGATCTTTACTATGGTGACAAGCAAGCACTTAGCAAAATCAATATGAAAATCCCTAAGGGTCAGGTAACGGCGTTTATCGGTCCATCGGGTTGTGGTAAATCAACATTACTACGTTGTATTAACCGCATGAATGACTTAGTAGATATTTGTCGCATCGAAGGTGAGATTAACCTTCATGGTCAGAATATCTATGACAAGAGCGTAGACGTTGCGGCTCTTCGCCGTAACGTAGGTATGGTATTCCAAAGACCAAACCCATTCCCTAAATCAATTTATGAGAATGTGGTATACGGCCTACGTCTACAAGGTATTAAAGACAAACGTAAATTAGACGAAGTCGTTGAGCGCTCATTACGTGGTGCTGCGTTGTGGGACGAAGTTAAAGACCGTCT
This sequence comes from Pseudoalteromonas sp. BZB3, assembly GCF_040104455.1. Taxonomy (NCBI): domain Bacteria; kingdom Pseudomonadati; phylum Pseudomonadota; class Gammaproteobacteria; order Alteromonadales; family Pseudoalteromonadaceae; genus Pseudoalteromonas; species Pseudoalteromonas sp. BZB3. Next base: position 143,215 of record NZ_JBECOS010000001.1, on the reverse strand, counting down.
TCATGACAGTGCGTTTGGTTTATCGGGTGGTCAGCAGCAGCGTCTAGTGATTGCCCGTTCAATTGCAATCGAACCTGAAGTATTACTGCTAGACGAACCAACATCGGCACTTGACCCGATTTCAACTTTGGTAATCGAAGAGCTGATCAACGACCTGAAAGAAAAGTATACGGTTGTGATTGTAACGCACAACATGCAACAGGCTGCACGTGTTTCTGACCAAACTGCATTCATGTATATGGGTGAACTGATCGAATACGCTGACACAAACACGCTATTCACAACGCCTTCTAAGAAGAAGACGGAAGACTACATAACAGGTCGTTACGGTTAATAGCGAGCGAGAGGAATAAATCATGGAAAACAATTTAAATAAGCACATCTCTGGCCGCTTTAACGAAGAGCTAGAAAATGTTCGTAATCATGTATTAAGTATGGGTGGATTAGTTGAGCAGCAACTTAACCTAGCACTTGATGCAATCAACGACAACGATGCTGAAAAAGCACGTAAAGTCAGCGAGAACGACTACAAAGTTAACGCCATGGAAGTGAACATTGATGAAGAATGTACCCGTATCATTGCGAAACGTCAGCCAGCTGCAAGTGACTTACGTCTAGTAGTTGCGATTGCTAAAACCATTGCTGACCTTGAACGTATTGGTGATGAAGCTGAGCGTATCGCACGCGTTGCACTAGATTCATTTACTAAAGATCAGCAAGATTTATTGGTCAACTTAGAGAATATGGGTCGCCAAGTGTCGAAGATGTTGCATGATGTACTAGATGCGTTCGCGCGTATGGATGCGCAAAGTGCCTTTGAAGTGCATAAAGAAGATGCAAAAGTTGACCGTGAGTATGAAGCGCTAACGCGTCAAATTATGACGTATATGATGGAAGACCCGCGTTCTATTCCTAAAATTATGGATTTAATCTGGTCTGTACGTTCATTAGAACGCATTGGTGATCGTTGTCAAAACATCGCTGAATACGTTATTTATTTTGTGAACGGTAAAGATATTCGCCATACATCTCAAGAAGATATCGCGAAAACGCTGTAAAAAATATATGCCTCTCTGCGCTGAATTTTTATGATTCAGCGCAGCTTAATTAGCATTTCGGACAAAAATCCGTTCACAACGTCGGCTAATGCTGTAAAATTCACCCCGCAAAGCATATTAATATGATTTAAGGGTCAGTTATGCCTACTAATGCGTTTTTAGGAGTATTTGCTAAGTCTCCTATTAAGCCAATAGAAGAACACATTAAAATCGTACATAAAGCTAGCAGTTCTTTAGTACCGTTTTTTAATCATGTATTCAAATCTGAATGGAAAGAAGCCGAAGCACTTCGTGTTGACATCCGTAACCTTGAACGTGAAGCAGACGTTTTAAAGCGTGAAGTAAGATTACACTTACCTCGTGGTTTATTTATGCCTGTAGAGCGCACCGATTTATTAGAGTTGATCACTCAGCAAGATAAAATTGCGAATAAAGCGAAAGACATCGCAGGTCGCGTTGTTGGTCGTGAAATGGTGATCCCTCAAACTATCCAAAATGACTTCATTGCTTATCTTGAACGTTGTGTCGATGCAACTAAACAAGCCTCTAAAGCCATCAATGAGTTTGACGAACTATTGGAAACTGGATTCCGTGGTCGTGAAGTAACTCTGGTTGAAAGCATGCTTGAAAAGTTAGACTCAATTGAGCAAGACACGGATGAAATGCAAATCAAGATCCGCCAAGAGCTTCGTGCTATCGAAGGTGAACTTAATCCTGTTGATGTAATGTTCTTATACAAGATCATCGAGTGGGTAGGTGAGCTTGCTGATATTGCAGAGCGTGTTGGTTCTCGACTTGAGCTAATGTTAGCTCGTTAATCATTTTATTCGTATTTAAAATTTAAGGTTTAACAATGGATATCATTGCTAACTATGGTTCCATGCTGATCCTAATTGCTGCGGCAGTAGGTTTCTTCATGGCATATGGTATTGGTGCAAATGACGTTGCAAACGCCATGGGTACTTCAGTAGGCTCGAAAGCACTTACCATCAAACAAGCGATCATCATTGCGATGATCTTCGAATTCGCCGGTGCATACCTTGCAGGTGGTGAAGTAACATCAACAATCCGTAAAGGTATCATCGACGCAGCGCCTTTCGCTGACATTCCTGAGTTGATGGTATTAGGTATGATCTCTGCATTATTCGCAGCAGGTTCATGGCTACTACTTGCGTCTTTACTGGGTTGGCCGGTTTCAACGACTCACTCTATCATCGGCGCGATTATTGGTTTCGCCTTGGTTGCTGTGGGTAGTGAAGCAATTCAATGGGGCAAAGTTGCCGGTATCGTAGGTAGCTGGATTGTTACCCCTGCCATTTCAGGTTTCATTGCATACTTAATCTTTATGAGTGCGCAAAAGCTGATCTTCGACACAGACTCGCCATTACAAAATGCAAAGCGTTATGTGCCTATCTATATGGGTTTAGCGGGCTTTGTTATGTCGCTTGTAACCATCAAGAAAGGTCTTAAGCACATTGGTATTAACCTAGGTGCGGTTGAAGGTTATGCACTTGCGATCGGTATTGCTGTGGTTGTGGGTATCATTGGTAAAATGGCAATTAACCGTTTGAAAATGGACCCTAAAGCAGACAAGCAAATGCAGTTCAACAACGTTGAAAAAGTATTCGCTATTCTAATGGTACTAACGGCATGTTGTATGGCATTCGCACACGGTTCAAACGACGTAGCAAACGCGATTGGTCCACTTGCGGCAGTTGTAAACATTGTTGAGCACAACGGTGAAATCGCTAAGAAAGCGGCACTTGCTTGGTGGATCCTTCCACTAGGTGGTATCGGTATCGTAGTGGGTCTTGCGGTCCTTGGTAAGAAAGTAATTAAAACAATTGGTGAAGGCATCACACACTTAACACCAAGCCGTGGTTTCGCTGCTGAACTTGCAGCTGCATCAACGGTAGTTATTGCATCAGGTACTGGTCTACCTATCTCTACAACACAAACGCTAGTAGGTGCTGTATTAGGTGTAGGAATGGCGCGTGGTATCGCTGCACTGAACATGGGTGTAATTAGAAATATTGTGGTTTCTTGGGTAATTACATTGCCAGTCGGTGCTGCACTTGCTATTGTTATATTCTACATTCTAAGAACCGCTTTCGGCGTGTAATTAGACTTACAGACTTTTAGCTTGAAAAGACCTCAGCATCACGGTGCTGGGGTCTTTTTATATCCACCACACTTTAAATATCTAATACCAACCCTCAATAATACTTAATCATTTTGAGGGACTAAAGCTGCCGCTAACCACGTTAAAAATTTCTCATTTAGAACAACTAAATAGCAAAATTTTCGCCTCGTTATCGACAAGCTTTCCTTGCCTCAAAAAGGTCACTTAATTAAGAGGATTGGTATAAGCAATTGATCTTATCCGTTTTACTCTGGGTACTTCATCGTTATACTGAATGAAATTTGAGTTTGCTTAGAGAAAACCGTGACAAACCTACCTAGTATTAAACAGCTTCAATATCTTATTGCAGTGCATCAGCATCAACATTTTGGTCGTGCCGCCCAAGCGTGTTTTATCGGTCAATCGACTTTGAGTACCGCAATTCAAACACTTGAAGAAACCTTAGGCAGTCAACTCATTGAGCGTGAGAACCGTAGCTTAATGTTTACCGAGTTAGGTGAAGAAGTGGTTGCACGTGCCAAGAGAATTGTTGCCGATACCATGAGCATTAAAGAGTTCACTGAGAGCTTTAAAAACCCGCTGTCAGGCAAATTAGTCTTGGGGCTAATTCCTACTATTGCAAGCTTTATTGCTGCGCCACTTTATCAACACTGTCGTGAAGCTTTCCCGAATTTAGAGCTGATCTTGATTGAAGATACTAGTGATAAGTTATTGGCGCGCCTTGAACAAGGACATATAGATATGGCGATGCTAGCACTGCCCTATCAAACGGAAAAGTTCCATACTAAAGTCCTTACTAAAGATGCTTTTTCTTTGGTTTATCACAAAAGCTATCCGCTAAAAGACATCGATGATTACAACTTGTTGCCAGATCAGAGTGTGTTTTTACTCGAAAGGGAGCACTGTCTGACAGGTCATGCTCTGAGTGCTTGTCACCTTAACAAACATGAGTGCATCAATCCGTTTGAAGCAAGTAATTTGCACACCTTATTGAGCATGGTGGAATATCAGCACGGTGTGACATTCTTACCGCAAATGGCACTCAACGCAGGCATATTGTCTGGTAAAGATTTAGCAGTGAGGAAGTCGGGTACTGATGCGTATCGTGAGATTGGTTTGATTTGGCGTAAAACCACGGGCCGTATTCGCGATTTTCGCTTATTCAGTGAAGGGTTATTGCCATTCATTACTGAACAATGTGATTGCGAAAAATAAATTTTATTTTTGGCAAACTTTTTTAAAACACCTCTCGACTAACTAAACAGAGATTATCAATTAGGGTTTAAAGGTGTTTTTTCAAAGCCAAGACAAACTCATAAAAAAAGCCCAAAAAGGCGACCAAGCTGCTTGGTTGAAGCTAATCAAGCAGCATGAACAGCAGGTGTATAACCACTGTCTCCGCCTGACTGGCAATAGCCATGATGCACTTGATTTAATGCAAGAAGCTTTTATGAGTGTTTATCGCTCTTTGCATAACTTTCATGGTCAGAGCCAATTTAAGACTTGGTTATTTTCGGTGACCCAAGCGCGCTATATGGACTTTTTTCGTAAGCAAAGGCAGTCTAGCCCGCTTGAAGAAGTTTCTGAAGCTGCCCATACTCCCAGTTGCCCAATTCAGTTACAGAGTGATAATCAACATATTCACGCTGCGCTACAGGCTTTACCGTTCGAGCAGCGACAAATTGTTGAACTGAAGTTTTTCCAGCATTTCACCTTTGAAGAAATCGCTGAGCAGCTGGCTATTTCGCCAAATACCGTTAAATCCCGTTTATATAGTGCGCTTGGAAAAATGAAAGCGCCATTGGAGGTGATCCGTGTCGAATCATGAAATGACCCCCCATGAACTACTTGAAAAGTGGCTTGATGGTGAGCAGCTTACAGAAGTACAGCAAGCTCAAGTATTAGCAGATCCAGAAACTAAGCCGTTGTTTGAAAACGCTCAGTCTTGGCAGAGCATGGCCAGCAGCTATGAAGAGCAAGAGGTTCCGTCTGATACGCACATAGTGATGCCACAGCTTAAACAAGTCAGTCGTTTTCAAGGACATTGGATACAGTGGGGCATGGCGGCTTGTGTTGGCTTTTTGGGCCTTCTATCTGTGCAACTGTGGCAACAAAACCAAACACTAGAGCAAGGTCTTGTGGCACAACAAACTCAAATAGCAAAACAACAAGATACCATGCAAAAAATTTTAGCCCAGATGCAAACAAGTCAGAATTTACAAGCTGATCTAACCAATCAAGTATTACTGACAAATCGTGCAGAACGTCAAGTGGCACTGGATGATTTACTGGCATTTTTGCAAACACAAAGAGCCCAAGATCAAGCGATTTTACGTTTACAACTCAATGAACTTGCAGAGCAAGTGGAACATGCGCCATTGCAAACGGTTGCGCATAATGGAGGTCAATAATGAAAACTTTACTCTCTTTATTATCAGTTGCAGTGCTGAGTGCAACATTTTCAGCAGCAGCGAAGACAGAGCAAGATATCGCTAAATTACAACGAGAAGTAACCATTTTTCAACGAGTTGTGAGCACTGCATTAAAGCATGATACCAAGGGGCAAGTGCAGAATGTAGAAGGCTACTACCTAGCAGGTCAAGGTCTTATTTTTGATGTGAGTTTACGAAATAAAAGTCTGTTTGATTGGCGTAAGCATATTGGGGATATGCAAGATATACATGGCCTTACAGAGATCCAGTCACCAGATTTTTCAGCATTAGAAATGCAAATGTCAGTGTTAGGTGACAACATTGCAGATGTCTCTAAAGAGGCGTATCAAGTAGCTTTAGAAGCGGTGCGTCAAGGCGCGGAGCAAATACGAGAAGTGGCAGAGCAAGAGCGCGAAACACGACGCGAGTTACATGAATTAGAGCGAGAAAAACATGAACTCGATTACATGCTAAGACGTCAAGAAGAGAAAAACCAAGAGCTACTTGATCATCATAAAGAAATCGCTAAAGAAATCGCAAAATTAGAAGCCGAAAAAGTTAAATTGACTGAGAGTAAAGTGCAGCTTAAAGAAAAACTGAAGAAGGATAGAGCAGAGCGTCAGGCTCAACAGCAGGCGCAACAAGCGTTGCTTAAAACGACTGTGACTGTGAGTCTGGCAAATAGCTTATGTGATTATGGTAATGGTTTACGCAGTGTTAAAGACAGTGAGCATGTGAGTTTCAAGTTTACGCCTTCATACCAGCAAGAAAAGCATATTTTGGTATTTAAAAAGTCGGAAATAGAGTCTTGTGTCAGAGGGGATATTAACGCAGATAAATTGGCTAAAAGCGCAACACAATATCAATTCTAGTGGCGTCAAACAGATATACTAAAAGGGGGCGATTAGCCCTCTTTTTCTTATGTATCATAAGTTAATTGCTTGATTGATGGATGTGTGTTTGCTCGTTGAGGTTTGGCAAAAACAGTAAATACACCCAAACAACCAGATTAAAATAAGGGATCAAACTAAGTAGAGTAAACACAAAAGTAGGATACCCTTTCTTCTGTGTACTTAAGTAACATTGATATGCAATGATGCAGTGTAAGATCAGCAAAAAAGATACTAATAGCAGCATAACGACCTCCTTAACTTTCCTATTGTGATATTTATCAATCCTTGTGATGTCGTGCTAAAAAGTTGAAATCTTAATATTTAGCTGACATCGTTTTCAAATAAGTTTTATTATAGATGAGAAATCGTTAAGTAAAAGTTCAGTTCTGTATTAAATTGTTACGCAACTGTTTTCTCAGGGAAAATAGTTGTAATTTCTTTTTTGAGTAGATTTATCGGCATTGGCTTAGCAATAAAATATCCTTGCCCATAATCAATGCCAATTTCTTTTAAAGCATCAAAAATGTCTTTGCTTTCAACATATTCAGCAACAGAGTGCTTGTCTAATGAATGACTAATATCGTTCACCGCCTTCACCAAAGCAAGATCTATGGGATCATTGAGCATGTCACGAACAAACGAACCATCAATTTTTACATGCTGGGCAGGGAGCTGCTTTAAATAACTAAAGGTACTAAAGCCTGTGCCAAAATCATCAATCGAGAAATGGCAGCCTAGTTGATTCAGTTTCTTGATCATCGCCTGAGTCGCTGACAAGTTATTGATACTGGCCGATTCTGTGATCTCAAATATTACTCGACTTGGATTGACCTGATATTGCACTAAGCAATCTTGAATATGGGGTAATAACCTTTCGTCTAAGAAGGAATGGGCAGATAAGTTGATTGCAACCTGGCTTAATTCAGTATGCTCAGAGAGTGCCTTGATTGCATGTTTTACCACACATTGATCCATTATGAAGGTATCGTTAAGTAACTCTAAAGCAGGAATAAACTGATTTGGGTAAATCAGTTCATCGTTAATTTTTAAACGCAACAAGGTTTCAAAGTACGCTATATGCGCATGTTTAAAAGACCAAATAGGTTGATAGTGCAGTTCGACTTGTTCGTTTTGTAGTGCTTGGCGTACAGCATGACCCCATTCTAATCCGCCTTGCAGAGTATTATTTTCGGCGTCGTCTTTGTTATAACAATGCACTAAATTACGACCTAAGCTCTTAGCAATATAGAGAGCAATATCTGCCTGTTTTAATGACTCATTGGCATCATGGTTAGAGGCCGTTATCTGAGTTAAACCGATTGAGCAGCTAATGGAATAGCTATTTTCTTCAGAATGAAACTCATGCTTATCTATGGCCATACAGATACTTTCGGCAATAATATGTGCATCAAGTAAACTGACTTCTTTTAAAATCACGGCGAACTCATCACCACCAATACGGAAGATCAGGTGTTCATCGCCAATGTTGTGGCCAAATAGCTGAGCAACCTCTTTAAGAATGATGTCACCTTGCTGATGCCCTTTAGAATCATTAATAATTTTGAAATGATCGAGGTCAATATATAGCAGTGCATGTTCAGAGAGTGAGTCTTCACTCATTGTTTTACAGAGACCTTGCAACTGCTGGTCGAAGTAGTAGCGGTTGTGCAGCCCGGTTAATGTGTCATGCAGGGCTAAATGACGTAATTGCAATTCAGCTTGTTTTCGTTCGTGAATGTTATCTATCGTTGCCGTAATCGTAACATCAGAAGTGGTGTTTTTAATGAGCTGAAAGCGACACTCAACCCAAATAGACGCGCCATTTTTTTGAGTGAGCTGTAATTCAAGCTGAGCATAACGTTGCGCCCCAGTTTTGACTTTGGCGAGCTGTTTATTCAGGGGGTGCTGACCATCTTTATGGATGAACGCTTTTAACGAGACACCTAAACTTGCTTTAATACCGAATCCCGAGAGTGCTTCCCAAGCTGGGTTAATAAAGCGAATTTTAGCTTCGGTGTCTAACTCCATGACCACGGTATTTAAATGCAATAGAATACGCTGGTGTGCAGAGAATAAGTCTTTGTAGCGACGTTCGCTTTGACTGAGTTGTGATACTTTGTCAGCAAACTCTGCATAACTCACCATAAAATCTTCACGGCGCGCAGCATGATCACAGACTTTGTTTAAAATTGGCAAGTTGTAAGGCGCTCTGACAAAGTCAGTCACACCCATAAGGAGTAGTTGTTCAGCATCATTGACGTCTTTACTGTCGATGATAGTCACAACAGACTGATTTGGCTTATGCTCTAAAATTGCCCCGATTAATTGCTTACTTTCAGAGTAGGTTGTACCAGAGGTGTTAATCAGCACGATTGCATATTGGTTTTGTAAGAATAGCGCTTGTGCATCTTGTAGCGTGTTAACAACTGTACATGCAAAACTGAACTCTAGTTGCTCACAGATCTCTTCTGCTTGAGTATGATCAGGCTCGAATAATAACAAATCAAGACGACTGCTCTTTTCTAATTGTGTAGATAACACGTTGGCTAATAACTCTGGAAGTTGTTCGTGTTTCTCAAAAGGTAAAACGGCATCAATGCTATAACTTCTGGCGGTAGTTTCAGCAATGCGTTCGCAGTAAATAGGCGGTGTGAGCACGATGGGCGTGTGTTTGGGGGTTTCTAATAATCCTGAGCGCACCATACGTGCAAAGCGCCAGCCATCAATTTTTCCAACATCGAGCCCTGTGATAATGAGATCAACGGCTCGTTGTTTTAATAGACTTAAAGCAGCTTGGCTATCTTCACATTCGATGATTTCAAACACTTCTAGCTTATTGAGGGTAAGTGTAATGGTTGCGCGTTCGGACTCGCTGGCATTGACTATGAGCAATGAAAGTTGCCTTGCCATACTTATATTAACCTCAATCGATTTGTTGTCATCGTCTACGATACCTTTGCTTTACCAAGTATGTTTTTATTTTAATTATTATTTTTAAAAATGTCGGTAATTAGCTGTTTCTAAAAACATTGCTTCAAAGACCTAGGTTAATGCTATTTTTGTGCACTTACAAGCACTTGATTAAGTGTTATAGGAACACTAAACTTGGCCGCTGTTTTATAACTTGAGGTGTTGTCATGCGCGTTGCTGACTTTAGTTTTGAACTTCCTGATGAGTTAATCGCTCGTCATCCTATGGCAGATCGTACTGCGAGCCGACTACTGACTCTCGATGGTAATACTGGGGAGTTAGGTCACAAAATCTTCAAAGATCTCATTGATTTCTTAAAGCCGAACGATTTAATGATCTTCAACAATACCAAAGTGATCCCAGCCCGTATGTATGGTCAGAAAAGCACAGGTGGCAAAGTTGAAGTGTTGGTTGAACGTGTTGTAGACGAGCATAGAGTGCTTGCCCATGTCCGTTCAAGCAAGTCACCAAAAGAAGGTGCAACACTGATTTTAGAAGGCAAAGCAGAAGCGACTATGGTCGCACGTCATGGTGAGTTGTTTGAGCTTGAGTTCAAAGGTGAGCAAACGGTGTTAAACATCTTAGATGACATTGGCCATATGCCTTTACCGCCTTATATTGACCGTCCAGATACGGAAGAAGATAAAGCGCGTTATCAAACCGTATACAACGAAAAGCCTGGTGCAGTGGCGGCGCCGACAGCGGGTTTACACTTTGATGAAACATTGCTCGAAAAGATCAAAGAAAAAGGCATCGAAACACAGTTCATTACTTTGCATGTAGGTGCGGGCACTTTCCAACCTGTACGTGTAGATTCAGTTGATGAACATGTGATGCATTCTGAGTACATTGAAGTGTCTCAAGAAGTAGTTGATGCCATCAAGAAAACCAAAGCCAATGGCGGTCGAGTGATTGCGGTAGGTACGACATCTGTTCGCTCACTAGAGTCTGCGGCAAAAGCGAGCGAAGGTGAATTACAGCCACTTTATGGCGATACAGACATTTTCATCTACCCAGGTTATGAATTCCAGGTGGTCGATGCCATGATCACTAACTTCCACTTACCAGAATCTACTTTGATCATGTTAGTTAGTGCGTTTGCGGGCCAAGATCATATTATCAATGCCTATAAAACCGCAGTGAATGAGCAATATCGTTTCTTTAGCTATGGCGATGCCATGTTTATCACTAAACAAGATAAATAACGGCTAGAGTTTTTAGCTAGCAACATTCTATTAAGGCCCTGAAACTCAGGGTCTTGTTGTTTTAAGCGTTTCTTCTTAACTCTTAATTCTTATCTCTCATCTCAGTCATCTTTAATTTCTTAGTTTTCGCCCCAATCATTAGAATTCACTGTGCAAACAAGGTAGAATCGGACGGTTAAAATCAGCTCTAAAAATAAACGCGATGGCGTTTATAGAACGAGTGTTGGACTGTTTTTCCGACTTTTGAGGTAGCTATGAAATTTGAATTAGATCGCACTGATGGCAAAGCCCGTCGTGGCCGTTTGATTTTTGACCGTGGTGTGGTCGAAACTCCTGCATTTATGCCTGTAGGTACATACGGTACTGTTAAAGGTATGACGCCAGACGAATTAAAAGACACAGGTGCACATATCTGCTTAGGTAATACCTTTCACCTAATGCTTCGTCCTGGTACTGAAATCATTAAGCAACATGGTGATTTGCATGACTTTATGAACTGGGATAAGCCAATCCTGACCGATTCAGGCGGTTTCCAAGTATTCAGCTTAGGCGCAATGCGTAAAATTTCTGAAGAAGGCGTGATGTTTAAGTCACCAGTAAATGGTGAAAAAATCATGTTATCGCCAGAAAAAGCGATGCAAGTACAGCGTGATTTAGGTTCAGACATCGTTATGATCTTTGACGAATGTACACCTTACCCTGCAACAGAAAAAGAAGCCCGTGACTCAATGGAGTTATCACTACGTTGGGCAAAACGTTCGAAAGAAGGCCATGGTGATAATCCTTCAGCGTTATTCGGTATTATTCAAGGTGGTATGTATCCTGAGCTTCGTGCAGAATCACAAAAAGGCCTAGAAGAAATTGGCTTTGATGGTTATGCACTGGGTGGCCTATCAGTAGGCGAGCCTAAAGAAGACATGATCAACATCCTTGATCACTGTGCTTACAAAATGCCAGAAGACAAGCCGCGCTATTTAATGGGTGTTGGTAAACCTGAAGACTTAGTTGAAGCGGTGCGTCGTGGTATCGATATGTTTGACTGTGTAATGCCAACGCGTAACGCGCGTAACGGTCACTTGTTTATCAGTACGGGTGTTATTAAAATCCGTAACGCAGTTCACAAAACAGATACAGGTCCATTAGATCCTGAGTGTGATTGTCATACTTGTAAGAATTACTCACGTGCTTACTTACACCACTTAGATAAGTGTAATGAAATCTTAGGTGCGCGTTTAAATACCATCCATAACTTACGTTTCTATCAACGTGTAATGGAAGGCCTAAGAAATGCGATTGCCGAAGGCAAACTAGAAGAATTCGTAGAAGATTTTTACGCTAAACGTGGCCTACCAGTGCCGCCATTAGCTGAAACAGAATAATATAAATTTAAAATATAAGAGGAAGTGTTATGAGTTTATTTATCTCGACTGCGCATGCAAGTGCTGCAGCGCCTGCACCTGCTGGCGGTGGCATGGAAATGCTTATCATGTTAGGTGTATTTGGTTTGGTATTTTATTTCTTAATCTACCGTCCGCAAGCTAAGCGTGTAAAAGAGCACAAAGACCTTATGGGGGCACTAGGTAAAGGTGACGAAGTACTTACACAAGGTGGCTTAGTAGGTAAAATCACTAAAGTTGCTGATGACAAAGACTTTGTCGTTATTGCTTTAAATGACCAAACTGAAGTCACAGTACAAAAATCAGCAGTATCAGCTGTGTTGCCTAAAGGCACAATGAAATCGCTGTAATCTAAAAACAAAAATAAAAAGGTAAAGCCTGTGTTAAACAAGTATCCAATGTGGAAGTATTTACTTGTTCTGGCTGTATTAGCGATTGGTATTTTATATGCCACACCAAACCTGTATGGCCGTGATCCGGCCATACAGGTTTCTGGTACTAAAGGTGCCAGCGCTGATCTAAGTGTGCTAGACAAAGTAAATGAGACTCTAAAAGAGAACAACATCACAGTTAAATCTTCAGCATTAGAAAACGATCAAGTATTGGTACGTTTTACGAATGTTGAAGAGCAGTTAAAAGCGCAAGATATTTTGCGTGACAGCCTATCTGACGACTACATTTCTGCAATTAATATGAGCCCTGCACAACCTGATTGGTTGAAAGACATTGGTGGTAACCCAATGAAGCTAGGCCTAGATTTAAGTGGTGGTGTTCACTTCACAATGGAAGTCGACATGGTGACAGCGATGGATAATGCGCTAGAAACCATGGAACAAGATTTCAAGAGTGACTTACGCGGTGAAAAACTTCGTTATCGTTCAATTCGCCGTGTTTCGGGTGCTGAACGCGTACAAGTGATCATGCGCAATGATGATGACAAAGATGCGGCAGAGCGTTTCTTAAAGCAGCGTTATCCACTGTATAACTTTGTTGATGATAGCAGCAACAGCTTGGCATTCTTCGCGAGCTTGAGCGATCAGAAATTCAAAGAGATCCGCGCTTACGCAATCAAACAGAATGAAACCATCATTCGTAACCGTATTAACCAGTTAGGTGTTGCTGAGCCAAATGTACAACAGCAAGGTGCTGAACGTATTATCGTGCAATTACCTGGTGTACAAGATACTGCCCGTGCGAAAGAGATTTTAGGTGCAACGGCTACGCTTGAGTTCCGTGAAGTAGATGAAAACGCCGATGTACGTTCAGCTGCACAAGGCCGTGTGCCTCCTGGCACTGAAGTGATCATGCACAAAGATGGCTACCCAGTAGTACTGAAGAAACGTGTTATTTTAGGCGGCTCTCACATTACTGGCGCACAATCGGGTATAGACGAATACTCACGCCCTCAAGTTAGCATCAACCTTGATAGCAAAGGTGGCGCTAAAATGAGTGCCTTCACGAAACGTGCTGTTGGTAAGCGCATGGCGACAGTATTCATTGAATACAAGCCATCAGGTAAGAAAGACGAAAATGGGAAAGCGCTTCCGCCAATTAAGGTTGAAGAAGTGATTAACGTTGCAACCATTCAAGCTCGTCTGAACAACTCATTCCGTATTACAGGTATTGATAACCCAGCTGAAGCCCATAACCTGAGCTTATTACTTCGTGCTGGTGCCTTAGTTGCGCCAATTCAAATCGTTGAAGAGCGTACAGTAGGCCCAAGCCTAGGTCAGGAAAACATCGAAGCGGGTATGACAGCTGTGGTACTTGGTTTTGCATTTGTACTGGCATTTATGTTGTTGTACTACAAAGGCTTTGGTCTGGTATCTAACATTGCACTTGCTTCTAACCTAGTACTTATTGTTGGTGTTATGTCGATGATCCCAGGTGCCACTCTGACATTACCAGGTATTGCCGGTATCGTACTAACGGTAGGTATGGCGGTAGATGCGAACGTACTTATCTTTGAGCGTATTCGTGAAGAATTAGCCGACGGTCGTAGCCCTCAGCAAGCAGTTCACCAAGGCTATGACAGTGCATTTAGCACCATTTTCGATGCCAACATCACTACACTGATTGCAGCCGTTATCTTATTTGCGGTTGGTACAGGTCCAATTGCGGGCTTCGCTGTAACACTTGCAATCGGTATCATCACGTCGATGTTTACGGCCATTGTCGGTACGCGTGCTGTGATCAATTTAGTGATCGGTGGCAAGCGCATTAATAAGCTTTCAATCTAGGAGACGGATATGCAGTTATTAAAATTAAATGACACCATCCGCTTTATGTCAGCGCGCAAGCTTACCATGGCGATTTCTGCGTTATTGATCTTGGCATCAATTGCCTCTATGGCAATCCGTGGATTGAATTTTGGCTTAGACTTTACTGGTGGTACTGCGGTTGAGGTTGGCTTTTCACAGCCAGCTGATCTGGCAAAAATCCGCTCTGTCTTAGCTGAAAATGGTTTTGCTGATGCGTCAGTACAGTTATTTGGTTCGAGCCAAGATGTACTGGTTCGTTTAGCACCACGCGGCAGCGATGTTAAAGCAGAGACGATTGGTAACCAATTAATCGCGGCGCTTAAGCAAGCGGATAGCAGTGTAGAAATGCGTCGTATCGAGTTTGTTGGCCCAAGTGTGGGTGAAGACTTAAAAGAGCAGGGTGGCTTAGCCATGCTCACCGCGCTTATCTGTATTCTGATGTATGTGGCATTTCGATTTGAATATCGTTTTGCCATCGGTGCGGTAGCGGCACTTTTCCACGATGTGATCATCACTATGGGTCTTTTCTCATTATTAGACCTAGAATTTGATCTGACGATCCTTGCAGCAATCTTAGCGGTTATCGGTTACTCACTGAATGACACCATTGTTGTATCTGACCGTATTCGTGAGAACTTCCGTAAAGTGCGTATTGATGACACCATTGAAATTATCAATATCTCACTCACGCAAACACTAAATCGTACCTTAGTTACATCAATCACGACTATTTTAGTATTGATTGCACTATTCGTATGGGGCGGCCAGACCATTCATGGTTTTGCAACTGCGCTACTATTTGGTGTGTTCATTGGTACTTACTCTTCAGTTTATGTTGCAAGCTCAGTTGCGGTTGCGATGGGTGTAAGCAAAGAAGATTTGATACCAGTAGAAGTTGAAAAAGAAGGTGCGGACCTAGACGCCATGCCTTAAGAAAACCCCTGTTTTCTTTGAAAAAACCGCATATATAAATATGCGGTTTTTTATTGTCTGAAAAGCAACTTTTGAACCTTTGCTTTGTAATTGTATCAAATCAGTTATAATCAAGAAAAGTATTTAAAATAGGTAAATTTATGAAAAGCTTATTGATTGCATTATTACCTTTGGCCTTTGTCTTATCTGGTTGCAAGGTAAACGAAGGTGAAGCATACGAGAAAGATAAAGCACCTGAAGAGCGCTCTGAGTATGTAGGTACAGAAGGGCTTGCACAGGCACAAAAAGATAAACTGTATTTGATGGATAAAGAGCTTAGAGACAAGTGTAACGATGCGAAGATCAGTTACGCGGTGGCGAAATCAAATAACAATGAGAAAGAAGCACAAGCGCAAAAAGCCATTATGGCCAATACCTGTAAGGGTAAGTAAGCCATATAAAAGTTATCTAAATTCGCTGAATTTAGAAGAATAAAGAAAACCTCATAATTTTATGACAATGATATTTCATTCTTTTCTTTAAAGAGTATAATGAGAATTGTTTTCAATAATAATTACGAGGTTCTCATGAAATCTAGGTTGGCAATTTTACTTACAAGCCTTGCACTAACAGCATGTTCAGAGCAGGTTGAGCAACAAACACAAACAACTGAAGCTGCACCAGCCAAAGTAACCAACTTAGACACCTATAAGCAACAAGCACAAAGTTTACTTGGTGAGATCAGAGCCAACGAAGCGTCTCAAAAACTTGAGCAAAGCTCACAGCAACTTGTTGCGACCTCTCGTCAATTATTAGCTGAATTCACCGCTAAATACCCAGCGTGCGACAGCTACCTTTCGGCATTAGACAAAGCTGCAGACGTTATTCCTACATTGCCACTAGAAGAAATTGAATCTGGCTACCATAAGGACGGTAAGTTACCTAAATACGACTCGCCAGTGTGCTACCACGCAAAAGATTTATTGGTTCACCCTGCAACTGTGCAAGCAATGGCCTCACAAGGTATGCAGTTTGAATCGGCCTATGAAGATGCTGAACTTGAAATTGTCGAAGTGATTGCGCATTTCGATCAAGTTGAAAAAGCACTTCGCTAATTTCTTGCTTCGTTATAAGTTAATGAAGAAATAAAAATGGCGCTCACTGAGCGCCATTTTTGATCATAAATTAGTCTGAATTTACTTATCTTGGCCTGTGAGTCGCAAAAACTTTTCAGCTAAGGCATCTAAATCTTCTTTGTGATTGGGGTCGGGGTTTATGCAGTCGATCGGGCAAACACTTACGCACGTGGGGGTGTCATAATGGCCGACACACTCGGTGCATTTATTTGGATCAATCTCATAAATTTTCTCACCCATATAAATGGCCTCATTCGGACATTCAGGATCGCACATATCACAGTTGATGCACTTTGAATTGATCAACAGCGCCATGATTTAGGCCTTTTTAAATGGGTTACGCGTATCTTCTTGATCGTTCAGGTTACGCATCAAAATCGCGTGATCTAAATCGATATTTTCAGGCAATGGAATTTTTACAATGTGACCAGAGCCTTTTGCATCGTCAATTTTCTCGCCTTTTTTGTTTTCCATGTGCTCAAGGTTGAAGCTGATGTTACCTTGCGGTGTCATAAGCTCAAGGCTGTGGCCTGTACAGAATTTATTCTTAACATCAATCTCAACCAAGCCATTGTCTAAGCGACCTAATACTTCACCCACAAATTGTTGTTTGTCTGAAACTGAATGGCTGTATTCATAGTTTTGGTAATCTTGGTGCGCGTGGCGTTTTAAGAAGCCTTCGGTATAACCGCGGTGTGCTAGGTTCTCAAGAGTGCGCATCAGGTTTGGATCAAAGGGTTTACCTGCTACTGCGTCATCAATTGCCTTGCGGTAAACTTGCGCTGTACGTGCTACATAGTAGAAAGACTTAGTACGACCTTCGATCTTCAAGCTGTGTACACCCATTTTTGTTAGTTGGTCGACATACTGTACCGCACGCAAGTCTTTCGAGTTCATGATATACGTACCATGTTCGTCTTCAAATGCAGGCATGTATTCGCCCTGACGACCTTGCTCTTCTAACATAAACACTTCATTTGTTGGTGCGCCTTCGCCCAGTGTAGGGATCACAGATTGTGGGTCGATTTTATGCACTACATCGCCGGTTTCAGTTTCTTTACCTAGCTTAACGTCATATTCCCAACGGCATGCATTGGTACACGTACCTTGGTTAGGATCGCGTTTATTGATGTAACCCGATAATAAGCAGCGACCAGAATAAGCCATGCATAATGCACCGTGAACGAATACTTCTAGTTCGGTTTGTGGACAAAGCTCACGAATTTCTGCGATCTCTTCAAGCGATAATTCACGGGATAAAATCACGCGCTCAATCCCTTGTTTCGCCCAAAACTGAACTGACGCATAGTTAACTGCATTAGCTTGGACTGAAAGGTGAATCGGCATATCAGGCCACTTATCACGAACTAACATGATTAAACCCGGATCAGACATGATGAGTGCATCGGGCTTCATGGCAATGACAGGCTCAATGTCTTTTAAGTAGGTTTGTACTTTTTTATTGTGTGGCGCGATGTTTGAAACCACATAGAGCTTTTTATTGAGTGCATGTGCTTCGTTAACCCCCAATTCTAAATTGGCTAAATCAAATTCATTGTTACGCACGCGTAAGCTGTAACGTGGTTGGCCTGCATACACGGCATCGGCACCATATGCGAATGCATAACGCATATTTTTTAAACTACCTGCAGGGGATAAAAGCTCTGGAACAAACATAGTAAAAACCTCTTACATTGAACTGAGTGCTGGTCAGCTGTTTCGGTCAAAAGTGACGGTAAAATTTCAGGTGAAATTAAAAAGCGGCGCAGTATAAAGGTTAATGAAATTGTCATGTTTGACGCAGATCATGGTTTTTCGCTGAAATCTGATCTATTCGAAATTTTTAAAGGATCAAGATCTAGTAGGTTTTTAGCGCTAAAACGCGTATAATTCGCGCCCGTAAATATTCAACAATTATTATTGGAGCTAAAAAGATGGCTTTAGAGCGTACTTTTTCAATCATCAAGCCTGATGCGGTAGCTAAAAACCACATCGGTGCAATCTACAACCGTTTCGAATCTGCTGGTCTTAAGATCGTTGCTTCTAAAATGGTTCACCTTTCTCAAGAGAAAGCTGAAGGTTTCTACGCAGAGCACAAAGAGCGTCCTTTCTTTGGTGCACTAGTTTCTTTCATGACTTCTGGTCCAGTAATGGTTCAAGTTCTTGAAGGTGAAAACGCAGTTCTTAAGAACCGTGAAATCATGGGTGCTACTAACCCTGCAGAAGCACTAGCTGGTACTTTACGTGCTGACTACGCTGACAGCATCGACGAGAACGCGGTACACGGTTCTGACGCACCTGAGTCAGCTGCTCGCGAAATCGCTTACTTCTTCGCTGAAGAAGAAATCTGTCCTCGTACTCGCTAATCGCGAATCGAACAGAGTAAAGAAGGGCTCTCGGGCCCTTTTTTAGTCCTTGTTGCTTTTGCAAAGTCAGTTTTTATAGCTATTTTTGCAAAATCATCAACAATGTTTGAGTGTGTTGGTTGGTTTTTATACAATACGTCGTCTTTTTAATTTCGTACCGTCACTTTATCGAGGTTGCTTCATGGCCACTACAGAGAAAAAAATTAATTTACTTGATTTGAATCGCGAGGGGATGCGTGAATTGTTTGCATCATTTGGTGAAAAGCCATTCCGCGCAGATCAGGTAATGAAGTGGATTTATCACTTCGGCATCGATAACTTCGACGATATGAGTAACATCAATAAAAAGCTACGTGCAAAGTTACAAGCGCAATGCGAAATTAAAGCGCCTGAGATTTCAGTTAAGCAAGTAGCCAGTGATGGCACCATTAAATACGCAATGATCTTAGAAGGCGGCCAAGAAGTTGAAACTGTTTGGATCCCAGAAAAAGACCGCGCAACACTGTGTGTCTCTTCACAGGTAGGATGTGCCCTTGAGTGTACATTCTGTTCAACGGCGCAGCAGGGCTTTAACCGTAACTTAAAAGTATCTGAGATCATCGGTCAGGTGTGGCGAGTGGCGACAGATATTGGCCTTCACAATGGTGACAGCACTAAGCGCCCGATCACTAACGTGGTTATGATGGGGATGGGTGAGCCATTACTTAACATCAACAATGTCGTTCCTGCGATGGAACTGATGATGGATGACTGGGCGTTTGGTTTATCTAAGCGTCGTGTAACATTAAGTACTTCAGGTGTTGTACCTGCGCTAGATATTCTTAAAGAGAAAATTGATGTGGCGCTGGCGATTTCTCTTCACGCGCCAACCAATGACTTACGTGATGTGCTAGTACCTATCAATAAAAAGTACCCAATTGAAGAGTTCTTAGCGGCATGTCGTCGTTACATTGATGGTTCAAAAGCCAATAAAGACATCACCATCGAGTACGTCATGCTACAAGGCGTAAACGACAGTACAGATCAAGCGCATGAGCTAGTTAAAGTACTAAAAGGTACACCGTCTAAGATTAACCTGATCCCATTCAACCCATTCCCGGGTAATGAGTATGGTCGTTCAAGCAACAGCCGTATCGATCGCTTCTCAAAAGTATTACAGGCAGCGGGTTTAACTTGTATTGTTCGTCGTACCCGTGGTGACGACATTGATGCCGCTTGTGGACAGCTAGTTGGCGATGTAGTTGACCGAACCAAACGTATTATGAAAAAACAGCAGCGCGAAGATAATGCCATTGCTGTGAATGTGAGTAATTAACTTAAGTATTTTTTATTGCCGAAGTTATTTACATAAAATAGATGAAAGATAGGGGCTTTTAGGTAATATAGGTCCCTATTATTTCATACTATCAAGGTGATACATGCGTTCTTATTGGGTAATTCCATTTGCGTTATTAGGCTTAAGTGGCTGTGTAACAGAAACACATAGCGTCACTAAAAATAGCCCTGTGGTGAATTCAGAAATGAATAACCTAGAAGCTGCAAGAACGCGTATCAGCTTGGCATTAGAATATCTAAAAGCGGGTAATAATACGCAAGCCAAGTTTAATCTTGAGCGAGCAGCTAAATTTGCCCCTAAATTACCTGAAGTACACTACACGCTGGCTTATTACTTCGAGCAAGTAAAAGAGTTCCAACAGGCAAAAGCGTCATATCAAACCGCACTCAAGCTAGTACCAAACGATCCAAACACCCTGAACAACTATGGCACGTTTTTATGCCGTATCGGCGAGTATGATGAAGCGAGGGCGCAATTATTAAAAGCGATTGATACTCGCGGCTATTTACGTGTGTCGCAAAGTTATGAAAATTTGGCTTTATGTGCGGTGAAGCAAGATAAGTTTGAGTTAGCTCTCGATTATTTAAATAGTGCAGTGCAACACGATGGTCAGAGTAAAAGTGCTCTAATTTCTCTAGCAGGTTTATATTATGCCAAGAGTGACTTGCATCAAGCATTGCGCGTGTTAGACAGTTACACAGAGAATGGCTTCATTTCATCGCGTAGTTTGTTTTTAGAGTACTTGTTGCATCAAGAGATGGGACATTTAGAACAGTCTCAGAAAATCGCCACGACCTTAGTACAGACTTATCCGCAATCTTATCAAGCACAAGCGATTATTAAAGAAGAATACAATAATAGCGAATTTGATGTATTGCGTGAGCAGTATAGAAAAGCCAAGGTGGCAGAAATCATTGAACAGTCACCGACGGTTTATAACGCTCAGCCTAAGATAAAAATTACCCGCAAGAAAGCGCCTAAACGAGAAAATAATAATAGTGAAGTAGTTCAACCTACTTCTGTCATAAGCACAAATAGTGCAAGTGAAGCTGTGTCACTGCGTGGCGGTTTACAAACTCCTTTTGTGGTTGAAACGCAACCTCAGTCAAATCAGCCTACGAGCACGACAAGCACACCTGTAGCTGAAGAGAAAACCCAAGCGACGACTCAGCTTACTGAAACGCCAAATAATCAAGTGAGAGTGGTGTCATTTGGTGAAAAAACGTCAGTGCAACCAGCTCAAGGTCAAGTGCAGTTCTATCAACCAGATCCAAGTCAGGTTAGGTTCAGAGAAATAGCAGAGAATAATGCCTCAGTTCTTACAGCTAAACCTTTATCAGTTGATGCACCTTTGTTAAATCCAGAAGTGAATTTACCAAATGTGCCAGTGCATACAGTTGGGTTAGGTGAAAACTTATTTAGTTTATCTGTTAAATATGATGTCAAAATGGCGAGTCTGTTAAAATGGAACAAGCTGAAAGAATCAGACCGTTTACAGATTGGTCAGCAGGTGTATTTAAATAATCCACTTATCACCCATATAATTCAAGATGGGGATAGCTTGTATAATATCGCCACCGATTACCAATTACAGATCGGTGATTTGATGCGATGGAACAAATTAACACCAGACGTTGAACTTGCGGCTGGACATAGTTTACTGATTGTAGATCCGAGTAGTTATACTTTATGAATGAAATGAGCCCAGAATCAACTGAGCAACAAGCGTCTTTGGGGCAAATACTCGCAAGCGCAAGAAAAGATGCGAATTTAACCATTGAAGCCGTGGCGGATAGGTTAAAGTTAAGCCCTAAGCATATCACCAAACTTGAACAAGATGATTATACGTCACTTGGTCCAATCACCTTCGTTAAAGGCTACATCAAGGCTTACTGTACGCTTTTGCAATTAGATCAAGCGCAAACCTTGGCACTGTTTCAGGCACCTGAAAGCGTGGCTGAAAATAAAAGTATGCAAAGCTTTTCACGTCGCACAGAAAAAGAAGCCAACGATAGCCGTTTAATGCTAGTTAGCTACGTGATCTTGGCCATAGTATTAGGATCTTCAGGTTTTATGTATTGGCAAACCACATCGAATGAAAACGATGTTATCGTGCCTGAAGTACAGAGTAATGTATCTGAAAGCGAAGCGCCGGTTCTAGAAAACAGCGAAGAAAGCGATACGCCTTCTGATGTTGTATTAACCGCCGAGGATGCGGTTGAACCTGCTGTGGAAAAAGCTGAATCTGACAAACCAGTTTTAGATGTAGTAGAAGCCGAACAAGCACCAGCCGAAGAGACAAGCAGTACACCTGATTTAAATACGATTGTGATGCATTTCAAAGACGATTCTTGGGTAGAGATCTTTGATGCCTCATCAGAGCGTATTGCTTTTGGCGTTAAAAAAGCCGGATACACCATGACAGTGCAGGGCGTTGCACCGTTTTCTGTGGTGTTAGGCCGTCATCAGCAGGTTGATGTAGAGCTAGATGGTCAATCAGTTGATTTATCATCATTGCCACGCAATCGTTCAGCTAAATTTAAATTACCCTTAACAGAGTAACCGTCATGTTTTCAGAATCTCCAATTAAACGTAGAAAGTCGACCCGTATTTATGTAGGTGACGTGCCTATTGGTGATGGCGCACCAATTGCTGTACAGTCAATGACGAACACCAATACTATGGATATCGATGCGACCGTTGCGCAGATCCGTGCAATTCAAGATGCTGGAGCAGATATCGTTCGTGTATCAGTGCCAACTATGGATGCAGCCGAAGCTTTCAAGAGCATTAAAGAGCAGGTTGATATTCCACTTGTTACCGACATTCATTTTGACTACCGTATCGCACTAAAAGTGGCGCAGTACGGCGCAGATTGTTTACGTATCAACCCAGGTAACATCGGTAGTGAAGATCGTATTCGTGCCGTGGTAGATGCTGCGGGTGAACGTAATATTCCAATTCGTATCGGTGTGAATGGCGGCTCTTTAGAGCGTGATTTACAAGAAAAGTATGGTGAACCAACGCCTGAAGCATTACTTGAATCAGCGATGCGCCATGTTGAAATATTACAGCGTTTAAACTTCGACCAGTTCAAAGTCTCTGTAAAAGCATCAGATGTATTCTTAGCGGTTGGTGCGTATCGTTTACTGGCAAAAGAAATTGATCAACCCCTTCACCTTGGTATTACAGAAGCGGGCGGCTTCCGATCTGGCTCAGTAAAATCAGCGGTTGGGCTAGGTATGCTGCTTGCCGAAGGTATCGGTGATACCCTTCGTGTCTCGTTAGCTGCTGATCCGGTACAAGAGATCAAAGTGGGTTTTGATATCTTAAAGTCACTGCGTATTCGTTCTCGTGGTATCAACTTTATTGCCTGCCCTAGCTGCTCTCGTCAAGAGTTCGATGTGGTCAACACCATGAATCAACTTGAAGAGCGCCTTGAAGACATCATTGAGCCAATTTCGGTGTCAGTGATTGGCTGTGTTGTAAATGGCCCAGGTGAAGCTTTAGTCAGTGATATCGGTCTTGCAGGTGCGAACCGTCGTTCTGGTTTGTATATCAACGGCGAGCGTCAAAAGATGCGTATTGATAACGACAATATTGTCGAGCAACTTGAAGAGCAGGTGCGTGATTTTGTTGCTAAGAAGCAAGCGCAGCCAGCAATCGACATTAAAATCGTCGAATAATTTTTAAAAATTACCGACAGAGCAAAGAATATCCTGCAGATCTTTTGCTCTGTCGTTTACGTTTTACGCGAGCTGGGTATAATACTTGACTCCTTTACCCACAATGCGCACTGTGTGTGGCACTCGCATTTAGCAAATAGATTGATTTAGGATTTTCAGTGGCAAAACAAATTCAGGCAGTTCGTGGTATGAACGATTGTCTGCCAGGTGATACGCAAGTTTGGCAGAAAGTAGAAACAGTATTACGTGATACGGTTGCGTCTTATGGTTATCAAGAGATCCGTTTCCCAATTGTTGAATCTACCGACTTATTTAAACGCTCTATTGGTGAAGTAACCGATATCGTTGAAAAAGAAATGTACACCTTTGAAGATCGTAACGGCGATAGCTTAACACTGCGCCCTGAAGGTACGGCAGTGTGTGTACGTGCGGGTAACCAAGGCGGCTTATTGTATAACCAAGAGCAGCGTCTTTGGTACATGGGTCCTATGTTCCGTCACGAGCGTCCACAAAAAGGTCGTTACCGTCAATTCCACCAGTTTGGCCTTGAAGCGTTTGGTATTGCGACTGCAGATATCGATGCTGAAGTGATTTTACTTACAGCGCGCTTGTGGAAAGCATTTGGCATTTCAGATCATGTTCGTCTTGAGCTGAACTCTCTTGGTTCAAATGAAGCACGAGCAGAGTACCGCGATGCACTTGTGGCGTTTTTAGAGCAGAATATTGATAAGTTAGACGAAGATTCTAAACGTCGTATGTACTCAAACCCACTGCGTGTTCTAGACAGCAAAAACCCTGATGTACAGGCTATCTTAGTAGATGCGCCTAAGTTATCTGAACACTTAGATGAAGAATCAAAAGCACATTTTGCAAATTTATGTGA
Source organism: Pseudoalteromonas sp. BZB3 (assembly GCF_040104455.1). Classification (NCBI taxonomy): domain Bacteria; kingdom Pseudomonadati; phylum Pseudomonadota; class Gammaproteobacteria; order Alteromonadales; family Pseudoalteromonadaceae; genus Pseudoalteromonas; species Pseudoalteromonas sp. BZB3. The sequence goes on along the minus strand of NZ_JBECOS010000001.1, from coordinate 118,537 downwards.
ACGTTTAGACGCAGCTGGCGTCGAATACCAAGTTAATGAAAAGCTAGTACGTGGCTTAGACTATTACAACCGCACTGTATTTGAGTGGGTAACGGAAAGTCTAGGTGCACAAGGCACCGTATGTGCTGGTGGTCGTTACGACGGTCTAGTTGAACAGCTAGGTGGTAAAGCAACCCCAGCGGTTGGTTTTGCAATGGGTATGGAGCGTCTAGTTCTGCTACTTCAAGCGCTAGAAAGCGTGGGTGAAATTCGCCGTAATGCAGACGTGTATGTTGCAGCTATGGGTGATGCCGCTAGTATTCAAGCGCCAGTGATTGCAGAGCAATTAAGAACAGAAGTAGCCGGCCTTCGTGTACAAGTTCACTGTGGTGGCGGTAACTTTAAGAAACAATTAAAACGTGCAGATAAGAGCGACGCGCTAGTTGCGCTAATCTTAGGTGAAAGCGAACTTGCTGAAGGCAAGGTAACCGTGAAATATCTGCGAGAAGAAAAAGAACAAGTCACAGTGAGCCTGGAAGAGGTTAAAACACTGTTAGCAGACTTAGCAGTATAAGAGGACTGTATGGAAATTTACTCAACAGAAGAACAGCAAGCAGAAGCAATAAAACGATTTTTCCGTGAAAACGGCGTTTCACTTGCGTTAGGTATCGTTATAGGTCTTGGTGGCTTATACGGTTGGAAATACTATAACCAAAGCAAGATCACATCTGCTGAAGCTGCTTCAAACGCTTACAATGAATTGGTTGAAGGTGGTGAAGTTCTGACTAAGTCTGACTCATTCATTGCTGAAAATGGCGACTCAAATTATGCGGCGCTAGCGGCATTTGTTGCGGCTAAAGAAGCAGTTGAGAAAGGGGAGTTTGAAACAGCGGTAACTAAATTAACTTGGTTACAAGACAATGTTCAAAACCCAGAGCTAAAAGCCACAGCTATCTTACGTTTAGCGCGTGTACAAGCACAGCTTACACAATATGATGCAGCGCTAAAAACATTATCACAAACAACACCAGAGGCTTTTAAAGCACAAGTTGCTGAAGTAAAAGGTGATGTATATCTTGCAAAAGGTGACAAAGACAGCGCTCGCTCTGAATATGAAGCTGCGCTTGCTGAGTCAACAGAAGGCAATAACAGCCTACTACAGATTAAGTTGGACAATTTAGCCACAGCCCAGCCTGCAGCTTAGGAGTAGTTCCGATGAGAAAGCTAAGTATGGCCACATTGGCGTTGTGTATGGCGTCTTTGCTAGGTTGTTCATCGAGCGATGATGAAGAAGAAATTGTTTTACCTGAAATTGTAAACCAATTCGAAACGCAAGTTGACTGGACGAACGGTGTGGGTGATGGCGTAGAGCATTACTTCTCTCGTTTAACGCCTGTTGTCTACAAAGACACTGTATTTGTTGCAGCGAGAAATGGTGAAGTCGAAGCAATTTCAACCGAATCTGGAAAGACCCTTTGGGAAACTGATGTTCGTAAAAACGTCAACTTCTGGCCTTGGGCGGACAACGACAGTGCAAAATTGTCGGGCGGTATTTTACAGGCTTATGGCAAACTATACATAGGCTCTGAGCATGGTGAAGTGATTGCACTTGAGCGAGAAACCGGTGAGATTGTTTGGCGTAAGGCCGTACCGGGTGAAGCATTATCTTCTCCAGCAGCAGGTGATGGTCTGGTTTACGTAAATCTGGGCTCAGGTAAATTGTTGGCACTTCACCCAGATACAGGCGAAGAGCGCTGGCGTCATGAGCAAGAAGTACCTGCATTAACACTTCGTGGTTTGAGCTCTCCAGCAGCAGCCAATGGTGGTGTGTTATTTGGCGAAGAAAGCGGTAAGTTAACGGTTTTAATCGCTGAAAATGGTTACACCGCATGGAGCGCAGAAGTTGCAACTGCAAAAGGTGCGTCTGAATTTGAGCGCTTAGTGGATGTTGATACTAAACCTATCGTTGTAGGCGCATTTGCTTACGCTATCGCCTATAATGGTAACTTAGCAGCGGTTGATGTTCGCAGTGGCAATGTCGTTTGGAAACGTGAGTACAGTAGTTACCGCGATATTAGCATTGAGGCTAATGTGATTTATGTTGTCGACAGTGACGGCATTATTTACGCGTTAGATAAAGATTCGGGCATTGAGCGCTGGAGTCAGTCAGGTCTGCGTGGTTGGTATCTAACGGCACCGGCTGTTGCTGGTAATTACTTAGCTGTAGGCGATCAAGAAGGTAACTTGCATTGGTTAGATAAGCAAACTGGTGATCTAGTTTCTCGAGAAAGTTTTGATAGCTCAGGCTTTTACGTAGAGCCTGTTGTAGCAGAAGATAAATTAATTGTGGTAACCCGAGATGGTGAAGTTAGCGCGGTAAAGATCCCGTAACCATTAATTTATTAATGCATTTTTTCAAGGCTTCGCATTGCGAAGCCTTTTGTTGTTTATTGATGAGGTAGTCTATGCTTCCGGTGATCGCTCTTGTTGGGCGACCTAATGTGGGTAAATCCACACTTTTTAACCGTTTAACACGCACTCGTGATGCGTTAGTAGCGGACTTTCCTGGCCTAACGCGCGACCGTAAATATGGTCAAGCGAATTATGATGGCTATGAGTTTATCGTTGTTGATACGGGTGGTATCGATGGTAGCGAAGAAGGGATTGAAACCGAAATGGCAGAGCAATCTCTGCTGGCCATTGAAGAAGCGGATATTGTTTTATTCTTAGTAGATGCCCGTGCAGGTATGAACGCAGCCGATCAGGCTATTGCGCAGCATTTACGTAAACAAGAGAAAAAATGCTTTATCGTTGCGAATAAAACCGATGGTATTGATGCCGACTCTCATTGTGCTGAGTTTTATCAGTTATCATTGGGTGATGTTCATCAAATTGCGGCAGCGCATGGTCGTGGTGTCACTCAGCTATTAGATCATACTTTGCAGCCTGTTATTGCAGAGTTGGCAGGCGAAGCTGAAGAGCTTGAGCAAGATGACGAAAGCTTAGCTGAGCTTTATCTTGAAGGTGAAGATGGCGAGAAGCTGGAAGACGGTAAAACAGGTTTTGAAGATAAGCCTGTTAAATTAGCTATTATTGGTCGTCCTAATGTAGGTAAATCTACACTTACTAACCGTATTCTAGGTGAAGAGCGTGTGATTGTTTACGATATGCCGGGCACGACACGTGACTCTGTATATATCCCGATGACACGCAATGACAAAGAATATGTCCTGATCGACACAGCAGGTGTACGTAAGCGTAAAAAAGTCAGCGATGTAGTCGAAAAGTTCTCAGTGATCAAAACGCTTAAAGCCATTGAAGATGCCAATGTAGTGTTATTGGTGGTTGATGCGCGCGAAGGTATTTCTGATCAAGACTTAAGTTTACTAGGCTTTACGTTAAACGCGGGTCGTTCACTGGTTATTGCAATCAATAAGTGGGATGGCTTAGACGAGTACGTGAAAGAGCGTATTAAAACTGAGCTAGACCGTCGTTTAGGGTTCATTGATTTTGCCCGTTTACACTTCATCTCGGCACTTCACGGTACGGGTGTAGGTCACTTATTTGAGTCTGTAGACGAAGCCTATGAGTCTGCGACTAAGCGTATCAGTACAGCAATGCTGCGTCGTATCATGGATATGGCGCAAGCAGATCACCAGCCGCCGCTAGTACGTGGTCGTCGTGTGAAGTTAAAGTATGCGCACGCCGGTGGTTATAACCCGCCACGTATTGTTATTCACGGTAACCAGGTACATGACTTACCTGACAGCTACAAGCGTTACTTAATGAATTACTACCGTAAAGCGCTTGGCATTATGGGCACACCGATTAAGATTGAATTTAAAGAAGGTGATAACCCATATGCGGGTCGCAGTAACAAGATGACCTTATCGCAAAAGCGTAAGTTACGTGCTTTCTCAAAAGAGAGTCGTAATAAAGATAGTTAATACCTATCTGTATTGTAGATATTAAAAAAAGGAGCTTTCTGCTCCTTTTTTGTTATTTATTGATAGCACATCTACTAATTGAGTAGGTGTGCATATTTCTGACTAAACTTAGCGACTTTAGGGGCCACAACCACACTACAATAGCCCTGATTTGGGTTCTCATTAAAGTAGTCCTGGTGATACTGCTCTGCAGAGTAGAAAGTGACCGCAGGTGTTACCTCCGTGACAATTTTCTCTGCTAAATGTGGCTGTAACTGCTTGATGGTCTGTTCAGTTAGTTCAGCTTGTGCGTCATCGTGATAGAACACCGCACTACGATATTGCGTGCCCACGTCATTACCTTGACGGTTTAATTGAGTCGGATCGTGCAATGTAAAGAACATATCTAATAGCTGGCTGTAACTGATAACATCAGCGTCGAAGCTGAGCTGGACTACTTCAGCATGACCGGTCATGCCTGTACAGATATCTTTGTAGGTAGGATCATCGGTTTGACCCCCCATGTAGCCAGATTCAACTTTATGAACGCCTTTAACGCGGCGAAACGCCGCATCAATACACCAGAAACAGCCACCGGCAAAGGTTGCCGTTGCAATGTTAGCCATGATTTTTCTCCTCTAAAGCGCGCGCTTGTTCAGCAATTTTTTGGCTTAAGAACTCAGGTGATTGAGTCTTACGCGCCAGTAATGAATAAGCGCAAGGAATAATAAATAGCGTCAGTATAGTTGCCACGCTTACACCTGCAAAAATAACCACACCAATAACCATGCGACTTTCTGAGCCTGGGCCTGTCGCAAATACTAGCGGGATCGCACTCATTACCGTCGTCAGTGATGTCATGATAATAGGGCGAAGGCGTTGAACGGCTGCATCAATTAAGGCTTGCTCAAATTCGATGCCTTTGTCACGTAATTGATTGGCAAACTCAACAATCAAAATACCATTTTTAGCACTCAAACCAATCAGCATCACAATACCAATTTGGCTGTAGATATTAAGACTACTGTCGGTGATAAATAACCCATACATAGCGCCAACGAGACCTAGTGGTACCGTTAACATGATCACCAGTGGGTGTACAAAACTTTCAAATTGAGCAGCAAGCACTAAGAAGGTAACGGTTAAAGCGAGTAGGAATACGTAAGTCATGGCCGACTCACCTTCATAAAACAGCTTAGATTCACCTTTATAATCAACAGCACCATCTATGTGGTTTTCTTCTGCAGCAACCGTGTTTAAGAAATCTAATGCTTCAGCTAAGGTATACCCCTCCGCAAGGTTTGCAGTGATAGTGATAGCACGCATACGGTTGTATCGATTTAGACGTGAAGCAGTGGCTTCTTCAGCCACAGTGATCAAGCTATCTAGCGGGATCAATTCAGCTGTACGAGACTTAACAAAGATATCAGCAATGTCATTAGGCGCTGCGAAATCTGCTTTGGTGCCTTTCAAAATAACATCGTATTCTTCACCGCGGTCAATAAAGGTGGTAACGCGGCGTTGGCCTAACATAGTTTCAAGGGTGCGACCAATATCACTCACCGACACTCCTAAGTCTGCCGCTTTTAATTTATCAATGCTGATTAAAAACTGTGGGAAGGTTTCTTTGTAATCATGATCTAAACGCACGAGTCCTTTGTTCTGGCGAGCTTTGGCTATGATTTTATCTCGCCATTCAACTAGCTCTTCGTAATCGTTACCTTGCAGTACAAACTCGATAGGACGTGACTGACCGCCGCCGCCAATGCCTCGGCGCATAATTGCAAAAGCACGCACATCGGTGACTTCGCGCATCTTGCCACTGATCTCTCCCATTACTTGCCAAGTCGAACGTTTACGCTCGTCCCAATCTGGCATACCTACGATGGCAACACCCCCACGGCCACCCCAACCAGGAACACGCACTAGCACACGACTGAGCTCACCGGCTTCAACATATGGCAGTAGTCGTTCTTCGATCTTTGCCATATTCTCAGCGTTATTTTCGTAACTCGCGCCTTCAGGGCCATTCATCATCACAAAGAAAGTACCGCGGTCTTCTCTAGGTGTAAGTTCAGATGGAATTTGCTTCTTAAGGGTATAAGTCGCAAAACCCGCTAACACCAGTACCGCTAACAAACTAAAGCGTCTGTTTAAGTTATCCAGTAGTACTTTACGGTAACCATTTTCAAGCTTAGTAAATTGTTTATCCATCCACTGAGTAAAGCGATTTTCACTGCTACTAGGCTTCAGTACTTTGGAACATAAAGCTGGCGACAAGGTCAGTGCAGTGACACTTGAGAATACTACTGCTGCACTGGTTGCCATGGCAAATTCAGTAAAGAGCGCGCCAATCCGGCCATCCATAAATACCAAGGGCACAAACACTGAAACGAGTACAAGAGTTGTGGCTATGATGGCAAATCCAACCTCACGTGCGCCTCTAAATGCAGCTAAAAGTGGCGGCTCACCAAGCTCGATACGGCGATAAATGTTCTCGAGCATAACAATGGCATCGTCCACGACTAAACCTATGGCCAATACCAGTGCCAATAGAGTTAGTAAGTTGATTGAATAACCCATTGAGAGTAAGAACATAAAGGTTGCAATCAGTGCAACAGGTACTGTAACCGCTGGAATTAAAGTCGCACGAATATTACCTAAGAAGATAAAGATCACCACGACAACTAGGCCCATGGCAATTGCAAGCGTACGATAAACTTCGGTAATAGATTCACGAATGAAGATAGAAGAATCATAGCTATCCTGAATGGTCGTGCCTTCAGGCAGATTGTGCTTAATTTTCTCTAGTTCCTTACGGGCATTATCGACTACTTCGAGGGTATTGGCTTTGGCTTGCTTTACAATGCCCATACCGACCATGTTTTTACCATTACCGCGGAATGTACTTTCGTTGTCAGCGGCTTCGAGTAATACATCTGCCACTTCTCCAAGGCGAATTAAGTAGCCTTGCTCACCTCGCTTAATCACGAGGTTATTAAAGTCTTCTTGGGTTTTGTAACTACGGGTGATACGGACAGAAAAATCTCTATCAAGAGACTCTATTTCACCAGCAGGGAGTTCCACGTTTTCACGGCGTAAAACCTGTTCTATGTCGCTTGAAGTAATGCCGCGTGCTGCCATGGCTTTTCTGTCTAGCCAAATCTTCATGGCATATTGACGTTCACCACCAATGCGCACGTTAGAAACACCATCAACCACCGCAAGGCGATCGACAATATAGCGCTGAGCATAGTCAGACAATTCTAGTGTGTTCATAGAGGTACTGTTGAGTACAAACCACGCAATAGGGCTCTCATCAGAATTAGACTTGGATACCTCTGGCGGGCGAACTTGTTCAGGAAGTCTATCTAGTGCACGTGAAACACGCTCGCGAACGTCATTTGCTGCCGCATCAATATCTCGGTCAATATTGAACTCTATGGTGATGTTTGATCGGCCATTGCGAGAGGATGAAGTAATGCTTTTGATGCCTTCAATACCTGATATACGGTTTTCAAGCACTTGAGTTATCTTGGTTTCTACTACTTCACTTGATGCGCCAGTATAACTTGTAGAAACACTGACAATTGGCGTTTCAATGTCGGGATATTCACGTAGTGGTAGCATGGTAAATGCCACGATGCCAAACGTGAGTAACAGTAGGTTGATTACAATTGCAAAAACGGGGCGTTTTACCGCGGTATCTGTAATTCTCACTCGATCACCCCTGTGTCGTTACTGAAGAACCAGGACGAATTTTAATGGTGCCTTCGGTGATCACTTGCTGGCCGGCTTCTAAACCACTTTTAATGGCGACCCAACCATGAAAACGTTCAAGTAACTCGACTTTGACTTGCTGTGCTTTATTTTCAGCATCGATGATATACACAAAATGGTTATCTTGGCGTGGAATAATGCTTTTCTCTGGCACCATGAGCGCTTCAATACGACCTAGCTCCAGTGCCACTTGCATTAGCATACCTGGGCGTAAAAGGTTGGCGTCATTTTCAAAACTCGCAGTGACAGATACGCTGCGAGTTGCTTGGTTGATACGCGGTCCAATATGCGTTACTTCACCTGTAAACGGTGCATTAGGGTAAGCATCTGAAATCGCAGATACCTGCATACCTTGTGTCAATTGAGCCAGATATTTTTCAGGTACCTGAAAGTCTACTTTGATAATACTGATATCATCTAAAGTCGTGAAAGGGGTGTTACTATTTACGAAGCTACCTATATCGACTAAACGCTTGCTTAGCACGCCAGAAAAGGGGGCTTTAATAATCATTTCCTGCAGTTTTGACTCAGCATTGGCCAGTTTTGCTTGCAGTGCATCTACCTCAGAAGCTTGTTCTTCTAACTGAGACTGCGCGGCTGACTGTGAGCGAGCAAGTTCCTGCAAGCGTTTTAGCTGACGCTGTTGTTCTTTTAAGTTAATTTTCAGCTCTTTGACGGTTAAGCGTTCTTGTTTGTCGCGAAGGGTGGCAAGCAGTTGCCCCGCTTTTACAAATTCCCCATCTTTGAAAGTAAGCGTTTCTACATAATCACTTTGCGCACTGATGATGTTGATGGCTTGGTTTGCTCGTGCTGTACCTACAGCATCAATATTGATACTTTTGATGTCAGTACTGACAGTATGCACAGCAACTTGGGTTGCAGGACGAGACGAAGGTCCTGTTTTACTATGGCTTACTGGTAAATAAAAATAACCACTAATTGCGATTAGAATTAAAATTAAAACGGGAAAAAGAACTTTACCTGACTGCTTGTTATACATGTTGTTCGACCACTGCTAATGATGAGCTCAGTTTACAAGCTTTATACGATCGAAAAATGAGTATGGTCGTATTAATTTGTGTGTTGAACGAAAATTAAATCTTAGTTATGTGCTTGTACCGATTATGTTTTATGGATGTAAAGATGAAACCAGATAAAAAGTGTCCACGATGTGAGAAAATTAGAAAACTTGTTGTTTGGACAGTTTTGATGTTCATCTTTTATTTTGGTTTCTACAATGGCTGAATCAACGAAACATGTTTTTTTAAGGGCTTCTGCAAACCGATTTAGTATCGAGTTTATGCTCGTAGGTGGTGTTGCCATCGCCATTGTTATGCTGTTTGTGACGCTCAGAGCAGCGCCCATTACTATTATCGAAATCGTATTTGTGGCTACCGCGATTATGGCGGTGATTTTAGGCTTTTTGAAAAGCCGGGAGCCTTTCTATAGTTTCCAATTGGATCATAGAAAAATTACCTACTATCATAAAGTTGGTGAGTGGAGTATCGATATATCTAATCTTTCATTTATTGGAGTTCCTGTAGCAACTGATGGCTTTGAACAAGCAGAATTAAATGCTGTTGGGATAAAGCTCAAAGATGAAGCAAGCTTCTTAAACGACTTACACCCTCGATTAGCGTGCAAATTATTAATTGAACAGCGGCATATTTTTTTACAAGCTGTTAAAATGCATTGCAAATCCGGCTCCTGCCCATCAAAATGGCTTGTTGAACCAAGTGAGTTCCAAGCGGGCTCGGGTCAAACTTATACCGGTTTAATCGCCATGTTCGCAAATCGGATGCAACATTTACACACGTTGACAGGTTATCATTTGCTGTTACCTGCAAATGTGTTAGACAGGGATATATGGGATTTTTCAAACCTATTGAACCACTGGAAATTAAATCCAGAAATGGTGGTCCAAGAATTGCTAGTAAAACAGGCCACCGTTGCAAGAAGTAACAGGAACGATTCATGAGTATAGAAAGGGCCTTTATTAAAAGTGGTCGAAATACCATTATTCATAAAGAAAAGAAGCTCGACCTAGTAATTGTAAATGGTGAGGCACACCCAAAAATTAAAGTAACAGCGAATGGTCTTATGCCATTTAAAGAAGAACTGCCAAGAAACCGACGCGAAGGTAAAGAGCGTTATTTAGAAGTTGTTCAAGTCGCAAGTGCCGATGTTTTTGGGGAAGTAAAACGTTTGTTGTTTATCCAAGCGCTTGATGGCCGCGAATACAAAGTCGATTATAGTAAGGTCGGTACAAAATTATTTGTGCGTATACATCAAGATAGCTATCTCTAATTGTATTAGGAGCGTCTATGTTGCGTCGAGCATCTCTAAGTGTTATAGCGAGTTTTTTACTTTTAGGATGTGGCGGTGGAGGCTCCGACTCCAATGATACCGTTGAAAATGCCAGTGTTAACGCTGGCAGTGATTTTAGTGTTGAAGAAAAAGCTGAGTTTACACTTTCAGCCATAGGCTCACCTGCTGGCGGTACATATACTTGGCAAGTGATGGAAGGTCCCTCTATGGAAGGGTTTCCGCAAGAAGGTAAAGACCTAAAACTCGCTGCGCCAGATGTAAAAACAGACACCTCGGCGACCTTAAAAGTTGAGTACCTAGCACCAAGTGGTGTATTAGTTTCTGACACGGTGACGATTGCGATAGGTTCTAGAAACCAGTTACCGATTCCTCATATAAAAAAAACCTTACCTGATAGAGATGAGCTGCAATATAAAGATGAAATTACATTAAGTGCGGACGAGTCTAAAGACCCTGATGAGAACGGAAAAATCATTGAGTATTTGTGGGAGCAAGTCAGTGGCCCTGAACTGACTTTTGAACGCAATGATCAAATAACCTTAAAATTCATTCACCCATTGTTATCTGCGAATGACACTGCAAGGTTTAAGCTGACTCTAACAGATGACGAAGGCGGCCAAAGTAGCACTGAGTTCTCGTTGACCTTGTATAAAAATGCGCAAGTGGTTTTTGCTGATGCGGGTGAAGATATAAAAGTCATTGAGTTTGATAAAGTTGAGTTGAATGCCACAGCGAGTTTGTCCTCATCGGGAGAATACACATGTTTGTGGGAGCAGTTAGAACGACCAAAAACTCAGCTTGAAGATTTAATTACAGATCCAACGTTATGCCAAACAACATTTACCGCGCCTGATGTTGATATCGCTTCATTGTTAAAATTTCAAGTTACTGTTTCAGAACCAGGTGGTTTTACTGATAAAGATACTATGGAAGTCAGTGTGCAAAGGCGGGCTGTCGGTGAGAATTTAAATGACAGTGGTCAACAACGCTGTTTTGACAGTGAAACGGTTATAGACTGTGAAAGTGATGTTTTCCCGAGGCAAGATGCCGAGCTTGGCCGAGATAGCTTTGTGCAGAATGAGGGAAAAACAGGTGCTGGCCTTGCATCTTTCGATTTTACTAAGCTAGATGAGAATGCAAGACCTATTATCGATAGTTCCACCAGTAGTTTTAGCTGTGTTAAAGACAACAACACAGGGCTGATTTGGGAGGTAAAACAGCCAAATATTGCGACTCCTCCAAATACACCACTTCGCGATACACGAAATACCTATACCTGGTTTTTAACGAATTACCCGAACGGTACGCGAGGGACGAATGTATCAACATGCCCTAGTAATACCTATTGTGATACACAACAGTATATTGATGATGTAAACGCGACAAACTATTGTGGAGGTCGAAACTGGCGCTTGCCGACTTTCACTGAGCTGATGGGCATCTTTAATTATGGTGAGGTATCAGGGAGCTCTTATGTGTTAGATCCTAATTACTTTCCTGCTGTAGCTAACCCGCAATGGAATAGCAACAGCTTTTACTGGACTTCACAGGTAAGTATTGAAGGTGCAACTAATAATTCAAACCTAATTGAAGCGTATGCTTTTGATATGCTGACAGGTGAAACGGTTGAATTAGAACAGTCTACCAAGGCTTATATCCGACTTGTCAGAGAGGTGTCGAATAATGGTAACTAAACACACTTTTTTACTGCCGGTCTTACTCATGAGCATAAGTGCTTCGGCCCAAGTATGTATTAGCGAAGCAACCAATCCGGTTGGCTTTATTGAGCCTGGTGATCGTTTTGAAATTGATGAGGCTGAAGGTGTTGTATTAGATAGAAGCACTGGCCTCATGTGGCAACAATGCGAAGTTGGGCTTAATTATAATGCTGATAATAAAACCTGTATTGGCAGTACACAGAAACTTACTTGGCAACAAGCACTATTAGAGGCTAATGATAATAGTCATGCAGGCTTCACAGACTGGCATGTACCTAACATTAAAGAGCTTGCGAGTATTATTGATCACAGTTGTGCATCGCCTGCGTTGCCGCAACTTGATCTAGGCGTATTTCTTTTTAGTAACGAATTAATCAGTGGCGAAGAGGGAGATTACTGGTCTAGCACGACGGTGACGCTTGAGCCTCAATATGCCTGGACGTTCCAAGTTTCTGACGGCAAGAACAGGTATCTCAAAAAAACGCAGACTGGTCGATTAAGACTGGTACGTTACGCAAAATAGATTTAGCTTCAAGAGAGAATTTGCTAATCTGTGCGCCTTAATTTGACGGGGCTTTATTTTGCGACACTTGTTTAAATCACTGTTACTAACAACGCTGTTTACTGGCTCAGTTTGGGCCAGTGATAAATGTGATGTTGAGCTAGATCATGGCTTGATCATCACTGATTCAGTGATCCGCATCGTCGATAAAGGTCAAACCCGCGTGCAAATCAATAACGACGAACAGTTACTCATTAAAGGCTACTATATTCAACTCAGTGATGAAGAAACCAAGGTCTTGAAAGAATACGCACTGGGCATACGCGATACGGTTCCAGAGCTTGTGAGTCTTGCTACAGATGGTGTCAACCTGGGTTTAAGTGCCATTGAACAAATTGTCGAAGGCATGTCAGACAAGGAGCCGGAAGTATTAAAGACTCAGTTGCAATATGTCGAACGTGCGCTGATGGACAAGTTCAAACGCGGAGATGACTTCTTTTTTATTGCGCCTCAGTCACTGTCTAAAATTGACGACTTCTTTACTCAAGAGATCAGTCAAAAGATCCATTCTGCAATTCATGGCTCACTAGGCTCAATTCTAGTGTCACTCGGTGATGCCTTTAAATCTCGCGAAGGTAATATTGAAGATCGCATTACAGACATGGGTCAGCGTATGGAGATCATCTCCAAAGAAATCGATAAATCTCTAAAAAAGAAAGCGGAACAGCTTGAAGATAAAGCAGAAGAATACTGTGAGTGCTTAAACTCACTAGATGAAACTGAAGCGCGCTTACAAGCCATTGTGCCAAGTTTAAAGGCCTATGACTTAGTTAGGATCAGAGCGTCAAAATAAACTGCCAACAAAGGGTAGCTTGATTTTAGTTAGCCGAAATAAAATCGCTCAGCATTCGTAAAGCTGAGTTTGTGCCAAGTGGTATAGTCATCCACGAGTTGTCTGTAACCTTGCCACACTTTTAAATAATCCTCTCGCATTAAACAAACGGGATAGTTAGAAGCAAACATCACTCTATCTTCGCCAAAGTATTCTAATAAGAGATTTAATTTTGCCTTTGGGCATAAAGCATCAGCGCAGTGTTCCTGACCAGAAAACTTAATAAAGATGTTATTTGTATCTCTTAATAATGAGAGTGCGCTTGTGTAATCATGCAGGTTATCAATAAAGCCAGCGTGATTAATAACAATCTTAAAATTAGGATGCAGTGTGGCACTTTTGAGCAATGCTTTTACTGCATCAAGATGGCAAAGCTCAAATTGCGCTTCAAAGACTAAGCCGTGTTCAGCGAGCGTGTTCAAGTTTGTTTTGGTGTTATCAGACAATAACCTAAGATAATCTTGGCCTTCGGTAATATCACGAATACCAATAAAGTTAGGTGCTGATAGTAACTCAGTTAACTGTTGTTGAAAGATGTCAGATTCACTGTCTATTTGAATGTAGCTGATGGCTTTAAAAGGGACGTGTTCAGGCGTACTACTCGCAAGCCATGCAAGCTCAGCACTTGGCTTGGCATTATTAAACCCTGCCTCTATGTGCACAAAGCTATGTACTGCAAATTTAGTATTGGCTAAATCGGCATAATGGTGGTTTTGCTTAATTTTATCTAGATTCGGCCAGTTTGGACCAGAGCCTTGAGTGAGCCAATGATATTGACCCAAACTTAAGTCAAAAAAGTGTAAGTGTGGATCAATTATCTGCATCATTGTGCTGTATAGCCCCCATCGATGCTTTGTAGGCTGCCTGTGATAAAGCTAGCATCATCAGACAGTAAAAATGCGGTGAGTGCAGCAACTTCATGAGCTTGGCCTAATCGACCTAATGGCTGTAGTTGCGCTTCTTCAGCCACGATTTGAGCTTTGTTAGCACCGCTCTTTTCACAGTACTTATCAATGGCATGGTGGAACAGCGGCGTTTCTATGGTGCCTGGGCACACGGCATTAGCGCGAATGTTAAACTTAGCGTAATCAAGCGCCGTGGTTTTTGCCATTGAAGCCAATGACGACTTAGTAAGGTTATACGCAAACGAGTTCGGTTTACCTATGATGGCTTGGTCGGATGCCATTAACACAATCGCGCCATTATTTTGTGCTTTCATGCTTGGTAAAACAGCTTGAATGGCTGCGTAAGCGCCTTTTACATTCAAGTTAAATAATGCGTCTAACGTGGCTTCATCGGTATCTTCAATGGTGGCACTTAAATGCTTACCAGCATTAGAGACTAGGGCGTCAACACGACCTGTTTGCGAAATAATTTCAGCAATGCACTGTTTTACTGTAGCGACACAACTGACATCACACTCTACGAAACTGCCAACCTCAGAAGGGGCAATATCGAGATTATAGACTTGGTAGTTTTCTGATAGCAGCTTTTCAACAACGGCGAGGCCGATGCCAAAGCTGCCACCTGTTACGATGGCAACTTTATTCATAATAAGTTATTCAATCTAAAATTAGTGACCGCAACCACCTTCACCGTGAACATGACCGTGAGATAACTCTTCAGCCGTCGCTTCACGTACAGATACCACTTCAACATCAAATGCCAGTGTTTTACCTGCAAAAGGGTGGTTTAAATCACAGTCTGCGTTAAAACGGCCAACTTTTACAATGCTTACTTGATGGCGACCTTGATTTGATTCAACAATGGCACTCATGCCCGGCTTCCATACTTTGTTGTTGCCAAGTCCCTGTAAGTGTTTAATAGGAATACGCTGAATTAAACCTTCTTGATACTCTCCGTAGCTGTCTTTTGGCTCAAGTGTCACACTGAATTTGTCGCCTGCGGCTTTGCCTTCAAGCGCTGCTTCTAGACCTGGTAGCATGCCTTCAGTACCGTGAAGGTAAGTTAATGGCTCAGCATTTGTGCTTGTTTCAATTTGCTCACCTGCTTCACTTAACGTGTAGTGAAACTCAACAGCCGTATCTTTAGTAATTTGCATGTTTTTCTCTCTTATCTCAGTTTGGCGCACATTTTACGTGAGCAAAGCATTTAGTGCGAGTGTTAAGGAGAAGTATTCGGCTTTACGAGTTGCTCTAGCTCAGAAAGAAATTTTTTCGGTTCAGACTTTTTAGGTGTTTGTGCAGGTCTGGGTAAATGCAGTAATAGCTTTTTACCAGGTTTTAGCAAGCTAGTGCTTTTTAGGTTATTCCATGTCAGTAAATCTTTTACGGGTACATTGAATTTTTTGCTGATCTCCCAAAGAGAGTCGCCATTTTGAATGATGTATTCATGCTCCATGGTTAACACTGGCTGTTTTTCTTCTTGGGCCAGATAAGGGCTTACTTGATATTCAAGCATTAAGTTGTCGAGTGGTTGTGCTTTTTTTATTTTTAGTACTTCACCCACTTTTAAAAGACTCGTTTGCTTATTATTGAGTGCCATTAGTGTATTGACCGAGGTATTGAAGCGACGTGCTAAACCATAAAAGGTGTCATTTTTAACCACGGTATAAGTTTGGCTAAAGTAGTTTTGAAAAAAGTCACTTTGCCACAATTGTTTTTCGGTCAGGGGTAACAATACTTTATGAGGACCTTCTGGGGCACTTTGGTGTTGCAGGTAGCCGGGGTTTAGCTGGTGGAGTTGTTTTTTACTAACCCCTGTGAGTGAGGCAAGTACTGAAAAATCAAAACGCTGAGCAAAGTCGACTTCACTGGTTAAAGCATAGTTAGGCAGCTTAGGCACCTTGAAATTTGGGTGCTTGGCCTGAAGCAAATAGCTTAAGGCGAGTAGTTTAGGTACGTAATCGGCGGTCTCAGAAGGGAGTTTGAGCTGCCAGAAATAGCCATGCTTGCCTTGCTTTTTACTTTTTCGAATCGCTTTTTTTACTCGGCCCTCTCCGGTGTTATAGGCTGCGAGCGCATGTAACCAATCATCGTTAAAGCGTTGGTATAGATAAACTAAATAATCAAGGGCGGCATCGGTTGAAGCTAACACGTCTTGTCTGCCGTCGTACCACTCATCGGTTGTTACACCAAAGTGATAGGCGGTGCTATCCATTAGCTGCCAAATACCCACAGCACTTTGACTAGAGTGCACCTTAGGACGAAAGTCACTCTCAACAAAAGGCAGTAACACCATATCCATGGGTAAGCCTTTTTGCTTTATCTTTTCGGCAATGTGAAACAGATAAGGTTTTGCACGCTTATTCACTTTTAACAAGTAATCGGGCTGTTTCAAATACCAGTCAATGCGTTTTTGCAAGCGAGGTGTCGGCACTATGTCAAAGGCTAAACTGGCAATTATTTCTTGCCAAAGATCGTCGTAAACAATAGGTCTAACTTCAGGTGTAATACTGGAGTGTATGTCTTCTTGTGTTTTTTTATCTGCTAGATAGGGCTTATATTCAGGTGTAGTCTGATTGAATAGCGCCGCAATTTCATGAGGTTCAGCTGGGGCGTTTTGATGAGGTGTAGAGGTACTTTGGCATGCTGTTAGTACTAGCAACCCAATACACAATAAAATGCGTCTTAAATGTATACTCATACCCATGCTCCCTGACCAATTATAGCACTGTCCCTTGCTTTTGCATTTTTTGCGCCTGTTTGTTTTTAGCCAGCTCATACATTAATCTTAACCGAGTTTGTGTGAGCTCATCCGTTTTGTACATTGCCAGCAATGCTTCTGGCATCACCATCGAGTCGCTGTTGATTGCGGCCTCTAAGAAGGAAATTGGTTTTTGTAACGCTTTGAGTTTATATGGCTTACCTTGTGCTGGTAGTAACCAAGTCACTTTTTCAGAGTTTCGTAGTTTTTTGATTGTTGCTAGCCAAGCCTCTAAATCACTGTTCTGCACATAGGGAATAGGGTTCGTGGTTAAGCCTGCAAATAATCCCAGATTATGATGACTTAATATACTTAGGTTACCTTGTGTTGCCCCTTCGATTTCTTCTACGACAATAGAGTGCTCACCTAAATCTAGAGTCACTTGAGCAGCCTTTATTAAAGTAGGAGAGGAAAATTGTCTACTTTGCCACTTCTCAATACGCGCCTTAGCTTTATTTAGCCGTTGCTGCATCTGAACATTAGAGTGTGTTTCTAATCGAGATTGACTGAGTTGTAGACTTTTTTCGAATCGAGAGAGTTTATCTTTTAAGGCGCTTTGGTATTCATTGAAATACTGTGAAACATGACTCGGTGCATGCCATGTCGCATCAGGAAATTCATTCGCTAGTAGCATCATCCCTAAGATTTGTTCTTCATCACTACTGGTGCTAAATAAATGGCAAATAGGTTGGGGAATGCGTTTTTTTACTTCGCTTGCAAAATCTTCTAGTGCGCTAAAGTCTCCATGTGCATCAATAATAGCAGCGCACCTTTGACCGACTAAAATAGCCTGATTACTTGTGAGGTAGCGGGCGTCAGACGGAGGGGCTATCAAAAAAGTCTTGTCATCGACCTTTAGCCATTGTGTTGCAGAAGCTGAAATTGAGATAAAAATAAAAAGTAGGGCGAATAAAAATCGCATAATCAAATAGAACATTACTGTGCAATTCAAAGTTGCACGTAATTTAACCGATTATGCGAATTGATGAAAGATAATTACTCTTCGCTGCTAGTTAGATGAGAAGAAAGTTTTGTGATTAAGTTTTCTTGCGCAGTTTTCTGTGCTTGTAAATCATGACACAGATGCAGCGCGGCCATAAGTAATGCGTTGTGTTCAGTGCGTATAGAACTGCGCTGCTTCATTTCTTCTACTGTGCTATTAAGCAAGGCTGCAGCATCGAGGAGCGCGGCTTCTTGCCCCTCAGTGCAGGCAAATTGATGTGTTTTGCCAAGCAGGCTCACTTCAACTTGATTGGTTTTTTGCGACATTAGCTAGCCTGAGTTGCACTCTGTAGCTTGCTCAAGAGGCCAGATAAAGTTTGGCTTGTCTCTTTTTGCTTTTCTTCGCTTTCAAGAACTTCTAGCTGTAGAGTTTCGTTTTCATCAACTAGTTTTTCATTTTGAGCTTTAAGCTCTGAAAGTTCGTTATTTAAACGATTGTTTTGGTTGATCAGTTCATCAATCAATTGTTCGAGTTTTGGGAGAGTTTCGTTGTTCATAAAGGCGCTCTATTGACTGTTATGTATGGTACAAATGTAAAACAAACTGACTAAGGATGCTAGCAAATACCTAGCTTTGCGGTGCATTTTGTCATTATTTAGTCATATTTAGGGAAATTCAGCTCGAATACATGTAATAAACACTATTTTTAAATGTTTGGCTGCTCGATATTTATTATTTCTCAGGTCTGTGTCGTTTATATCTGAGGGGAATTAGGCGATAATGCAAGTTGTTATCTTTAAACCTGAGAGAGCTTTCAGGTAAACACTTTTAGGCGCAATTATGCTGAGTTATCGACATTCATTTCATGCGGGCAACCCTGCTGACATCATCAAACATCTTGTTCTGGCACAAGTGCTGGAGTATATGACTAAAAAAGACAAATCGTTTGATTACATTGATACGCATTCTGGTGCTGGTTTTTTTGAATTAGCAGGCGCCGATTCGCAAAAGACACAAGAGTATCTAGATGGCATCGGTAAGCTTTGGCACTATCAAGGGCAAAATCAAGCAATTCTAGATTTTGTCGAACTGGTTAGAGGTATGAACGAAGCGTCATTAGCGTTTTATCCCGGTTCTCCAAAAGTGGCAGAGCAGTTTTTACGTCGCCAAGACAAAGGCTGGTTCTTTGAATTGCACCCACAAGATCTAACTTTACTCGAGAAAAATACTCAGCATAAAAAATCTTTGCGTGTAAAAGGCGAAGATGGTTTTAAAGGCTTACAAGGTTTAGTGCCGCCAGCTTCAAGAAGAGCTTGTGTATTAATGGATCCGCCTTATGAAATTAAAACCGACTATCAGCATGCCGTTAAGATGATAATTAAGGCGCATAAAAAATTTAGCTCTGGCACCTATATGATTTGGTATCCGGTTGTAGATAGAGAGCGCATTGATTTAATGGAGCAAACCTTAAAAGAATCTGGCGTTAGAAACATTCAATTATTTGAGCTGGCAACCAGTGCCGATACTGATGTTCATGGAATGACGGCCTCAGGCATGATGGTTATCAACCCGCCTTGGACATTAAAAAAGACCATGGATGAAGTGTTACCTGAACTGGTTGATTTATTGTCTGATGAAAATGGCTTTTTCAGAAGTGAGCAGCTAGTAAAAGAGTAATTTGTGTTTTCGATGTAAAAAGAAAAAGTAAAAAAATAAAGCGGCATAATGCCGCTAAAAAACTTAGCCCATAGTTTGCTAGCTTTCCTATTTAGAAAGCTAGCTATGGACAAGTTGGGAGTTTAGAACACGTATTTCACAGACATTTGAATACGGTTTAAATCACCATCTACACCACTTTCAGTTTCACGAGTACCCACTTTATATTCAGCACCAAAAGTCAGCTTTTTCACTGGAGAGTAAAGTAAGTTAGCGCTGTAGCTCATGCTTGATTTAGTTGGGTTATAGCCCGCACCAAGTACATCAGTTACATTATCCGCTTCGAAGAATGAATATAAGAAAGTTGAGCGGAATTTGTCATTCCAGTGATGCTGATAAGCAACAAAACCTGATGTTGAGTCTATAGTATGCAGGTTAGAGCCGTCATATACCGCGCCATTTGCAACGTTTAGACCCACATAACGGCCAAGGCCAGCACCTTGAGTTAGCATAAACTTCAGGTTATTTTTACCAAAGTTCACACGACCAGATGCACTCACACCGAATGATGTTTCGCTTTCATCAGCCGCGCCAATTTTGTAAGTGAGCTGGCGTGCAAGCGCTGTAAGTACAAAGTTACCCCAATCCGCTTTGTGTGTGTAACGCGCTGTGAAATCAGGCATAGATGCATCATCTGTTACAACTCGGCCAGAATCAGCAGTGGTGACTGTGCTTTCTGGGTTTTCTACTGAGAATGAGAAGTTACCGCTCGTATATTTCGCCATTGCTTGACGAACGAACACTGTACCTTCGGCTGGACCTACGAAGTCAAGTGTTTCAGGTAGTGCACCGACGTTTTGGAAGTTTGACCAAGCTTGACCAAATAACCAGCCTTTGTAGGTAACAAATGCTTGACGAATACGCGGAGAGTAAGAGTTACTCACACGCTCATTACCACCCGTTGAGGCAATAAAGTCTAGTTCGATTTTCGTTTTAATGGTGCTGCCATCTTCAAGTTTGGTGGCTGTGCCAAAGTTAAAACGAGATTGACGGGCATGCATGTCAAATACCGCATCTTCACTGCTAGAAGCAGATACTGGAGTTGTGCCCGGTACATAGAAGTCACGGCCAATGTGTTGTGCGCCTAAGGTACCGTCAGAAAAGTCACTCCAGATAGCGTCGAGCTTAACGTAACCGCCATAGCTTACTTTGGTGTCTTCGATGGTACCTGCTAGAGCGGGTAGGCTTAGAGCGCTTGATACTGCTAGTGCTGTAAGGGTTTTAATTGCTACACTTTTAGTTGTCATAGTTGATGTTCCTTAAAGCTACGTTGTAAATTGCAACGACGCTGTCATGAATAAGAGTTCATACCCACTGTTGTTGATGGTCGCTTTTTGCTCAATTAGCCTTTGGTCTATACGACTAAGGTGGAGTAATAAACAAACAGTTTACAGACCATTAATAATTCGTGGCAGTATTTCGTCTATAAAAATAGTGGTTAATCGTATTTTACGCTGTATTTTTCATTTATTTAATATAGGGTTGTACTGTTTGGTTCTATTTTAGGCACTTTATTGCAAAAAATGATCTGTGTTTGTTTTTTAACCTTTATACAACTAAGGTCTAATTCTTAAACTGCAACGCCTGAGTGATCCTTGACGAAAGCCCAAGGGCAAGTAAATTAATATGGAGATGACTATGTCACAAAGCATTTATCCGGTTCCTGAAGCTATCAAGAACAATGCATTAGTTAATAACGACCAGTATGAAACTTTATATCAACAGTCTATCGACAATCCTGAAGCATTTTGGGCTGAACACGGTAAACGCCTTGATTGGTCAACCCCTTATACAAAAGTTAAAAACACCTCTTTCGATAAAGGTCACATCAGCATTAATTGGTATGAAGATGGTGAGCTAAACGCTTCTTATAACTGTATCGACCGACACCTTAAAGATAAAGCCGATAAAGTTGCGCTTATTTGGGAAGGCGACAGCCCAGAGCATAGCGAAAATATTACGTTCCAACAGCTTCATGACGAAGTGGCAAAACTTGCCAACGGTCTTAAGAAGCTAGGTGTTGAAAAAGGCGATCGTGTTGCGATTTATATGCCGATGACGCCATTTGCAATTTATGCAATGCAAGCTTGTGCACGTATTGGTGCTATCCATTCAGTGGTATTCGGTGGTTTCTCACCATCAGCAATCGCAGATCGTATTAAAGATTCTGGCGCAAAAATAGTGATTACTTCTGATGAAGGCCGCCGCGGTGGTAACACAGTTCCGCTTAAAGCCAATGTTGACGAAGCGGTTTCTCAAGACGGTGTGACTACTGTTGAGCATGTTGTTGTGCATCAACTAACGGGTGGTGAAGTTGATTGGCAAGGTCATGATGTATGGTGGCACGAGTTAACGGCTGATGTACCAGCTGAATGTGAACCAACGCCAATGAATGCTGAAGACCCATTATTCATTCTTTATACCTCAGGTTCGACTGGCACGCCTAAAGGTGTCGTACATACAACTGGTGGTTACCTAGTTTATTCATCAATGACCCATGAATATGTGTTCGACATTAAAAGGGACGATATTTACTGGTGTACAGCCGATGTGGGTTGGATCACAGGCCACAGCTACATGGCATACGGCCCACTAGCTAATGGTTGTACTCAGGTTGTATTCGAAGGTGTACCAACTTACCCAAGCGCAGGTCGTATTGGTGAGGTGGTTGATAAGCACAATGTAACCATTCTTTATACTGCTCCAACGGCTATTCGTGCACTAATGGCGAAAGGTGATGAGCCAACCGCAAGTTCAAAGCGTGATTCACTGCGTATCATGGGTTCAGTAGGTGAGCCAATCAACCCTGAAGCATGGACTTGGTACCACGAGCGCATTGGTAACAGTAAATGCCCAATCGTAGACACTTGGTGGCAAACTGAAACGGGTGGCATCATGATCACGCCACTGCCAGGTGCGACAGACATGAAACCAGGATCGGCAACACGTCCATTCTTTGGTATTGCTCCAGCTCTATTTGATGCTGCAGGTGAAACACTACAAGGCGCAACAGAAGGTAACCTAGTTATTCTTGATAGCTGGCCGTCACAAGCGCGTACAGTGTATGGCGACCATGAGCGTTTTGAGCAAACTTACTTCTCAGCTTACCCAGGCGTTTACTTCACAGGTGACGGTTGTCGTCGTGATGAAGATGGCTATTACTGGATCACAGGTCGTGTAGATGACGTGCTAAACGTATCAGGCCACCGCCTAGGTACTGCTGAAATTGAAAGTGCCTTAGTTGCGCACGAAGCAGTTGCAGAAGCAGCTGTGGTTGGTTACCCGCATGACATCAAAGGCCAAGGTATTTATGTGTATGTGACACCGAATGAAGGTGTGCAGCTAAGTGATGAGCTAACTAAAGAAGTGCGTAACTGGGTACGTAAAGAGCTAAGCCCAATTGCTTCTCCAGATATGATCCAATGGTCTCCGGGTCTACCTAAGACACGCTCTGGTAAGATTATGCGCCGTATTTTACGTAAGATCGCCGCGAATGAGCACCAACAGCTAGGTGATACGTCGACACTGGCCGATCCTACTGTAGTAGATGAATTAATAGAAAATCGTTTAAATCGTTAATAGAACGCTAAAAACTTGAATTTCATTAAATTCTAATCGTACTATATCGGCTGTCTTCTTTCAGATGACAGCCGAATTTTTAGGAGTAAAGCATGAATCAGTTTTTAATTGCGGATGATCACCCTTTATTTAGGGAAGCTTTAAAAGGCGCATTGCAAAGTCAGTTTGAAGATTTAACCGTCTTCGAATCTGAAAGTTTTGACAGTACACTTGCTGTGTTATCAGAGCAAGATGAATTAGATTTACTATTACTTGATCTTCACATGCCCGGCAGCGGCGATTTATACGGTCTCATTCGTATTCGTGAAGATTACCCAAGTCTACCCATTGTAGTTGTGTCAGGCAGTGAAGATCTCAGCATCATTTCTAAAGTTATGGCATACGGTGCCATGGGCTTCATTCCGAAAGCTTCTTCAACGCAAGATATCGCGCAAGGTATCGAAACCGTGCTCGAAGGAGAAACTTGGTTACCAGAAAATATAAAAGATAAAGTAGCCAATGTTGAAAATGAAGACAGAGAGCTCGCGCAACATGTTGCTTCACTCACACCACAACAATATAAAGTATTACAATACCTACACGAAGGTTTACTGAATAAGCAAATTGCTTATGAATTACATATTTCTGAAGCGACAGTAAAGGCACATATTACTGCTATCTTTAGAAAGTTGGGCGTTTATAACCGTACTCAAGCTGTACTGATTGCTTCAAAACTACAACTAGAACCCGTAGAAGCAGTGAGTTAAACATCGCGGTTATGCGATAGAAGATTTTTAATGTACTAGGCAAGGAGTGTTTTGGTGCAAAGTCCCAAAAGCTTGTCACAGTTTGGAATATCAAGCTGTAACAAGCCCATTAGTTTTCTAGCTAACCTTAGTTTTAGTTAACTAAACACCACAGTTCGATTGCCGTTGATAAACAGCTTGTGCTCAGAAGCGAGCTGTAAGGCATTACAGAACACGGTCTTCTCGATATCTCGACCAATCTTTGCCATGGCTTCAGCATTGTGTATGTGGGTCACTGGCGTCACATTCTGTGCAATGATAGGCCCCTCATCGAGTTCATTATTCACAAAGTGTGCGGTTGCACCGACAATCTTAACGCCGCGCTCAAATGCTTGATGATAAGGTTTTGCGCCAATAAACGCAGGCAAGAAAGAGTGATGGATATTAATCACTTTGTTCTCAAAGCGGGCAACAAATTCAGGTGACAAAATACGCATATATTTGGCAAGACCAATAATGTCAGGCTGATATTGTGCAATAGCATCCCCTACGAGTTTATCGTGCTCAGCACGGCTTAACCCTTCATGTGAAATACAATGAAAAGGAATATCAAAGCCAGACACCAGCTTTTCTAAATCTGGATAATTGGCAATGACAGCCAGTACTTCGATGTTAAGCGCTTGCTCGTATTGTTTAAGTAGCACACCACCAAGGCAGTGAGCCTCTTTTGTGGCCAGTAATACCACCTTTCTTTTTGACTCGTCAAAGAGCTCAACTTTGGCCCCTGATGGCAACTGACTTTTTAATTGCTCAAGAAAAGCCTCACTGGGTTCTCCTATTAATTCGGTGCGCATAAAGAAGCGTTTCGCTTCTTTATCAACAAATTCATTGTTGCGGGTAATATTAAGATTATGCTCGTAACAGAGCCCAGTAATTTTTGCGATCAGACCAACATCGTCATCACATTGCGTGGTTAGTATTGTTTGCATTTCCTCATTCCTCTGCAAAGTCGAATAGTCACTCTAGCTTTATTACAAAGGAATGAAAATAGCTAACTCATGCTAATTAACGCCCAAAATTCATTAATGCTTTCAATTTTGCCGGTTTTACCGGTTTTGATAGATAATGAATGTTCAGAGCCTTCACTTCAGCTTTTACTTCTTGGTCACGTAAAGCAGTAATGAGCACGGCAGGCACTTGTAATTGCCATATTTCTCTCAAAGTTTTGATTAAGGTGATGCCATCACATTCAGTGCCTAGCTGATAATCCATGAGGATTAAATCTGGGGCCTTATTTGATTTTGCATGTGCCAGTACCGAATCAACATCATTAAATAGATCGTAGTTAGTTTGCCACTTAGCTAATAAACTCGACATGGCTTCTAGGTTTTTAGGATCGTCGTCTACGGCGATAACATTGAGCTTAGCGTTGTTATCTCCAAGCGGCATTCTGGAGGTTGTGAGAGTTTTCTTCGCTACTAAATTAGCATCACCATAAGGGATTAACACGCTAAAGCGGCTCCCTTTTCCAGGGATAGATTTCACTTCTAAGACAATTGAAAGCAGGTCACATAGACGTTTTACGACCCCTAAACCCAAACCTACGCCTTTGTTGTCATTTGAGTGTATGCGGTAGAAGTCGTTAAATATTTTTGCTTGTTCGTATTCACTGATCCCTGGACCCGTATCGTACACTTCGACTAATAAGCCATGTTTTCGCTTGCGGGTTGCAATCAATACTTTGCCAGAGTCTGTGTATTTTACGGCGTTCGACACTAAGTTTTGGATCACGCGGCGTAGGTAAGTGGTATCGCTATGTACAATATTTTGATTGCTTCTTACTTTTAATTTAAGGCCTTTTTCACTCGATAAAATCGCGTACTCATTGGCAAGAGGGCAGAGAATATCATCGATACTAAAATGTCTTGAGGTCGGCTGCATGGCGCCTTGTTCTAGCTTGGCAATATCAAGTAAAGACGACATCAGGTGAACAGTAGAATCGAGCGAGTCGTTGAGCTTATCAAAGCTACCTCTGTCTTGAACCGAAAGGTGATTCGGGTCAATTGCAGCAGAGTATAGTCTGGCGGCATTGAGCGGTTGCAAAATGTCATGACTAGCAAGTGCTAAGAATCGAGTTTTACTATCATTGGCTTTTTCTGCTTCTTTTTTTGCAGCGATTAAGGCGTGCTCAGTTTCAATTCTCGAGTCTATTTGTGCTTCTAAGTCTTTATTAATATTTCGGATCTCTTGAGTACGCGCTTCGATACGGTTTTCAAGATCCATGTTAATTTCTTCCAGGGCATTCTGTGTGGCGATGTGCATGGTGACATCACTAAAACTGGTCACGAACCCGCCTTCAGGTAGAGGGTTTCCCGTCATTTCAAACACCTGACCATCACGACGGTGGCGAATAAAGTGATGGGGAGTGCCATTTCTTAAGTGTTGAACACGTTTTTCCACAAGACGATCAATTTCGCCCGGGCCACATTCACCACGCTGGGCGTTAAAACGAATGACTTCTTCTATTGGTTGGCCGACTTCTAAAAAGCCCTCAGGATAATTAAACATCTCAGCATAACGTTTGTTCCAAGCGACGAGATTTAAGTCTTTATCTACCACAGAAATGCCATGAGAGAGGTTTTCGAGTGATGTATAAAGTAAGTTTTGGTTAAACTGAAGCGCTTGGGTAGTTTCATCAAAAAAGTTAACTACCTCTTCAAATGCCATTTGCTTGCCAGAGGCAACGGTATGAATAAGCGCTTGCGCAGATGAAGCACCCAAAACCCCGGTGAGGGCACGTTCACAATAGGCAATAAACTCAGGCTCTGGATAGGCGTTATTGTCATCAATATCATGTAATAACGTATAATGGCCAAGTAGTTGTTGTGAACGCTGAACACCTAAGAAAGTCTGTAATAGTACTTTAAAGTCATACACGGTTGCTTTGACGTTTTTGTTCATACGCTTAATCAATGCCGCTTCTTCACGTGGATTGACGAAGGCTGCAGCTTGGATTTTATCGATTAAACGCTCATGGGCACCTAATGAAAAACTGATGTAGCAACTGATATTCGCAAAAAGGGCGATTAAAGTGCCCTGAGTGATCAGCATCTGCCTTGCTTCAAAATTGAGAGAGAACCCCATATCGACCATGGGCATCATTAAAAACAGCGTCCAACAGATGAATCCAGCTAATAAGCCAGCATACACACCATAAGCATGACCCTTACGCCAATATAAACCACAGACTATGGCTGGTAATAATTGGGTTACTAATGAAAACGCCACAAGACCCATACTTGCCAGCGACTCTCCATGGCCGAAATGTTGTTGGTATAAATAAGCCAATAATAAAATGGCGGCAATGATAAAGCGGCGGATCAAGAGAATGGAAGACTTGTAATTTCCCAGTGCAGGGGCGCGGTGAAAGCGGCGTTTTAATACCAGTGGCAATACTACATCATTCGACAACATAGTGCTGAGTGTGAGTGTTGCTACAACAATCATGGCAGTTGCCGAAGACAGCCCACCGATAAAGACAAACGTCGTGAGAATTGGGTGGCCGGTTGAAATAGGTAATGCCAGTACAAAACTGTCTGCCGCCAAATGAGAGCCAATATTCGGATGAATAGCTGCAGTCGCAATCGGGATTATCATCGCTGCAGTTAACATAAGATATAGAGGAAAAGCCCATCTAGCTGTAAGTAAGTGCTTTCTATCTTGGTTGTCTACGACCGTAACATGAAACTGTCTGGGCAGGCAGATAATAGCCGCAGCCGCGATCAGGCTCTGACCAATAAAGTTGAAGCTACTAAAGTTAAAGTCTTGCCAGTGGGTGAGTAAATTCAAGCTATGTTTTGGCTGATTATATAGTGCGATTAATGCTAAAGCCGCCACAGCAACAAGTGCTAACAGCTTAATAATAGACTCAAAAGCAATGGCCAGCATTAAGCCTGAACGGTATTCGGTGACGTCGACTTTACGAGTACCAAAAAAGATAGCAAATAGGGCGATGATCAAGGTACCCGTAAGCGCTAAAACAGTACCAGAGAGCTGTTCATCCTGTTGCAGTAATAAAAAGCTAGAACTCAGCGCTTTAAGTTGCAGTGCAATATAAGGAATGGTCGCCAACAAAGCTATCATGGTAACCATGACGGCTGTGGTTTGTCGTTTGCCGTAGCGGGCAGAGATGAAATCGGCAATGGTGGTGATATTTTGTTTTTTACTGACTAATACCAGTTTTCTTAAAAAACCTTGTCCGAATAAAAATAATAAAGCGGGGCCTAATAAGATAGGTAAATAATGCCAGCTACTCGCTGCAGCAGTGCCCACGGCACCATAGTAAGTCCATGAGGTGCAGTAAATGCCAAGTGCCAATGCGTACACAAAAGGGTGGTGACTAAACTTTAACGCACGGGGGGTAGTTTTATCGCCCCAGTTTGCCAGCCAAAACAAAACCCCTATATAACAAAGAGAAACAAATATCAGTGCAGCGCTCATAGTCTTATCTTTTTTATTGTCGACCAAATAACCTTACCACATTTGCTTTTTTTGTAATCCTTTTTGTATCGCAATTCAATGTTTAACTGACTGTTTATTATAGATTTTGTATTTATTGCTCTGGCCAAATTAGACTAATGTCTTATACCATCCCAAAAATGCCTTTTTTGCTCAAAATGCAAACGTTTAATTTGCTAAGTATCTGTTAAATATAATTAAACTTGATGTTTTTAGTGTGTCAATCTACAGTTTACGTAAACGTTAACTTGATGTTACGACTAAGGTAGCAATTCCAACTTATAAGGGCGTTGCTAATGTAGATAGTGACGATTAACACCAACACAGCCAATTCATTGGCAAGTGATAGGGGACAACAAAAATGGCTTTTAAAGATGAAGAACAAGCAAAAGCATATTGGTCAGAAAATCTGAGCCTCATGTTTAAGCTATTAACAGTATGGTTTGTAGTGTCATTTGGTTTTGGCATTTTACTGGTAGATGTACTGAATGAAATCCGCTTCTTTGGATTCAAATTAGGGTTTTGGTTTTCACAGCAAGGCGCAATTTACACCTTTGTGGCTTTGATTTTTGTCTACGTGTTCAAAATGGATACGCTTGATAAAAAATACGGCGTAGATGAATAAGGAGCACGAAGATGGATGTTAAGATTCTTACCTTTATTATTGTTGGCTTGAGCTTTGCGCTCTATGTCGGCATCGCAATTTGGGCTCGAGCGGGTTCAACTAAAGAATTCTATGTTGCTGGCGGTGGTGTACCACCTGTGGCAAACGGCATGGCAACTGCCGCAGACTGGATGAGTGCAGCATCATTCATTTCAATGGCGGGTATTATTTCTTTTGCCGGTTACGACGGTGGTGTTTACCTAATGGGTTGGACTGGTGGTTATGTACTACTGGCGCTTTGTTTAGCACCCTATCTTCGTAAATTTGGTAAATTTACGGTACCAGATTTCATAGGAGATCGTTATTACTCTCAAGTTGCCCGTGTAGTAGCTATCTTGTGTGCAATCTTTATCTGTTTCACTTACATTGCCGGTCAAATGCGCGGTGTAGGTGTTGTATTCTCTCGTTTTTTAGAAGTAGACATTGAAACCGGTGTTTACATCGGTATGGTTATCGTATTCTTCTACGCTGTATTAGGTGGTATGAAAGGTATCACATATACGCAGGTTGCTCAGTATTGTGTATTAGTATTTGCTTATCTAGTACCAGCTATCTTCATCTCACTGATGATGACGGGCCATTTATTACCGCAAACAGGTTTTGGTGCAACCCTAGCTGATGGTTCGGGTGTGTATATGCTCGATAAACTCGATGGATTGAGTACCGAACTGGGTTTCTCTCAATATACCGAAGGCTCTAAGAGCATGATCGATGTATTCGCTATCACTGCCGCACTTATGGTTGGTACAGCGGGTCTGCCTCACGTAATCGTACGTTTCTTCACAGTACCAAAAGTAAAAGATACGCGCATCTCAGCAGCATGGACGCTTGTATTCATCGCGATTGTTTATACCACAGCACCTGCGGTTGCATCATTTGCGCGTGTAAACATGATTGACACAATCAATGGTAAAGATGGTAGCGGTACATTATATGAAGAAGCACCAGCTTGGGTTAAAAACTGGGAAAGAACTGGTCTTATCACATTCGAAGATAAGAATGGCGATGGCAAGATGCAGTACACTGCAGGCAAGATCTCAGATCCAAACAGTGCTAACGAAGTGAAGATTGACCGTGACATCATGGTACTTGCGAACCCAGAGATTGCGAATCTACCAGCTTGGGTTATCGCATTAGTCGCAGCGGGTGGTATTGCAGCAGCACTATCAACCACAGCGGGTCTACTACTGGTAATTTCTACTTCTGTGTCGCACGATTTACTTAAGCGTACGCTGAAACCAGATATCAGTGATAAACAAGAACTTCTAGCTGCGCGTTTAGCGGCGATGATAGCGATTGCAATCTCAGCGTACTTCGGTATCAACCCGCCTGGATTTGTGGCTTCAGTTGTGGCATTTGCATTCGGCCTAGCAGCAGCGAGTTTCTTCCCAGCAATCATCATGGGTATCTTCTCTAAGAAGATGAATAAAGAAGGTGCGATTGCGGGTATGGTAACAGGTATTGGCTTCACAGCGGCTTATATCATTTACTTCAAGTTCATCAGCCCTGAACTAAATGCACCAGCAAACTGGTTATTCGGTATCTCTCCTGAAGGTATTGGTATCATCGGTATGCTAGTTAACTTCATCGTTGCTGCGGTTGTTCTTAAACTAACTGCTGAAACACCAAAAGAAGTTCAAGACATGGTTGACAGTATTCGTAACCCTAAAGGCTCAGGTGAGGCACACGCCCACTAATATTTGAGCGAATAAGCACAAAGCTCAGCCGACCAAGCTGGGCTTTTATTCGTTTTAGCAAAGTGCTGTTTTTGCATTTTTATAAATTCGGTTTTATAGCTGTATTTTGCTAAAACGATTCATACCTAAGCGTAAACACTAACATTCCTCTCTTTTATTGTAGTTGTTTATAGGCGGGTGACTTAGGAGTAGAGCATGACCCCAGAAGTTGCTGAAGTCGCAAAATTTGTTGCCTTACAGGCGCCATTTAGCCAATTACCAGAAGCGGCGACCCACTATTTTGTGTCCCATTTAGAAGTTGTTTACTTAAACAAAGATAATCAGTCACAGTGGCTCAAATCTACTGAACCAAATTTATACTTAGTCCGCTCAGGTCAATATGATCTGGTCAATGCCAAAGAAGAAGTGATCACGCAAATTGCAGAAGGTGACTATTTTGGATTTCCGTCTTTACTCACCGGCGATGCCATACAAAACCGCATAGAAGTGTTGACCCCCGGCTTAATTTATATTTTAAACCAAGCCAGCTTTGATTACTTACGTCGTGAATATAAGGCATTCGAACAACACTTTGTGCGCGCTCATGCTAATCGCTTACTGTCATCTCATTATCAGCAAAAAAGTGATAACTGGTCTGAGAAGAAAATCAGTGAGTTATTGACCAGAAAGGCGATAACACTCGGACCGGATGCATCAATTCGTAATGCCGCGGTGAAAATGAGTGATCATGGGGTCTCTTCAATTATGGTTACCGAGCAAGAGAGTCTTATCGGTGTTCTCACTGATAGAGACTTGCGTAATCGGGTTCTGGCCAAAGATGTCGATCCTAATATGGCAATTAATCAGGTGATGACGGCTAAGCCAAAATTCATCTTCGAAAATAATCGAGTATTTTCTGCTTTGCATTTAATGCTTAAACACAACATACATCACTTGCCTGTGCTCGATGAAAATTACACACCACTCGGCATGTTGACTAGTACAGACTTGTTGCGTCAGCAAAAAAGCGATCCGGTGCAACTTATTGGCCGCATTTATAAAGCGACATCGGTTCAGCAGTTACGCCTGTATGCGCAAGAGATCCCTGCATTATTAAAGAGTTTCTCTCATAACATTGATGATATCTCGGTTATGGGCAAACTATTAAGTGGCCTGACCGATGCATTGACCAGTCGGTTAATTCGTATTTATCAGCAAGAGCATGGTACAGCACCGTGTGCGTTTAGTTTTATTGGCTTTGGTTCACAAGCCCGTGAAGAGCAAACCCTGCATTCAGATCAAGACAATGGCTTATTACTACCGAACAGCCTAACCGAAGCGCAAAGAGCTTATTTCAAAGGGATGGGCGAATTTGTCTGTGAACAACTGGTTGAATGCGGTATTAAGCGTTGCCCAGGTAATATTATGGCAAGCAACCCTGAGTGTTGCGGTACCTTGAATGAGTGGTCAGAGCGATTTTTTAAGTGGATTAAATCCCCCACGCCACAAGCCATGTTGAACTGTAAGATCTTTTTTGATCTGCGCTTTATTGATGGTTCGAATGAGCTATATAATGACTTATGTATGTGGCTTGAGCGGTTCAGCAAAAATGAACTCTTCTTTGCGGCCATGGCCACAGATATTAACGCGAACTCAGTACCGATTGGTTTGTTTCAGCAATTTAAACTTGAGAAGAGTGAATCTAAGCATAAGTATTTAGATCTGAAAAAGCGCGGTGTTGTGATCATCAATGATATTGCAAGGCTCTATGCACTAAAAGCTGGAGTAAGGCGGGCAAATACCCTTGAGCGTTTGGATGCGCTGACTAAATTTAATCTAATAAGCGATAAAGATATTTATAACCTCAAAGATTGTTGGCGTTACCTGACGCAATTGCGGCTCAAAACCCAATTGAATAAAGAGGGCTTGCCGGGTAATTGTATTGACCCTGAAATGCTTACCTCTTTAGAAAAACATCAATTAAAAGAAGCGTTTTATCTGATAAAGCAAGCACAGCAGGCCTGCGCGTTTAAGTTTGCCAGAGGCAGTTTGTAAATGCAGAAGTTAGTACAAAAAGCGCTTCGCTATTTAAAAGCCAAAGGTAAATCACTCGATGAAGTGGAGTTTGTGGTTTTAGATCTTGAACTCACAGGGCTTGACCCTAAAGCACATGAAATTGTATCTGCGGCTTGGGTGACGATGCGCAGTGACAGAATTCAATTAAAAAGTGCTAGGCACATCATTAATAGTGATGTTAAGCAGTTAGAACAGAGTCCGGTTTTTCATGGTATCGATGAGCAAACGCTTAGTGAAGGGGTATCTCTTAAGACTTTAATGACTGAGCTATGTGATGTTTTGCACGGTAAGGTATTAGTGTGCCACAACGCTTATTTAGATTGGGGGTTTATCCGATTAAATAGTAAAGCGTTAGGTTTAGAGGCACTCCCTTTGGTCATAGTCGACACCATGCAGATTGAGAAAAGGCGTCAATTAAAGCAAAATACCGAATTACATCAGGACAGCCTAACTCTGGCGAATTGTCGCTCTCGTTATCAATTGCCAGACTATGAAGTGCACAATGCGCTCACCGATGCCTTAGCAACCGCTGAGCTGTTATTAGTCTTAACAAATAAAATAGGGGCGGGTAAGCCACTTAAACTTTCGGCCTTGATGTAAGATTTTTTTTCGTGCAAGTGTATACATAATTTGCCTATGTCGATTACAATAGCGCCATCTTTTAGGAAGTTACTTTCCTGTCTCTGCATTTAGCTAGGTCCACAACTTAATGGCAATAAAACTGGCAATAAATGGGTTTGGTCGTATTGGACGCAATGTTGTGCGTGCATTATATGAATCAGGCCGCCATCAAGATATTGAAATCGTGGCTATTAACGAATTAGCCGATCCCAAAGCCGTTGCGCATTTACTTAAATATGATACCTCTCACGGTCGTTTTGCTTACTCGGTTTCGCATGATGCACCTTTCTTAGAAGTAAATGGCGATAAGATCCAATTGTTTAGTGAGTCAGATCCGGCTCATTTACCTTGGCAGGCTTTGCAAGTTGATGTGGTACTTGAGTGTACGGGTGTGTTCCACAGTCGCTTAGACGCTCAAAAACACCTAAATGCAGGCGCTAAAAAAGTTTTATTCTCACAACCTGCCGATGCAGATGTTGATGCAACCATAGTGTATGGCATTAACGAAGAAGAGCTTAAAGCTGAGCACACAATTGTTTCTAATGGTTCTTGTACAACCAACTGTATTGTACCTGTGATCAAAGTCCTTGATGATGCTTTTGGTATTGAATCGGGTGCTATTACTACGATCCATGCGTCAATGCACGACCAGCAAGTGATCGATGCATATCATAGTGATTTACGTCGTACTCGTGCAGCGAGTCAGTCAATTATTCCAGTCGACACTAAATTAGCCCGTGGCATTGAGCGCATCTTGCCTAAATTTGAAGGTCGCTTTGAAGCCATCGCTGTACGTGTTCCGACGATAAATGTGACGGCCATGGATTTAAGTGTTACGCTAAATCAAGACGTTGATTTAGATAAAATAAATCAGGCAATTCAGGCTAATACACAAGGCCGATTAGAAAATATTTTAAGTTACACCGAAGAGCCTTTGGTGTCGGTAGATTTTAACCATGATGCACATTCTTGTATCATTGACGGCACGCAAACACGTGTAAGTCATAAAAGGTTAGTAAAACTTTTAGTATGGTGTGATAACGAGTGGGGGTTTGCGAACCGTATGCTCGACACCGCTGAGGCCATGATGGCCGCTAAATAACAACAAAGCTATTACCCAGTATCGTTCTTAAAGGAGACATCAATGTCAGTCATTAAAATGGCGGATCTAGATTTATCAGGCAAGCGTGTTTTAATTCGTGAAGATTTAAACGTGCCAGTAAAAGACGGCAAAGTAACGTCTGATGCGCGTATTCGCGCTTCACTTCCGACTATTAAACTTGCACTTGAAAAAGGCGCAAAAGTGATGGTGATGTCTCACCTTGGTCGTCCTACAGAGGGCGAATACAATGAAGAATTCTCACTTCAGCCAGTAGTTGACTACCTAAATGAAGCGTTAGAGCAAAACGTGCGTTTAGAAAAAGATTACCTAAATGGTGTTGAAGTTGCCGACAATGAAGTGGTTGTATTCGAAAACGTACGCTTCAATGTTGGTGAAAAGAAAGATGATGAGGCACTAGCTAAACAGCTTGCTGCATTATGTGACGTATACGTAATGGATGCATTCGGAACAGCTCACCGTGCTCAAGCGTCTACGCATGGCGTTGGCTTATTTGCAGAAGTTGCGTGTGCTGGCCCACTGTTAGCGGCTGAACTTGATGCACTAGGTAAAGCACTTGATAACCCGGCACGTCCACTTGTGGCGATTGTAGGTGGTTCTAAAGTATCGACTAAACTAACTGTACTTGATTCATTATCAACTGTGGTTGACCAGCTAGTTGCTGGTGGCGGCATCGCGAACACTTTCGTTGCGGCAGCAGGTCACCCTGTTGGTAAGTCGCTTTTCGAAGCTGATTTAATCGGCGAAGCAAATAAATTAACAGCAGCAGCGCGTGCAAACGATGGTGACATTCCAGTACCAACAGATGTCGTTGTAGGTACTGAGTTCTCTGAATCAGCAGTGGCGACTATCAAAGATGTGACTGAAGTATCTGATGAAGACATGATCTTCGATATCGGTCCTGATACAGCGCAAACTCTAGCTAAAATCATTGAAAATGCAGGCACGGTTGTGTGGAATGGCCCAGTTGGCGTTTTCGAATTTGACCAGTTTGGTAATGGTACAGAAGCGATTGCCAATGCAATTGCAAAGTCTAATGCCTTCTCAATTGCGGGTGGCGGCGACACGCTAGCAGCAATCGACAAATATGGCGTTGCAGATGAAATTTCATACATTTCAACGGGCGGTGGTGCTTTCTTAGAGTTCTTAGAAGGGAAAAAACTACCAGCTGTTGCTATGCTTGAGAAAAGAGCAAACGCGTAACAGTTTTTCAGGCCAGCTTTTGCTGGCCTTTTTATCTTAATCACTCTCACTCAGATTAAGGTGAATAAAAAATCAGTAGCAACAAGCGAAAGGCTACTTTCGATATATCCGTTCAAACTAGATAGCAAAGGCTATCGACTATTGGAGAAAGCAAAATGGCTTTAATCAGTATGCGTCAACTTCTTGATCATGCAGCAGAGCATGGTTACGGCGTTCCAGCGTTCAACGTTAACAACCAAGAGCAGATGCGTGCCATCATGGAAGCGGCTGATAAAACAAACAGCCCAGTGATCGTTCAAGGCTCTGCAGGCGCTCGTGCATACGCAGGTGCACCTTTCATTCGTCATATGATTTTAGCGGCTGTTGAAGAGTGGCCACATATCCCAGTTGTTATGCACCAAGACCACGGTACATCTCCAGGTGTATGTCAGCGTTCTATCCAATTAGGTTTCTCATCAGTGATGATGGATGGTTCTTTGATGGAAGATGGTAAAACACCTTCTTCATATGAGTACAATGTAGATGTAACACGTCGTACAGTTGAAATGGCGCATGCATGTGGTGTGTCTGTTGAGGGTGAACTAGGTGTACTTGGTTCACTAGAAACTGGTGAAGCTGGCGAAGAAGACGGTATTGGTGCTGAGGGTAAGCTGACTGAAGACCAACTATTAACTGATCCTGAAGAAGCTGCTGACTTCGTAAAGAAAACCGGTGTAGATGCGCTAGCAATCGCGTGTGGTACATCACACGGTGCTTACAAGTTCACTCGTCCACCAACAGGTGACATCTTAGCAATTAACCGCATCAAAGAGATCCACGCACGTATCCCAGATACACACTTAGTTATGCACGGTTCTTCTTCTGTACCGCAAGAGTGGTTAGCAGTAATCAATGAGTTTGGTGGTGAGATCCCTGAAACTTACGGTGTGCCAGTTGATCAAATCGTAGAAGGCATCAAGTACGGTGTGCGTAAAGTAAACATCGATACAGACTTACGTTTAGCATCAACAGGGGCTATCCGTCGTCACCTAGCGCATAACCCGTCTAACTTTGACCCACGTAAATTCTTAGCTGAAGCGACAAAAGCAATGACTGAGATCTGTGTGGCGCGTTATGAAGCGTTTGGCACTGCGGGTAATGCAGCGAAGATCAAACCAATTTCATTAGACGACATGCACCTTAAGTATCTATCAGGTGAGCTTGATCCACAGATCAAGTAATAACCAAGTCTAGCCAATTTTATATTAAGCCCCAGTATTGGGGCTTTTTTGGATCAGCATTTTACTAATTCAGATCTAAACTCCCGATATTGAGGATCAAGATCTTACCAACTTATGCGATCTGGGATCGATTTCTTACTAACTTACCGAGTGATTTGCACTCAAAACAGCTCCAAAATTGCGTATCAAGATCCAGATTGAGATCCTTAAGACGACTTCTCTTGGTATAAAACTGATCTCTCAGTGCACTACTTAGTCAAAATTTGATCTCTATTTAATCAGTACGTATTTGCGTGATCCGATCAATTAAATTTGCTTTTAGTAAACAGATGTAAAAATAGATCTGATTTAAGTGTTTTTAAAATAGCAGCTTAAATAACAAGAGAATCTCCATAAATTATTGTTCTTTATGGAATAATGTATTTTTTCATTTATATGACCTGATAAATATTTCTTTTTAAGATCGGATTATTTTTTCATAAAACTGTCATACTAAGTCATAATAATGAAACCAACTTGGGTAAATCGAAGAGAACTGTGGGAATGTCACGTAAAGTACTTGTAGTTGATGATGAAGCACCAATCAGAGAAATGTTGGTTTTCGTATTGGAGCAAAATGGATTTCAGGCAATAGAAGCTGAAGATTATGATTCGGCTATGGCTGCAATGGTAGAGCCATACCCTGATATGGTTTTATTAGACTGGATGCTTCCGGGCGGCAGCGGTATTCAAATTGCGAAAAAGTTTAAGCAAAGCGAATTCACGCGTCAGATCCCTATCATCATGTTAACTGCACGCGGTGAAGAAGAAGACAAAGTAAAAGGACTTGAGGTAGGTGCAGACGATTATGTGACTAAACCTTTCTCTCCTAAAGAATTAATGGCACGTATTAAGGCGGTTATTCGTCGTGTGTCTCCAACCTCACTTGAAGAAGCGATTGAAGTGCATGGTTTGCGTTTAGATCCTATTTCTCACCGAGTCACATCGGCGGGCAATGAATTAGACATGGGTCCAACAGAGTTCCGCTTACTTCACTTCTTTATGACGCACCCTGAGCGTGTTTACAGCCGTGAGCAATTATTAGATCATGTTTGGGGCACAAACGTATATGTTGAAGATCGCACTGTGGATGTGCATATTAGACGTCTGCGTAAGGCAATTGCACCGCTAGGTCATGATAGACTAGTGCAAACAGTTCGCGGTGCTGGTTACCGTTTTTCTAGTAAAATGTAAGCACTCAGCTTTGGATACACTGTATTTATGTATCGAATAATAAATAAACAGGCGTTAGTTAAACGCCTGTTTTTGTATTTTATACCACTGGCTTTGGTGGGCGTTTTAATTGGCGCACCTTTCATCTTGCTGTTTTTAGGCGCGCTCGCGCTATTACTTTGGCATTATCATCAACTCTATCGACTCAGTGATTGGTTGCTCAATCAGCGCAGTTTTAATCCGCCGGAAGGTGAGGGGGCGTGGGAGCAGATTTTCGAAGGGATCTACCATCTTCAGCATCGAAATCGTAAAAAGCGTAATGAGTTGGCTGAGTTGATCCGTCGTTTTCGTGAAGGTGCAGAAGCGGTGCCTGATGCGGTCGTCGTATTACAAACTGATTTAAGCATTATTTGGTGTAATCAACTTGCGCTGAAAGTTTTGGGGCTACAATGGCCAACCGATCATGGTCAGCGCTTAGATAACCTCGTGCGGGATCCAAAATTTGCTAAATACATGAATAAGCAAAAGTTCGATGAGCCATTAGAACTAGAGGTATCGCATAATCAAGAGCAAACTCTTGAGTTTAGGGTAATGCCTTATGCGGGCCAGCTTATGATGGTGGTTCGCGACATTTCTCGGCTGAAGCAGCTCGAGCAGATGCGTAAAGATTTTGTTGCTAATGTATCCCATGAACTTCGCACGCCGCTAACGGTGGTGACTGGCTACCTAGAAATGATGGACGAGGATAACCTGCCACCGCCATCAATGTGGGCGAAAGCGCATCAAACCATGATTGAACAATGTCATCGCATGGATAGCTTAGTTAATCAGTTACTGTCACTTTCTCGGATAGAGGGGGCGCGTAAATATGATAATGACAAACCAGTCAGAGTACCTGATATGTTGGCACTGATTGCGACCGAAGCGAATTCACTCAATAAAGAAAAAGGACATGAGATCAGTTTTGATGTTGACCCTGATCTTGATATTGTTGGTGCACCAGATGAGTTGCGTAGCGCCTTTTCGAATTTGGTGTTCAATGCGGTGCACTACACCAAACCAAACGGCAATATTCATGTGCAATGGCAAATGAAAGATGACCAAGCGCTTTTTTCTGTAACTGATAATGGTGATGGTATAGCCCCTGAGCATATCAGTCGACTGACCGAGCGCTTTTATCGAGTTGATAAGGCAAGAAGTCGTAAAACCGGCGGTTCAGGCTTAGGTTTAGCAATCACTAAACATGTATTAACGCGTCATGATTCACATCTAGATATCAGCAGTGAAGTAGGTAAAGGTTCTTGTTTTTCTTTTGCTTTTCCAAAAACACGCATTGCTGATTATGACAATAAATAAAACAGTGGTCATAAAATTGTCATTTTTAAGTAATTTAACTGTCATTTAATCGCTGCAAAATGAACCTCGTTAACTAATTGGGACGAACAACTGGAGAAACCCAAATGAAATTTAAAAGTTTAGTAGCTGCAATGGGTGTAGCGGTAACAACTCTTTTATCAACACCAGCATCAGCTTTAGATGAAAAGCTACCTATGTACAATAAAACAAGTGGCATCTCAGGTAACTTCTCATCTGTAGGTTCTGATACGCTTGCAAACATGATGACTTTTTGGGCTGAAGAATATAAGCGTATTTACCCTAACGTAAATATCCAAATTCAAGCAGCGGGTTCTTCAACTGCGCCACCGGCATTAACTGAAGCAACTGCAAACTTCGGTCCTATGAGCCGTAAGATGAAATCTAAAGAAATCGAAGCGTTCGAAAAGCGCTACGGTTACAAGCCAACTGAAGTACGTGTAGCAATCGATGCACTAGCAGTATTCGTACACAAAGATAACCCAATCAAAGGTCTAAGTATTGACCAAGTTGATGCTATCTTCTCTTCAACACGTAAGTGTGGTGCTGAAGGTGAAATCAATCGTTGGGGTGATGTAGGTCTTAACGGTGACTGGTCTGGTAAAGACGTACAGCTTTATGGTCGTAACTCAGTATCAGGTACTTATGGTTACTTCAAGAAGAAAGCGCTATGTAAAGGTGACTTCCGTAACAACGTAAACGAGCAACCAGGTTCTGCATCAGTAGTACAGTCAATATCTTCTTCAATCAATGCAATTGGTTATTCAGGCATTGGTTATAAGACGTCAGGTGTTCGTACTGTACCACTAGCGAAAAAAGGTGATAAGTTTGTTGATGCAACTTTAGATAACGTATCTAAAGGTAAGTACCCACTATCACGTTTCTTGTACGTTTACGTCAACAAGCACCCAAATAAGCCACTTTCGCCAATTGAAGCTGAATTCTTAAAGATGGTACTTTCTAAAGAAGGTCAGCAAATTGTAGAAAAAGATGGTTATGTACCACTACCTAGCCAAGTTGCTGCTGCTGAAATGAAGAAGT
The DNA here is from genome assembly GCF_040104455.1 of Pseudoalteromonas sp. BZB3. Classification (NCBI taxonomy): domain Bacteria; kingdom Pseudomonadati; phylum Pseudomonadota; class Gammaproteobacteria; order Alteromonadales; family Pseudoalteromonadaceae; genus Pseudoalteromonas; species Pseudoalteromonas sp. BZB3. Next base: position 78,059 of record NZ_JBECOS010000001.1, on the reverse strand, counting down.
TAGGTCTTCTATAATCGAGTAGATTAAAAATAAAAAACCGCTGAAAGTTCAGCGGTTTTTTTGTGTCTGAATAATACTAAGCCTCTTAACTAAGTATTCTTGAGGATCGGTATAATATTAATTTAAAGTTTTATTTAGTAAAGCTTCGGTTTCGGCCTTACAGCTGTTGTAGTCGTCAATACACTCATTGCTACAGATCTGATGCCCTAGCGTGTTTTCAGTATGACGCTGCGCACAGTTACTTTCACATTGATAGTTTTGTTGTGCACATTGATTGAGTTCACTGCTGGTTGCCCCACAGCCAACTAACAATACAGAGGCGACAATAAGCAAAGCTTTCATTTTTAATTATCCTTCTACGCAGAAACTTGTAAGTTATCGATCAGTCTCACTTTACCTAAGAAAGCGGCCGCAAGAATAACAAACTCTTTTGTTTCAAGTGTAGCAGGTTTTAAATTGCCTTTTTCAGCAATGGCAAAGTAATCAGGTTTCAAACCGGCCTGTTCAAGTGCTTGTTTTGCTTTTTTTTCAACAGTATCGAACGCTTTATTACCTTGCTCAAGTGATTGACCCGCATTTAACAGCGTTTGATATAACACCTTGGCCGTGTCTTTCTCTTGCTCAGATAAGTAACCATTACGAGAGCTCATCGCCAGTCCAGATACTTCTCGCTGTGTTTGTACACCAATGATTTCAATTGGCATAGACAGGTCTCGAACCATAGCGCGAATGACTTGTAACTGTTGAAAGTCTTTCTCGCCAAAACAAGCAAAGTCTGGCTGTACCATGTTGAACAGTTTAGTGACGACGGTTGCTACGCCTTTGAAATGACCTGGGCGCGCACCACCGCAATAACCCATAGAAATATCTGGTACGTCTACATAACTTTGCGCATCCAAGCCATTTGGATACATAACATCAACGGTCGGCGTAAACACGAGCGCCGTGCCAATTTCAGCAAGACCTTGTTTGTCGGCGTCTAATGTTCTCGGGTAGTTGTCTAAATCTTCGTTGGCACCAAATTGCATTGGATTGACGAAAATACTTACAACTACTTTATCCGCAAGCGTTTTTGCTTTTTCAACAAGTGAAAAGTGGCCTTGATGAAGATTGCCCATGGTTGGCACAAACGCAATACTTAAGCCTTGTTGACGCCAAGCCTTAATTTGGCTGCGAAGCGATTTTATTTCACTGACTGACTGCATTAGTTAAACTCGTGCTCACTACTAGGGAAGGCACCTGACTTAACGTCATCACAGTATTTTTTAACTGCATCGTGCATGTTGCCTGTTTCGGCTAAGAAGTTTTTCGAAAACTTAGGAATGTAACCCGCTGAAATACCCACAAGGTCATGCATCACTAAGATTTGGCCATCGGTGTCTTTGCCAGCACCAATACCAATCACAGGAATGTTTACAGACTCAGTGATGCGCTTAGCCAGCGCAGAAGGAATACACTCAATGACGAGTAGTTGTGCGCCAGCAGCTTCTAGTGCTTGCGCGTCTGCAACCATTTTATCTGCTTGCTCAGACTCTCGGCCCTGAATCTTAAAACCGCCGAATACGTGAACAGACTGCGGTGTTAAGCCTAAATGACCACATACTGGAATGCCTTGCTGAGTAAGCGCACGAATGCTGTCGTGTAACCACTCACCACCTTCTAACTTCACCATGTTTGCACCGGCACGCATCAACTGTGCAGCATTGTTACAAGCTTGTTCTACGTTGGCATAGCTCATAAATGGCATATCTGCGATCACAAATAAATCTTTTGAACCTGCGCGAACACACTTGGTGTGATAGGCAATATCATCAGTGGTAACTGCAAGCGTGTCATCACCGCCTTGCAAAACCATACCCAGTGAATCACCAACCAAAACAACATCAACACCTTGGTTGTGAAAAAGCTGAGAGAAACTCGCATCATAAGCCGTTAATGCGGTAATTTTTTGTTTTTCTTGTTTCATTTTAGCCAGTGTAGAGACGGTCACTTTAGCCATGTTGTTCCTCTTGGGGTTAATTTAATTCAACTCTAATGGCGATAAACCATTGAGTGGCACTTGCTGAGCAATGTCAGCTAGTGTGTTGCCATTAGGTAGCTTTAGTTCAGGTGAGACTTCTAATAGTGGATATACCACAAACTCCCGTTCACATAGGCCATAGTGCGGCACAGTTAAGCGCTTTGTACTTATGGTTTGCTCGCCAAATAGCAAAATATCTAAATCTAGGGTTCTTGGGCCCCAGCGTTCATCTTTACGCTGACGACCTTGTTCAAGTTCAATACGTTGTAATTCATCAAGCAGAGCGTCTGGTGCAAGCGTGGTATTGAGTAATGCGACAGCATTAACATAATCAGGCTGGTCTTGCGGCCCCATAGGCTTAGATGAATAAAACTGTGAAACTTTTTCAAGCTCACAGTTAGTAAGAGTACTTAGGGCTTTAACCGCGTTGTGCAGCTGTGCAACAGGTGCTTCAAGGTTGGCGCCTAAGCCAATATAAACCGGGGTCATGCATCACCTGTTTTTTTCTTTGGCTTTCTGCGGTAACGGCGACGCGGCTTTTTGCCATCAGATTGACCTAAGTTTTTGACAAGTTCTTTTTGACCAGTGACATCTGATTTTAAGTATTCAGTCCACCAATCAGCTAAAGCTTGCTGAGCGTCTTCGCCACTTTCTACACGCAGCAGTAAGAAGTCATAAGCGGCTTTAAAACGAGGCTGCAGGCTTAAACGATAAGCGCGTTGACCTGAGCGTTTGTCTAAACGCATTTGAATATGCCAGATATCACGGGCTCCTAACGTGAAGCGTTTTGGTACAGATACGTGCTGGGCGTTTTGACTTAAAACTTGGTTCATCGCCTGATTGAAGGCATCAAACTCTGACATACCTTGCTGTTCAACAATCTGTTGAGTACGTTGTTGCAGCGGAAACCAAAGTAATGCTGCATAGACAAACGCCGGTGTGACTTTTTTATCTTGATTAATACGCGTATCGGTATTGGCAAACATTTGCTCAATAAAGCGCGCTTCAAAGCCGGTTTCACTTTGCTCTAAGATTTCATCTAAGGCAGGGAATAGCTGTTTGAATAGGCCAAATTCACGCAGCTGCAAGTAGTTTTCAACCGCTTTGCCATTTAAAAATAGTTTTAGTGTTTCTTCGAACAAGCGGGCGGGTGGAATGTTACCCAGTAAATCAGCAAGCTCATAAATAGGCTTTTTCGTGCCTGGCGCAATTTCCATGTCGAGTTTGGTTGCAAAGCGAACTGCGCGTAGCATGCGCACCGGATCTTCACGGTAACGGGTTTCAGGGTCGCCAATCAGTTCAATTTTACGCGCGTTAATAGCTTCGACACCACGTGCAAAATCATGGATGCTAAAGTCATTAATCGAGTAGTAAAGGGCATTTATAGAGAAATCGCGACGTTGAGCATCTTCTTCAATGCTGCCGTATACATTGTCACGGAGTAATTGGCCATGTTCGCTTGATTGGCTGGTCGCATTTTTGCGCTCATCGGCTTCATGGTGGCCGCGCATGGTGGCGACTTCAATAATTTCACGACCAAAAACAATGTGTGCCAGACGGAATCTGCGGCCGATCAGGCGACAATTTCTAAATAATTTTTTGATTTCTTCTGGCGTAGCATTAGTGACAACGTCGAAATCTTTTGGCTGGATCCCCATTAAAATATCACGAATACAACCACCAACGAGGTAAGCGTCATAGCCACCATCTTTCAAGCGATACAAAACTTTGATGGCATTCGGGCTAAATTGCTTGCGCGAGATACCATGCTCGGCACGAGTGATTAAAGCGGGTGTGGCCGAGGTTGTATGGTGTGCATCTGCAGAGTCTGGCTTGACCCACTTTTTGCACATGTTAATTAGCTTGGAAATAATGACCCGTCTCCTAAAACGCTCAGTTAGTGACCTATTTAATAACCTGAATTCTGGATAATAAATCTATCTCCAGCGGTTACTTTTAACGCTAACTACGTTGAATTTACTTGCAATAGGCCAGCTATTGAAGCGTAAATTCGCCTTGTTATCCCTAAAAGTTTCCGGCTGCAGACTGAAAAAACGTTTACTAATTCAATATCAATAAATTAGTAAATCTCTTAACCACTGCTCAGCTTATATAGGTAAAATCAAAGTGGCTAATAATATACTAGCGTTACTAAAAAATTAAGCTAGGAGTAGAAATAAACTGATCTAAAAGTGGCTTTTATGTGCCGTTATTTGGTGTGAATGTGCTTGAATTGCGACCTGTTATAGTTTGATGCTTTTTTCGAGTTCTTGTGGAATGGCGGCAAGAGAAAACTGTGTGCTTGCCCAAGTCAAAATTTCTTCAACATTACTGAGTTTCATGTCATCAGTAACATCAAGCCCTAAAAAGCTTAATGCACGCAATAACTCCGGGATCGGATCATCTATATTAATGGCGGGGGCATGATTCTGTTTCGAGAGTTTAAAGCCAGGTTCAGTCACAGCCAAAGGTACATGGGCATACTCTGGCACTGTGTGACCGAGTTGTTTAAACAAGCTAATTTGTCTTGCTGTGGGCTCTAATAAATCGGCACCGCGTACAACGCGACTGATCTTTTGCTCGATATCATCAACCACGACTACTAACTGATAGGCAAATAAGCCATCGCGACGTTTGACAATATAGTCTTCGTTGGCCAAATCGTGAGGCACATGTACCTGGCCTTGCAGTAAATCAGTAAATTGATAAACCGGATGCGTTTGCGTTAAACGAATAGCATGATCATTAAAGTCCAGTGCCAGTGATTTACAATGGCCTTGATACAGCCCACCCGCTTGTTTGATCATTTTACGCGTACAGTTACAGGCGTAAAGATCGGGTTTAAGCTGTGATAGGATGTCTTGATAAAGCGCGTGACGTTGACTTTGGTACTCAACTTGTTCGTCCCAATGTAAACCAAACTTTTCAAGAGCAGTTAAGATGACATTGTCAGCACCTTGCACGACACGAGGTGTATCTATGTCTTCCATACGTACAAGCCAAGCACCTTGATGTACTTTAGCGTCTAGATAACTTGAGAGGGCGGCGACGAGTGAGCCAAAGTGTAGTGGGCCAGAAGGCGAAGGGGCAAACCGGCCTCGATAGCCCCTTGATATGGACAATGCTTCGTTATGCATATACCGTAATTAAGCGCGGCCGTTCTGTTTTTCTTTAATTTCAGCCAGCGTTTTACAGTCTACGCATAGGTCGGCAGTTGGACGAGCTTCAAGACGGCGAATACCAATCTCAATGCCGCACGACTCACAGTAACCGAAGTCATCTTCTTCGATTAAGTTCAGTGTTTTTTCGATTTTTTTGATGAGTTTTCTTTCTCTATCACGGGTGCGCAACTCTAAAGAGAACTCTTCTTCTTGCGCAGCACGGTCAACCGGATCAGGGAAGTTTGCCGCTTCATCCTGCATATGGTTCATTGTTCTGTCTACTTCATTACGAAGGTCTAAACGCCATGCTTCTAAAATCTTTTTGAAATGCGCACGTTGTGCATCATTCATGTATTCTTCGCCCGGTTGTTCTTGATATGGTTGTAAACCGGCTTGAGCCAATAACCCTAATTTTTTTTGGTCTGGCATAGCATTCTCCTAAATCCTTAACATAACGGCGGCTATCGCCGGCGGCTATAAATAGCAAAATATGCTCCCCTAAGCAAACCTTTTTTACTGTGGGTTGGTTAAAATACAGTAGGTGCCAGATTAAGAGAACAACTTAATATTGGCTGGCTATATGGGGGCATAGATGACTAATTCAAGAGCTAAGTACGGGAATTTTATGATTTAGGATTATTTCCTCTGGGCTTATTTCACAGTTATAAGCGATAACTTCTACACCTGCAGTCTGTGCGTCATTCAGTAATTGCGCGTATTTAGGGTCAAGATGGGCTGCAGCCTTTACAGACTCTATACCCGTATGCATCACCATAAATAGTAGTACAGCGCGATGTCCTTGTTGGGTAATGTCTATTAATTCTCTGAGGTGTTTTTGCCCGCGAATAGTTTGAGTATCGGGAAAGTAACCTTGTCCGTCTTCTAATAAAGTGACTGATTTGACTTCAACATAGCAAAGTGGCTTGTGTTCATCTTTAAGCAAAATATCAATGCGACTATTTTCTTGTCCGTATTTCACTTCGGGTTGCAAATGCGCATAGCCATGTAATTCAGAAATTGTACCTTGTTCTATGCCTTCAATCGCCAATTTGTTTGCAATCGCGGTATTCACACAAATAAGGTCGCCTGCTGAATTCTCAGTGAGTTCTAACGAGTGCGCATACTTTCGTTTAGGATTATCACTTGTTGAGTAGTAAGCATAAAAACCTGGATCAGCACAGCCAGTCATTTTGCCTGTATTGGCACAATGAACTGTAAATTCTTGATTAGGTGTTTCCAGGTCGACTAAAAAGCGTTTATAGCGCTTTATTAAAGTGGCTTTTTCGAGCTTTGGCGTGAACTTCATTGTTTAATCGCAATAGGTTGGGTGATACTCGGTGCTAGTGTACACTTAATGCTACTAATAAGCGTATAAGAGAACACAATCTATGTCTGATAAATTCATTGTTCGTATCAGTGAACAAGCACCTACAGCGCCGTGGAGTGCTGATGCATTGCTATCGTTTGATCAACTTGGTGCTATTGTCCACCTGCAGCAAAACGAAACACTTAAATTAGTGCAAAAAGCAGCGCGTAGCCTTTCTCAACAAGGTGTGAAGCAAGTTGTATTACAAGGCGATGCTTGGTGTACTGAGTCACAGTGGGCGTTCTATCAAGGTTTTGTCACTGCTAAGCAACTTGATGGTGTTGAGTTTGTTGACAATGAACAGTCAGATTTAGCTGAACTTACAGCGTTGAAAAATGCGGCAACTTGGACACGCCAGATGATCAACGGTACGGCTGAAGATGTTTACCCTGAGAGTCTAGCGAGCAAAGCGGCTGAGTTTATTCAATCTTTAGCGCCTGAGCATGTGAGTTACAACATCATCAAAGGCAACGCATTACTTGAGCAACAGTGGATCGGTATCCACGAAGTAGGTCGTGGTAGCGAACGCCCACCAGTATTACTTGAGCTTGATTACAACCCAACAGGTGACGAAGATGCGCCTGTAAGCGCAGCGCTTGTAGGTAAAGGTATTACGTTTGATTCAGGTGGTTACTCAATCAAACCTAGCGAAGGCATGTTATCAATGAAGTGCGACATGGGTGGTGCGGCGACTGTGACTGCAGGTCTTGCGATTGCAATTGAACGTGGCATCGACAAGCGCATCAAACTATTCTTATGTTGTGCTGAAAACTTAATTTCAGGCCATGCTTACAAGCTAGGTGATATCCTAACTTATAAAAATGGCACAACAGTTGAGATCGTAAATACGGACGCTGAAGGCCGTTTAGTTCTGGCCGATGGTCTAATGGCTGCTGGTGAAACGGGGGCGCCATTAATCATTGATGCGGCAACGTTAACGGGTGCAGCCCTGGTTGCTGTAGGTCAAGAATACAATGCATTATTCGGTCTTGATAAAGCATTAGTATCAGAAGTTCAGCAGTTCGCTGAAGAAGAGTTTGAAGCGGCTTGGCCATTACCACTTGAAAAGTGGCACCAAAACAACTGCCCTTCACCTTATGCTGACACTGCTAACAGCCGAGCGCAAAAAGGTGGCGGCTACGGTGGCGCATCGAATGCTGCAGGTTTCTTATCGCGCTTTGTACCAAATGAAGGTCAAGGTTGGGTACACATAGATCTCGCAGCTTCATTCCAAAACAGCGCTGGTAGCTTATGGTCCGCTGGTGCGACAACGCTAGGTATGCGTACCGTAGCAAGAACATTACAAGCAAAAGCGTAAGTTTTTAGCTATATACACTTTATAAGGAGGCTCAGCCTCCTTTTTTGTATTTATTTTATAACTGATGCAATCAAGAGCTTAGTAGAAGTATTAAGACAAAAGGGCCGCTGCAAGTCTAACAAAATCAGATGAGGTTAAAATGCCCAATAGTTTTCCTTCTTCGTCGACAACAGGCATACAACCATGACGGTTTTCGACAAAAAACTGTGCCACTTCACTAAGAGATTGCTCTGGTCGAATACTGGCAAAGTCAGTTGCCATAATATCTTGAGCAATACTCTGCTTTTCCTTTCTTTCAATCGCATTGGGCCCGTAGGTTGCCATAATTTTCATTACCTGTGCGACCATGATCTTTTGTGTCAGCATACCTTTTAAAATACCTTGATCATCGATCACAGGAATGTGGCGAATATTTTTTTCGCGCATCAAGTCGTGCACTTCTTTAACGGTTGATTGGTGATGCACTGCAAATGGATCGGCAGTCATAAGATCAGAAACAATATGAAGCATAATAAACAGTCCTAATTTGGATCAATGTATAAACTTATAACCCATTTTATTTGAGCTTGCTTAAATCGAGATCAAAGTTTTATTTCTCAGCGATGCTTGGCGCGACTGTGCCCGTGTTTTTCGCAAGTTGAATGTAGCGAGTACGAACGAGTTGCGATAGGGGAACAAGCTCATAGCCTTGTTCAAGTAGAAGTGGGATCTGTGCATGTAAAAATGCCACAGTCTCAGGATATGGGTGCGCGATGAGTACGCTTTGGCCATTTCTTAACGCGATGCTTTTTGCTTCATTTAATTGTTGAGCAAAGTAGGTCTCTTGTTTTTCGTTATCGAGAAAAACCTGGCGAGCAATATTAGCCACACCGTATAAGTCAGCCACGGTTTGTGCTTGTGACTCATTAGTTGTTCGACTATCAAGGAAATATAAATCGCGCTTGCGTAAAACTTCCATCGTCCATTTCATGGGATCGCTATATTGAGTCAGTGCCGATCCCATATGATTATTCACACCACTAACTTGAGGTAAACTGGCTAGCGCGTGACCCAGTGTCATTTGTAGCGTTTGTTTATCCATGTCTAAAGTTAGTGCACCGGGTCCGAGCGCTTTGTCTTCAATTGCTTGCATAGGTACATGCAAAAGAAGCTCTTTACTCTGTTGACTGGCTAGGTATGCAAACTTTTGAGAATAGGGGGTGTGCGGCAAAATGGCAAAAGTCAGCTCACCGGGGAGAGAAAGTAAATTGAGATCACGCTGGTGGTTTCCCACATCGTCGATCACAATGGCAATTTGTTTAGCATGCAAAGGTATTGCTAAGTAAAAAACACTTAGCAATAACCATAATAATGAGCGCACAGTGTATTCTTCTATTTATAAGCCTGTAGCTGAGAGTGAGTACTCTCTTATTTAATTTTTATCTTTGTAATAACTTTTCGCGTCGACTAAATGCTTGTCTAGCAAAGCTAAATTAGCCATGTTGTTCGAAAGTTCACCAGCAATTATAGCGCGTTTATTTAAATGTGAAAGCCCTTGTTCAGCCAGTAAAATATTAGGCTTGATACCCACACCATCTATAGAGCGACCAGAAGGTGTAAAGTATTTTGCGGTTGTGAGTTTCAGTGCGGTAGTGCCATCGCCGATGGGGATCAGTGACTGGACTGAACCTTTACCATACGACTTACTACCAACGACGATTGCGCGTTGGTTATCTTGCAGAGCACCAGCTAAAATCTCCGCCGCAGAAGCCGACTGCTCGTTGATTAACACCACAATCGGCGCGCCATTTAAAATATCACCATGTTGTGCAACAAATTGTTGGTTAGCATCATAAAAGCGTCCTTTGGTAGTAACTATTGTACCTGCTTGTAAAAATAGATCTGAAATGGCCACCGCGCTACTTAAAGTACCGCCAGGATTATCACGAAGGTCGATGATCAGTCCTGAAAGTGGTCCACCATTATTTGAAGTCAGTTTATTGATGTGACGAGCAACGTCATGGTAGCTATGATTATTAAAGCTCTGAAGAGAAATGTAGGCATTTTGGTTGGTTAAGAGCTGACTAAATACACTCTCTACATTAATTTCTTCACGTCTTAAAGCTAAAGTGAGTTCGCTTTTTGCGCGCTCGACAGTGATATAAATGGTTTTTAGCGCCGCTTCTTTGAGTAACTTCGACACGTGGGCGATGTCTCTTTTTGTGACATCTTCAGAATTTATCGCTACCAGTTTATCGCCGCCTTCAATACCTGCTTGTTCAGCGGGTGAGCCGGGTAATGTCCCTAAGATCACAATGCGATCGTCGACTTCTTCAACTTCAATACCAATGCCTGTATAACGGCCATTCGCGGCACTGAACAAGCTTTCAAGTTCGCTGGCACTTAAATATTTTGAGTAAGGATCAAGTTGTTCAAAGACGTCGGTTAAGTTGCTTTTGTGATACTGACTTAATGGCACATCATCCACATAATAAGTGTGAATATGATAAAGAATTTCGTTGGTTTGTTGCTGAGTAAATTGTGTCGCGGATGCAATTGATGCAAAGCTGATATACAAACTGAGCATCGTAAACACGCATAAAAAAATAAATTTAGATTTTGGGTAATCTAACGATTTCGAATTGATAAAAAATGAATTCATGTGCTGCTCCTAGTCAGGTGCAGCAAGGTTATTCTTTAACTTATTTGCACCATTTTACTGGATCGACAGCGCTTCCTTTATGCCGTAATTCAAAGTATAGACCAGGATCAGCTTGTCCGCCGCTCTGACCTACTAGTGCAATACTTTCGCCGCTTCGGACTTGATCACCGACATCTTTTAAAAGCGTTTGTGCGTGACCATATAAACTCATATAGCCAAGACCATGATCGACGACAATGACCCACCCAAAACCATTGAGCCAATCGGCAAAAACCACTTGGCCTTGTTGTACGGCTTTAACGTTATCTCCTGTTTTTGCTGCAATAAATACTCCTTTCCAATTCATGCCAGCATGCTTGCGTTGGCCAAAGCGGTGTTTTAGGCGGCCTTTACTCGGCCAAGGCAGTTTCCCTTTTTTATTGCGTAACCCAATTAATTCTACTGGCACCAATGACTCGCTTTGCTGTTCATTTAATTGCGAGAGTGTGGTGATTAAGGTTTGTTCATTCTCTTTCAAATAAGCGATGGCGCTTTGTGTTTGTTTTAATGCGCTATTAAGTTGTGAAAGGCTGTTTTGGCGCTGTTCTTTGGTGGCTTTAAGTGCGGCTAAACGCTCTGTTTGTTGTGTAAATAAATCGTTGAGTTGCAGTTGCTTCTGTTCAAGTGTTTGTTGGTTTTCAGCTAGTTGTTCTATGACTTTCTTTAAAGCTTCAATTTGTGTGATGCGGGCTTTATTGAAGTAATCGTAATAGCTCAAGGTACGCTCAAGCGTAGCACTATGCTCTTGATTGAGTAACATTTTTGAATAGTCATGACTGCCAGTCATGTAGGCGCTTTTTAATTGTCCTGCGAGTAGTGTTTGTAGCCTACTTTTTTGTTGTTTTAAGCGCTTGTTTTCACTTTCGAGGGTGTATTGTTGCTGGCGATTTTCATTGATCCCTTGCTCGGTCAATGACAATGCTTTGGCATGCTGCGCAATTTGTAATTCGAAATCACGTAATTTGCGTTTGAGTTTATTGAATCTTTCGCTTTGTTGTTGATAGCTTTTTTGGCTTTTTTCTAGCTCTTTTTGTACCGCATCTAAATCTTGCTTAGTACGAGACTCGTTGGCATTGGCAAAAGCCAATACCAACATAGTCGTTATGCCGAAAATAATGCGTAAGCTTGTGCGCATTACTTAATGGTCATAATAGGTGAACCTGTCATTTCTGCAGGTTGTTCCATACCAAGTAGGTGTAGCATAGTTGGTGCCACATCACTTAATGTTTTGCCTGTGTGTGGTTGTGCATCACGACCTACATAAATGAATGGTACCGGCTCGCTAGTGTGGGCCGTATGAGCTTGACCCGTTTTTGCATTGGTCATTTGCTCAGCGTTACCGTGATCAGCTGTGATCAGTGCTTCACCACCGACTTTTTCAAGCGCTTCAACGACACGACCAATACATGCATCAACGGCCTCACAGGCTTTCACTGCGGCTTCAAATACACCTGAGTGACCAACCATGTCGCCATTAGGATAGTTACAGATGATCACATCGTGTTCGCCGCTTTCAATTGCTTCAACCAACGTGTCAGTCAACATGGTTGAATTCATCTCTGGTTGTAAGTCATAAGTAGCAACTTGTGGAGAAGGGATCAGCTCACGCTTTTCACCAGCAAATAACTCTTCACGACCACCACTGAAGAAGAAGGTCACATGTGCGTATTTTTCTGTTTCAGAAATACGCAGTTGTGTCTTATTGTGTTTCGCTAACCATTCACCAAGCACGTTATGCAGTTTTTCAGGTGCGAAGGCGATAGGTGCGTTAATGTCTGCAGCATACTCAGTCATCATCACAAAGGCGCTTAATTCTGGTGTTTGTTTCTTTTCGAACCCTGCAAAGTCAGCATCGACAAACGCACGTGTCATTTGACGGGCACGGTCAGCACGGAAGTTCATGAAAATAACCGTGTCACCATCATTAATAGTTGAAGCAGGCGCTGCATCAGGCTGAATCAGTGATGCTGCAACAAACTCGTCGTTTTCATCACGCTCGTAAGCGGCTAATAGCGCTTCAACGCCAGTGTTGTAAGTATGTTGGCCTTCAGCACACACCATTAGGTTGTAAGCTGATTCTACACGTTCCCAGCGGTTATCTCGGTCCATTGCATAATAACGGCCCACAATTGAAGCAAGACGGCCGCAGTTTAATTCTGCAAATAGTGCTTCGATTTTTTCGATTGAAGCTTGCGCACTGCGAGGTGGCGTATCACGACCATCTAAGAAGGCATGGAAGTAAATGGCTTTTGCGCCACGCTTTGCTGCAAGTTTAATAGCAGCGATAATGTGATCTTCATGACTATGTACACCACCTGGGCTCAATAGACCCATTAAGTGTACAGCTTTACCAGCGTTAACCGCTTTATCGATGTTTTCTACTAACACTGGATTGTGTTCAAATTCGCCATCGTCGATTGCTTTAGTAATGCGGGTAAAGTCTTGATAAACAATACGGCCAGCACCTAAATTTACGTGACCGACTTCAGAGTTACCCATCTGTCCATCTGGTAGACCCACATCTAAACCTGAACCTGAAATGAGTGTACGAGGGCGGGTGGCCCATAAGTTATCTAAAACGGGCGTGTTTGCAGCTAAAATTGCGTTGCTTTCGCTTTCTTCTCTGTATCCCCAACCATCTAAAATCATTAGAACAAGTGGTTTTTTCTGTGCAGTCATTTGGGCTCCTAAACTAAGGCACGAACTCTGCGCGTAGCATACCGCGTTTTGTATGAATATTCAGCCCTTTGAAAAGGAATAATCTTCATCTAGCAATCTCGCAAGGGCTGTATTTATAAAAGGGTATACCCAAACAATTGCAAACGGTATACTGCTGAGTCATTGAACATTAAGACAAGATCTAAATCATTAGATCTAAAGTAGTTGGAATTTTCATGGAACAATATATTGAATTTATCGGCAATAATGCTGTGCTAAGCATTATTTGGTTGGCTCTTGTTGCGATGATTGTAATGAGCTGGTTTAAAAGCAAATTTTCTGCAATTCGCCAAATTAACCCACAGCAACTGACACTGTTGGTTAATAAAGAAGATGGTCAAGTTGTTGATATTCGTCCGGCAAAAGAGTTTAACACAGGCCGTATTGCGGGTGCTGTTCAACTGAGTGCTGAAAAAGCCAAACAAAGTGACTTTGCAGGCCTTGAAAAGTTTAAATCTAAGCCCATTATATTGGTATGTACAACAGGCATGACAGCAAATGGCATCGCAAACAACGTATCAAAAGCGGGTTTCGAGCATGTTTATGTACTAAGCGGTGGTATGGGCGCATGGCAAAATGCTAACCTGCCTGTAGCAACCGGTAAATAATCAAGAGGATTTTATGAGCAACGTTGTTATTTATACTAAAGATTACTGCCCGTATTGCCACAGAGCAAAGGCACTACTAGACAGTAAAGGTGTAACATACACTGAGTATGATATTGCTGCTCAGCCTGAATTACGCGACGAAATGATTGAAAAAGCAAATGGTGGTACGACTGTTCCACAGATCTTTATCAATAACACGCATATTGGCGGTTGCGATGATATGATGGCAATCGAAGCGCAGGGTAAACTAGATACCCTATTGAACGCATAATAATTACATTAAGAAATACAAGTTTTAGGAACACTCATGACAGAACAAGCAAATCAAGCTGCAGCTCCGCAGGAAGGACCACAATTCACAATTCAGCGTATTTACACAAAAGACGTATCTTTTGAAACGCCTAACTCTCCTGCTATTTTCCAAAAAGAGTGGACGCCTGAAGTAAAATTAGACATGGATACGCGTTCTAATAAGTTAGACGAAGGTATCTTTGAAGTTGTACTAGCACTGACTGTAACCGCTTCTATCGGTGAAGAAACAGCATTCCTATGTGAAATTCAGCAAGCGGGTATTTTCCAAATCGCTGAACTTGAAGAGTTACAAATGGCACACATGCTAGGTGCATTCTGCCCGAACATTCTTTTCCCATATGCGCGTGAAGCAGTTGCTGGTTTAGTGAACAAGGGTACTTTCCCACAACTTAACCTAGCGCCTGTAAACTTTGACGCGCTATTTGCTCAGTACATGCAGCAACGTGCAGCACAAGCAGAGCAACCAGCTGACGCATAATTATATGAAAACAGAACAATCAGTTGTATCTGTACTAGGGGCGGGGTCGTATGGCACCGCCCTTGCTATTAGTTTTGCCCGAAATGGACACGCAGTAACCTTATGGGGTCGAAACGCCGATGATGTTGAGACGCTAGCAACTGAGCGTAAAAATCAACGTTATCTTCCCGATATTACTTTCCCTGAAACTTTAAAGCTTGAGAGTGATTTAGCAAAAGCAGTTAAGGCTAGTCAGATCATCTTAGTGGTTGTGCCGAGCCATGCTTTTGCAAAAACATTAGAGCAAATTCAACCTATGCTCAATGCGGGTGCTAAAGTGGTGTGGGCAACAAAAGGGTTAGAGCCGAATACCGGGCGCTTACTTCAAGAAGTCGCAGTTGAAAAACTCGGTGAAATAGTACCTTTAGCTGTGCTATCTGGCCCGACGTTTGCCAAAGAAATGGCGGCAGGCTTGCCGACGGCTATTTCGGTGTCTGCAACTGAAACAGAATTTGCCAGTGATTTAGCAAAACTACTTCACTGTGGTCGTTCGTTTCGTGTCTACAGCAATGATGACTTCATTGGTATTCAATTAGGTGGCGCAGTAAAGAATGTTATCGCCATCGGTGCCGGTATGTCCGATGGTTTTGGCTTTGGCGCAAACACACGTACAGCTTTAATCACCCGTGGTCTTGCTGAGCTTTGTCGTTTAGGTTGCGCACTGGGTGCAAAATCTGAAACCTTTATGGGTATGGCGGGTTTGGGTGATTTGATCCTTACCTGTACTGACAACCAATCTCGTAACCGCCGCTTTGGTCTTGCTCTAGGAAAAGGGTTAGGTGTTGACGAAGCCATGGAGAGTATTGGTCAGGTTGTTGAAGGTTACCGTAATACTAAAGAAGTGTATTTATTGGCTCAACGCAGCGGAATTGAAATGCCAATCTGTGAGCAAATCTACCAAGTACTTTATGAAAATAAAGATGTGAAAGAAGCAGCCATGGCGCTGTTAGGTAGAGAGCAAAAGTCTGAGTAACACTCAAAGAAGTAGTAACAAAAAACGGCGCTTAATTGCGCCGTTTTTTTATGTTACAAGATTGAATTGGATATCAGAGCTAGTTTAGCGTTGCGGTTTCTTCAAGCTCATTTTCTAACAACTGAGTTGCTTTATCAGCAGGAAGTGGTTTAGAGAAATAATACCCCTGCAAAATGCCACAGCCCATAACGTTTAATAAATAAGCTTGTCTTTCATTCTCGACCCCTTCAGCGACTACATTAATGTTGAGGTATTTGGCCAAGCGAATGATGGTGGCGGTGATATTTCTATCTTGATCTGATTGCTCAATATCCATGATAAACGAGCGATCAATTTTGAGAATATCAATCGGAAAGCGTTTTAAATAGCCAAGTGATGAATGGCCAGTCCCAAAGTCATCAAGTGCAATCGTCACGCCCAGCGCTTTAAGGCGATGCATAATTTTAAGGGCTTGCTCAGGGTCGGTCATCATCGCGCTTTCAGTGATCTCAAGTTCTAGACAATGGGCTGGAATATGATGCCTTAGCAGGCATTCACGGACAGTGTCGACTAAGAAATCACTTTCAAAATGCTTAGCTGAAATATTGATCGCCACATGATTACCAGATAGCCCCATCATGCGCCAATGACTAATTTGCTTACAAGCAACATCCAATAAGTAATTCGTCATAGGGATAATCGCGCTACATTCCTCAGCAAAAGGAATAAAAGTAGCAGGGCTTTCTATGCTGCCATCGTCCTGCTGCCACCTAACTAACCCTTCAAAACCTTCGAGCTTTCTACTTTCAGCTTGATATTTAGGCTGATAAAAAAGTTTAAATTGCTGATCGTCTATGGCCCTTAACAGGGCAGATTCTCGGGATAAGATAGTGGGATCTAATTGATGACGCTGTTTATCAAAAAACTGGTAACTGTTATTGCCTTTGTGTTTTGCATGATCTAATGCAGAGTCTGCACAGCGGATCAGATGCTCACTATCAATTGCATCGTCAGGATAGATAGCTAAACCACAAGAAGCGCTGACTGAGGTCTCTACGCCTTGATGCGTAAAGGGATGATTAATACATTTTAAAATGTCATCAGCGAGTTTCTTCGCAAAGAAAATCGTCATACCAGAGAATAGGTAAGGCGGAATAAGCACTGCAAATTCATCACTACTGACACGTGCCAGTGTAAAGCCTTTATCAAGGTGTTGAGATAAACGATTAGCGACTTCTTTTAACAGTGCATCACCACTTTCATGACCCATGAGATCGTTAATTTTTCTAAAGTGATCAATATCAATCAACACCAGTAATAAGGATGGAAACGCCTTATTACAGCTCGCTATGGCTTGATTCAGTGATTCAATAAAAAGCATACGATTGGCAAGTCCGGTTATTGAATCTCGCGTTGATAAGTTCAGTAACGCTTTTTCATTGGCTTTACGCTCTGAAATGTTTGTCAGTACACCAAGATAAAATACCTCTGAAGGATGATCTTCATGGGTCAACTTAGTCACTGTTACATCGAGCGCGAGTTTTTGATGATTAGCGGCAAGCGTCCAGATTTCGCCAGTCCAATAATCGTTTAACTGGCTCTCTGCAACAATATGTTGTTCAAGTCTGCGGTCTCTGCCTTGCTCGGTATAAATTTTCGGTTTATGACCTACTAATGCATCAGCAGAGTAACCCGTAATATCACTATATGCTTGGTTCACTTTGAGAACATTAAAGTGTTCGTCGGCAAGCCAAATAGCATCTTTTGAATGGGTCATGAGCATGTTGCTGAAATGCTCTGTCAGTTTTGATTTAGAAGTACGTAGCTGCTTGTTTAGCAACCAGTAAACACAGCCAGCGCTCATGACTAGGGCTAACACCCAGTGCCACCAAACTTGCTTTGGTTTTGAGGCTGTCACCGTCAACGTTTTCGACATACTTTGACTAGACGAAACCACTTCTAATGCCGACATTTCAGTGGGAGTCAGGGTGAGCTTATTGTTTTCAAGTAATCGCCATGGCGCACCTTCGGATAAACGATAGCTTAGCTGGCAGGTTTCGCAGGTGTTAAACCATAAACTAAAACGCTTTACATCCGCTTCTATGGTAAGCGGTAATTTTGGTGAAAATGACTCAGTGATTTTATCTCGGTAATGGTAGCGTACATGCGACAGCGCAAGTGTTGGAGATTGAACGTGCGCTTGCTCAGCGATAAGAGAGAAACTGTCATTCAATAACATCAGCTTTTGTCTAAAACTCAGTACTTGGCGTTGTGCTTTAAATGGCGCAATCAAGCGTTTGGTGACGCGATTTTTATAATGCGCGATCCCTTGTTTATCAAATTGCCAAATCCCTTCTTCTGCGTGGGCTAAATATTTACCGGCAAATTGATTACGCTGTATGAAGCCTGTTATTTGTTTATTGACCAAAGTCAGCGCAAACAAACCCGATTCGGTACTAAGCAGGAGTGTATTATTATGCTTAGTGTAGAGCACATCATGGAATGTTAGGCTTTTAAAAGGTAATGACAACTTTTGTGCAGAGCCTTGTTCAAGCAACCATAATGCATTGGTCGTCGAAGCGATAAACTCATTATCTGATAATTGTGTGATGCTATGGATACTTTCAATATCATAGCGGTGTAAAAGCGTTTTACTACCTATATCAAACTGGCTCAAACCACTGTTGTCTCTGGCCCATAAATTACCATCATGGGTGAAATAGAGCGCCTGTGTATTTTGCTTATCAATAAAAGGGGAGAAACTCCCTTTCTCGCCGCTAAAAATAAAAATTTGTTGTTCAGTTGCGACTGCCCAGCGACCACCATCAATATAACGTACTGCATTTACAGGCTGACTTTTCGCAAATTGCTGAAAAGCTCGCATACCTATTTGGTAAAGCTTTAATTCTTCTGAATTTTCAATATCGGTTTGTAAGTTTAATTGAGTAGGTTGAAATTTGCGCCATTGACCTAGTTGAGAAAGCCAGATTGATTGGTTTGATACTTTTAAATCATCAATCGGCAAGTTATTAACTTGGTATTGATACTGGGTCTGTGTGTTTAAGTTGTAGCTGTTGATAAAGCTACCTTTGAAACTCAATAATTTAGAATCAAAGACAACAAGATTGTCAGCTGAAAAAAGAGGCTGAGTTTGTAAAGTTTTATCAAACAGGAAAACCTCGCCAGCTAAAGATTTAAAGATGACTTTATCTTGATGCAGTAATAAGTTGTCAGCGTCAAATGGCAAGGTTGCGAATTGTTGCTTGCCATTCATCATGTCCCATCGCATAAGGGCATTGTCTTCAGAGACATAGACCACACCTTGTGGTGAGGTCTGCCAAAGTTGCTGTTTTAAATCGATAGGCAAAACAGATAATGTCGTATTCAAAAGTTGATAAAGGCGTTCGTTGCTTTGAAAAATGATGCCATTATCAGTCTGACTGATTTTTGTGACAGGGGTTTGTAGCCAGGTGCGTGTTTCACCTGTCACTGTATTGATCTTAGTTAGGCCATTTTGATGACCCACCCAAAGAAAAGGCGCTTGACTTAAAATGCTTAAAAACGGTGCTGTGAGGTCACGAGTGAGTTGCTGAGCATTAAACTCGTGATGGCCGTCGAATTTAATAATATCATCAACATATAAAAACCAATGCTGATTATTGGCCTGACTTGCTATGGCTTGGGTAGTGCGCTGCGATGCAAAAACTGAGTTGCACAATATTACGAGACACAACAGCAATGAATGCCATAACTTCATAATATTTTATATCCTCCTCAGTCCTTTTAATATTTAATATTAGTGAATTATTCATCGCTGTGCGAGTAAAATGTTAAAAAACGGCTAACTATTTTGAGTTTGGAAAGCCGAGTTGACGCCATGACTCGTAAACGAATACTGATACCGCATTTGATAGGTTCATACTACGACTGTCAGGTTTCATCGGAATACGCACTCTTTGCTCTGCTGGCAGAGAAAAGATGATTTCTTCGGGCAACCCGCGTGTTTCGGGCCCAAACATTAAACAATCACCGGCTTGGTACTCTGGCTCATGATGATACGTGCTGCCTTTGGTGGTACAAGCAAAGACGCGCTTAGGTTGTTCAGTTTCTAAATAGCTTTCAAAAGAAGGGTGACGTTTTACTTCACTGAACTCATGATAATCAAGGCCTGCACGACGAATACGCTTATCATCCCACTCAAAGCCCAACGGCTCTATTAAGTGTAATGTGTAACCAGTATTAGCACATAAACGAATGATATTTCCCGTATTTGGTGGGATCTCAGGTTGGTATAAAACAATATCTAACATAATCACCTCTAAAGTTATTGAGCTAAGTATACCGAAAAGTATACTGAGCAATAAGTCATTTAGGTGTCTATACCCAATGAGAATTAATTAAGGAGTGAGTTTATGACGCGTCAGTATGATGTGCTAGTACGTTTTTCAAGTCTATTTACCATGGCAGTGGTGAGTATCATGATAGCGGCAAAGGCTTGGGCTTGGTTAGCATCTGGTAGCGCGGCTATGCTGGGCTCGCTTACGGACTCCTTATTAGACATCTCAGCATCAATGATGAGCTTCTTAGTTTTAAGCTATGCGCTCAGACCTGCTGATGACGATCACCGCTTTGGGCATGGAAAAGCAGAAGCTTTGGCTGGGCTCGGTCAAGCCGCGTTTATTTCTGGTTCGGCATGCTTTTTGGCATTTCATGGTATTGAGCGTTTAATCAATCCCGTTCCTTTACCTCACTCCATGTTGGGCGTTTGGGTCAGTGGTTTCGCAATACTGTGCACATTATTGGTCGTGGCGGTTCAGCAATATGTGGTGAAGCATACTGAGTCTATCGCTGTAAAAGCGGATTCACTGCACTACAAAGGAGACCTATTATTAAATGCTGCCGTGCTAGTGGGTATTTACTTAGCATCAATAGGTTATTTATTCGCAGATTCTGTGTTTGCCATTGGCGTGGCGTTCTATCTGTTATTTAACTGCTGGGAAATCGCCAAAGAAAGTGCCAATCATCTAATGGATAAAGAAATATCTGATGAAGAAAAAGTCCGCCTAGTTTCTATAATTTCAAAACACCCCGACGTACAAGGGGTTCATGATTTAAGAACACGGCAAAGCGGTAAACTGAAATTTGTACAGTTTCATATCGAGCTTGATAAGCAGCTAAGCTTGCAGCAAGCACATGCTATTTCAGCTGAAGTTTGCAAAAAAATTCGCGCTGTATTTGGCGAGCATATAGATATTATGGTGCATCAAGATCCGGTTGCCTTAAATGAGCGGTGTGAGTCACAAAACTCATAAAACTGCTGCATCAGTGGGTGGCGAATTGAATCAATTTCATTTAGCAGCTCGTGTTTCGCCATGGGAAATTCAGAAATACCGATGTTTTTTTGATGTTGCGCCCACTTTTTTGTTGCTAGGTTATCAACAATACTGTCTTGCTCAGCAAGCGCAATATGGATAGGCGTAGGGTTTAGAAGTTCAGGCAATAAGAAAGTCCAATTGAGTGCCGCTTGTAACCACGCAAAGCTTACTCCGCCTAATTGAAGATGGGCTTGATTTGCATATAACGCTCGAAAATGCGTATATCTTTCAGCGCTATTGGTTAACTCGTTTTCAGAGAAGGGCTTTTCTACATAACTTGCTTGACCAAACGCATAATGCTGTGAAAAACCTAGACGGCATGCTGAGCGCGCTACCCAAAGAGCCACTTTACTTGGAAAAGGAGCGGTATTAATGCCAAGCATAGGCGCACATATAAAGGCAGCTTGTGCGCTTACTGGGTATCTCGCCATATAATCACAGCAAATCGCACCGCCCATAGAGTGCGCTAATAAAAAGTAATCGCAGTTAATTTGAGGTTGTACGATGCTTTCAATGAAAAGGTGTAAGTCGTCAGCAAAGTCTTCAAATTGCTCAATATATCCTAGCTGTTGGTCGGCTGTGAGACGCGTAGACTGCCCTTGGCCAATATGGTCACAGCAGTACACGGCAATATTGTTCTGATTGAGCTCCCAGATTAACTCTCTATATTTATGACTTGCTTCAATGCGGCCAGAAATCAGCACCACCGCATAATCAATGTGCTCAGGCTGATGAATGGTATAAAACAAATTGCCATTTTTACCGGCAAATTGGCTATGTGTACCCGATTGCCAATGCTGCTCTATGGTGTTTATATTGTCGTTAAGTTGATCTGAATAGCTGTAAAACGTCATAGTGGTAATGTAATTGTGACCGTTAACCCATGTGGCTGGTGGTTAGCAAAGTGAATATCACCTTGGTGGGCGAACAGTGCCCGCTTAGCAATGGCTAAACCTAAACCAATCCCACCAGATTGTCGAGCCCGAGCACTATCGGTGCGATAAAACGCATTACCAAGTTCAGTCAATGCCACTTCATCAACGCCTTGCCCGTCATCTTTAATTAGGATTACTAGCTCACCGGCTTGTTGCATGATGTCAAATTCAATACAAGAGTCGGCATATTTGATGGCGTTTCTGGTGATATTCTCAATTGCAGATGTCAACAAGGCAGCATCACAATTTAGTTCTAGATCGGGGATTGCATTGTTCGATAGAGTCTTATTGTGTTGATGGGCTTCAAATTTGGCATTTTGAAGTAATTCTTGTAGCAAGCTAGAGAGTGGGATTGACTCAATGTTAAGTTGATGAACAGTATATTCTAAGCGTGACAAGGTCAGTACATCAGCGAGCATTTTATCTAAACATTGAGACTCTTTTTCTATCCGAGCTAAATAGCTTTGCGTTGCAGCTCCGGCGGTATCTTGTGCCATGGCATTGGCCAGGTTTAAGCGCGTCAGCGGCGTGCGTAACTCATGAGACACATCGGCCAGTAACTGTTTATGTGCTTGTATGCTGTGAGTGAGTTTATCGGCCATAAAGTTAAAGTCATGAATAAGTTGACCGACTTCATCTTTGCGTTGGGACTCTGATGGAGCACGTACATTAAGCTCGCCTTGTGCAAGGCGTCTTGCACTTCGACTGAGCGTATTTAATGGTGTAATTAAATAAATGGTTAAGAAGATGCTCAAAATCACAGAAGGAATAAATACTGCGAGTAATTTCATCCACACAGGTAGCATGCGGATGGAATGGAAAAGCATAGGTCTGCGCAGAGGCTTAATTTGATATAAACGATATGCTTCTTGGTTAAGGGATATATCAACAGGCCCGTAAGCAACATAGCGCTCAGTTCTAATTTGGCTCGGCACGTTCTCATCGCCAAGGTCATTTAATACCGATAAATTTAAATTACGGTCGTTATTTCCGGTCGTAATAGTTTTATCGATATTGTCATGGACCAATAAAATCATACTGTGGCGAGATAAACGCGGGTGGTCTACGGCTTGTTGTAACGTTTTATTATGATCTTCAACCAGCCTAACAATGTTACGTTTCAAATGATTAAGGCTGTCTAACTGTCTGCCATGAAGCGGGTCATTATCTAACAGCTCGCCTTGCAGGCGGGTGAATAAAACCAATAATAAAAATATACAAACTATGGTCAGCCAAAATCCAGCGAATGCTTTATAAAATAGCCGACTATTAAGAGCTTGTTTAAAGTTATTTTTACTGAGCCAAAAAGACATAACCGCTGCCTCGTATGGTCTGAATACAATTCGCATCGCTATGTTGCGCGATTTTTTTTCGTAAGTTACTGACATGCATGTCAATAGAGCGATCAAATGGGGCTAACCGACGGCCCAGCACTTCTTGGCTAATTGTTTCTTTGGTAACTACTTTACCCACTTGAGCCATAAGTAGTTGCAACACGGCGAACTCAGTCCCAGTGAGTGTCAGTTGTGCTTTGTTAACGTGCACGGTTCGCGCAGCCATGTTCAGAGCAACACGGTTGTGTTCGATGATCTCAGCGATTTCAGCTTGCTTTACAAACTCGACACGGCGGGTAATGGCATTAATACGAGCCAATAATTCTCTGTGATTGAAAGGCTTGGAAATGTAATCGTCGGCACCCAACTCAAGTCCAAATATGCGATCAAAATCATCGCCTTTGGCGGTCAACATGATCACGGGAGTCAGGTGAGTTTGGCGAAGCTGTTTGAGTACTTCGAAGCCGTCGAGTTTTGGCAGCATGATATCAAGTAAAATTACGTCGAAGTTCTCTGCTTTAGCCATTGCTAAACCCGCTTCTCCATCAAACGCTTGGCTGACAGTATGATTCTGACTTTGCAGGTATTCGCAAAGTAAATTACTTAATTCAATATCGTCTTCTATTAGTAATAATTGGCTCATGAGGCACCTGACAGCATTGTACTTCTTATCTCTAGTGTACTGATAATCACATTGTATTGCAGAACTTTACACACTCTTTACGTTCGCTTGCGTTACTTTGCATTGCAGAGAGTAAGCTTTTATATACCCAAACTACCTGAAGATGCATGCTTCAGAGCGATGTCTTCTGTTCTAGTTCGAGGAAAAGGACGCAGTGGAATGACTAGTCCTTTCCAAGTTCTTTGACGATGAAATAGAGCCGAAGACACGCTCCCTAGGGCGAGTTTGATAGACTTTCTTACTGCGTTATCCATTTTCGATTTAGAGCCACTAGATCTTCAAATTGATGCCTTGTCTGAAAGTCTATCAACTCTCGCTGAATCTCGTATATTCAGGCGGTTTGGGTATAAGTTAACCCGAGAGAGAAATTATTATGAAATTATCAACTTTATTAAGCGCCATCGTTTTATCAGGCAGCATTTTAGTGTCGCTGACAGCCAACGCAAAAGGTCATTCAGAGTACCGCGGAGACTTTTTACTTTCTAAGCGTGCAGTGGCTGCACTGGATCTAACGGTCGATCAGCAAGCACAAATCAAGTCGATTATTACAGAATTAAAAGCGGATAAAAAAGATAGAAAGCTAGAGCGTAAAGAAAATCGTGAAGCATTTCGCGCTTTAGTCGAAGCCGAAAGCTTTGACGAAGATAAAGCAAAAGCCCTGATGTCAGACATTAAAGCTGAGCGTTCAGAAAAAGTGTTAGCGCACCTAAAAAGCCGTCATCAGATTTGGCAAATACTGACATTAGAGCAAAGAGAAAAGTTTACCGAGATGCGCAAAAAGCGTAAAAACAAGCAGCGTCGTCACCACGACTAACTAGCATTTGCAAAACCTCTTCAACATAAAAAGGCGACTATCAATTTAAGATAGCCGCCTTTTTTTATGTTCTTTCAAGCTTTTATGCGAGTTATAGAAAGAGATTATTGAAAGAAGTCATCGTTTTTAGCCAGCATGGCTTCAATGTCTTCAATCATATTTTGTTTAGCTTGCTCATCGAGTTCTTCGTTTGCAGAGATCTTGCTGGATATCTTGTTATTTTCTTCAGACCATTCGCCTAAATCAATTAACTGGCAACGCTTTGAACAAAAAGGGCGGTGTGGACTTTGCTCACCCCATACGACATCGGCTTGGCAAGTCGGGCATTTTACAACTGTGGCCATTATCATTCTCTATTGACTTGGTTTGGCCACAGTGTAATTAAAACTAATGCGCTTTGCTACCTGATACTCGCACCTAGGTTTGAGTATCTAGGGTTTAGAAACTGGTGACTCGGTTTATTTCGGCAAGAGACGTCAAACCTGCGGCGGCTTTTTTCAGACCTGAAATACGTAAATTAGCAAACCCTGCCTTTGCAGCCATTTCTGCGATTTGAATCGAGTTACCACCTTCCATGATGACTTGTGCAATTTCAGGTGTGATCTTCACTACTTCGTAAACACCGACACGACCCTTGTAGCCTTCGGTACAATGATCACAACCATTTGCTTTGTATAGCGTGATATCGTTGATCCCGGCTTTGACAAAACCTTGACGATTCAGCTCTTCTGCGGGCAAGGTTTCAGGCGTTTTGCATTTAGGACACAAACGACGCGCTAGACGCTGTGCGATGATCAAGCTAATCGAGCTCGCCACGTTATAAGCGGGTACACCCATATTCAATAGACGGGTTAAGGTTTCTGGTGCAGAGTTAGTATGAAGCGTACTCATTACCAAGTGACCAGTCTGTGCAGCTTTGATCGAGATCTCAGCAGTTTCTAAGTCACGGATCTCACCAACCATCACCACATCAGGATCTTGACGTAAGAAAGCTTTGAGCGCATTGGCAAAGGTCATCTCAGCTTTTGGATTTATCTGAACTTGGTTAACCCCTTCAAGGTTAATTTCAACTGGATCTTCTGCTGTACTGATATTGCGCTCTGGTTTATTAAGAATATTTAAGCCAGTATAAAGTGAAACTGTTTTACCAGAACCTGTTGGGCCGGTTACTAAGATCATGCCTTGTGGTTGCGCTAGCGCATCCATAAAGAGCGCTTTTTGCTCTGGTTCGTAACCTAACACATCAATGCCTAGCATGGCGCTTGATGAATCAAGAATACGCATTACGATTTTCTCTCCCCATAAAGTTGGCAGGGTACTGACACGAAAATCGATACTTTTACGATCTGAGATCTTTAATTTAATACGACCATCTTGCGGTTTACGTTTTTCGGCGATGTCCAAGCGGGACATAACTTTGATACGTGCTGACAAACGCGTAGATAAACTAGTTGGTGGGCTTGCCATTTCATGGAGCATGCCATCGATACGAAAGCGAATACGGTATTTATGCTCGTAAGGCTCAAAGTGCAAATCTGATGCGCCTTTTTTAATGGCATCCATTAAGATTTTATTGATGTAGACAATGATAGGGGCATCATCTTTGTCTTTTTCATCGTTGTTATCTTGCTGTTGTTGAGTGTCTTCAACATCCATACCTGAGAACTCTTTAAAGTCATCCTCACTCATGGATAGGCCGCCATTGGCATCGAACAGTTGATCTATCTTTTGTTCTAACTGTTTGTAATCAACCACCACCACTTCACATTGTAAGCCAGTGCTAAATTCGAAGTTTTCAAATGCACCATAATCTGTGGGATCAGAGGTGGCGATATACAGCTTGCGACCTTTTTTGACCAAAGGGAGTAAATGATGCTGGCGGATCAGCTTTTCTTTAATAAGCTCTTTAGGTAGTTGCTCAACGTCAAAATCACTTAGGTCAAACATTGGCACTCTAAAGAGGTCTAGACACTGTTCGGCCAGTTCTTGACTTGTCATCCCACTACACAGGCAGATAAGCTCTGCCGTTGAATGTGCTTCGGCCTGTTTTAATTTTAACTGCTCTGCGGTTACACGACCGAGTGTAATAAACTTTCGTAAAAGGGGAGAGTGGTGTTCCATAATGCCTCTATGACGACTTGAACTTAGTTAAGCTTAGCAAAAAATATCAAAGCAAAAAATAGACCTAACTCAAAGTATTACTTTTGTGCTTAATGAGTGCTCAGTACGAGCCGCCGAATAATAAAGACCAATAAACTATTTACTTATTTCAGCTTGTTGCAAAAAAGCGTGGTGTAATTCTTCAACATCTAAAAGGACTGAACTAATTTCACGATGATTATCAAGAATTGAATCGGCCTTTTGTAACTTATCTTCCCGTGACATTTGTGCAGCAATAATGTTCTTTACCTGCTCAGTACTGACCGAATCTCTGTTTGCTGTGCGTGCTAGTTGTACCTCAACAGGCACATCCACCAATAAAGTGTGATCGCAGAGTGCATCGAGTTTGTTTTCGAACAGCAAAGGTGCACTTAACACCACATAAGGACTTTTGGCGTTGGTTAGCTGCTCTGTAATATTTTGACGGATAAGTGGATGTAGCAAACTATTCAACCAGCTTTTGTGTTCTGAGTCGGCAAAAATAATTTCACGCAGCTTTGCTCTGTTGAGCGAACCATCGTCTAACAAAATAGCATGACCAAAGTGCTGCTCGATGGCGCTTAGACCATCACTGCCAATTGCTACGACATCTCGGGCAATGACATCGGCATCGACAATTTCAATATCCAGAGAAGCAAGGTGATTAGAGACAAGAGTTTTACCTGCTCCTATGCCACCTGTTAGTCCTAAAATCCAGTTACTCATACTTGTTTACCTGAAAACGGGCTGAACTAGCCTAAAAGAGAAAAGTACCATGTTTGAATCTCGGTGCCATAGATCATTGCTAGCCAACCCGCTATGGCCAAATATGGCCCAAATGGAATAGGTGTACTGTGCTCTTTACCTTGCACTGCTAATTGAATGCTGCCTATAACTGCGCCTACAACACTTGAGAGTAAAACTATGGTTAAAATGGCCTGCCAACCTAATAGCGCACCAAAAATAGCTAACAGCTTAAAGTCACCATACCCCATACCTTCTTTACCTGTAAGTAGCTTAAATGCCCAAAACACCGCCCATAAACTTAAGTAGCCTACCGCAGCACCGACAATGGCTTCGCTGGGTGGAAGGGTATAGCCCAAAACACTAGCAATTAACGCCAGCCAAACTAAAGGCAGCGTGAGTTGGTCGGGCAATAACATGTGATCGATATCGATAAAAATAAGCGCCACGAGTACCCAGGTGATAAAAATATAAAGCAAGCCCAGCTCAGTTGCACCAAACTGCAATGCAATCCAAAGAGAGGCAAGGGCAGTGCCTAACTCTACTAGTGGATAACGAACAGATATTTTTGCTGAGCAACTGGCGCATTTGCCTTTTAACATCAGCCACCCCAACAAGGGAATATTATGCCAGGCTTTAATTGGAGTTTTGCAGTGCGGGCAAGTCGAGTTAGGTTTAATCAGGTTGAAAGTGTCGTTGCTTGATGCTGTTTGCTTGCTAGAGTTTGCCAATTCATCGGCCAGTGAGATACGGCACTCTTGCTGCCACTCTCGTTGCATCATGAGCGGTAGACGGTAAATCACCACATTTAAAAAGCTACCAATACATAAACTCACTAAACCAACGGTCAAAAGAAAAAACCACTGCTGGTTTTGCATTAAATAAATTACTTCTTGCATTAAAACGTCACTTTCTAAAAGGTAGAAAACTGGGCTTAAACCACAGAACCCAGTTGGAAGATAGGTAAGTACATGGCAATAATAAGGCCACCTACAAGCACAGCAAGCACACTCATAATTAACGGCTCTAACAGGCTAGATAGGCCATCAACTGCATCATCGACTTCTTGTTCGTAAATGTTAGCCACTTTTTCTAACATGCCATCGAGTGAGCCAGATTCTTCACCGATAGAGACCATCTGTACCACCATATCTGGAAAGAGTTTTGAATTGCGCATCGCCCAGTTCATTTGGTTACCTGAACTAACCTCGGCTTTGATTTCGGTAATAGCATTTTTATAGATCACGTTACCCGATGCGCCAGCAGCTGAGTCTAATGCATCAACGAGCGGCACACCTGCCGCAAATGTGGTAGAGAGTGTACGCGCGTAACGTGCTACAGCAGCCTTGTGTAAGATCATCCCGACAACGGGTAATTGCAATACCAAGCGGTCATTGAAATGGCGCACGGCAGATGAGCGGATCAAAGCCTCTTTATATGAATATATACTGACCCCGATAACCAACAAGAACACCCACCAGGCCTCTTGCATAAACTCTGATATACCAATGACAAATAGGGTAAAGGCAGGGAGTTCAGCACCAAAACTGCTGAAGATATCTTGGAACTGCGGTACCACGAAAATAAGTAGGATAGACGTGACTATCAGTGCGACCACCACTACCGCAATAGGGTAGAACATGGCTTTTTTAATTTTCGACTTTAAGGCTTCGGCTTTTTCTTTATAAACGGCAACACGGTCAAAAATTTTATCAAGGGCACCTGACTGTTCCCCTGAGTGAATGAGGTCGCAATAGAGCTCATCAAAATATCGAGGGTAAGCGCGAAGTGATTTCGCTAGCGGCTGACCGGCTTTTACCTCATCGGCAATGCCGCCAATGAGTTTACTTAAACTTTTGTTTTTTGCCCCAGATGAAATCATTTCTAAAGACTGAATCAGCGGTACTCCCGCAGTCAACATGGTGGCAATTTGTCGAGTGAAAATCGCAATGTCTTTGGCGGTAATTTTTTGACCACCGGCACCTATACCAAATAAAGGTTTAGGTTTGCGTTTTACTTTAGAAGGGGTAATACCTTGTTTTCTAAGTTGAGCTTTTACAAGGGCAATACTAGTACCAGTCATTTCACCTTCAAGTTTTTTGCCTCTGGCGCTTAAACCGGTCCAAACGAAGGTGTCGAGTTTATCTGCGGTATCTTTGTCTTTTTTCATAAATAACCAAAAAGGGCTGAATTAACAGCCCTTTAAGTCAATGTGTCAGGATTAACGACAGTTTGCAGGTAGGTATTCTGCAGGGATTCCGGCAGTAGCATCAGCTTTACAAACCCAAGCTCGAACAGGGTTCTTACCATTAAAGTCAGTTGCAGCAAAAGCACCTGTTCCATCAGCATTTTTTCTTGGTGATAAGACTATTGTATCATCAGTACCAGCAGTTAATTGAGGAATGTTTTGAGCTACTATTATGATGTCACCGTTTGCCTTAGTAGTTACAGCTTTTACATAATTAGATACTGATGCGGTTGAACCGTCATTTTCACCACAGCTGAAGCCATTATCAGATGTGCTTCCATCAACTCCAGCTAAAGCTGCTTCAGCAATAGCTACTTTACAATTTGCACCAGCAAGCACAACTTCACTTACTTTCGCACGAGCAGTGTAGTTTTGATAAGCCGGCAATGCGATTGCGGCTAGAATACCGATGATTGCAACTACAATCATTAGTTCGATTAGGGTAAAACCCTTTTGATTTTGCGTCATGATGTGTCTCCTAAAGGAAAAATGCTAACTCACCGTGGTAAGCTAGGTTATTAAATAGTTATAAAGTTTGTATCAATGGATAAAGTTTACACCCATTGTATTGCAAATTTATAGTGCTAACTCATTTAATGGGGCTCCCACTATGATGGCTGTTGATTGTTTGAAAAAATACCTAAAACAATGCGCCATACATGGGTTGTTAGCGTACGTTTCACCTTTTTTTAAGGTTTAACGCATTACCACCATCTCAATTTAAGCTTAGATTTTTTTATTTAATTAAAATCACCAATATTAGGCTATCGGCAATTTTGTATTTAAATAAACGACAAACTTAATTATTTGTTACTCTAATTGTTAAACTTGATATTAACAAGAGTAAATAGGAATTAATTCCTATTTTAAGAGCTGGAGCTAATTATTTAATACTGGCAGTGTTCTATATTAATTTATAACTCAAGGAAAAAATTAATAATTTTATCAGCATATCAAAACTCGCTCATTAAATTCTCTTTAAAATCAATTGTCAACATTTATGCACTTATCTTAGATTACAGCCAATTACACTTGTGTGTTATTGAAGCGCATTGATAGGTCGATACTGTGTACATTTTTAGTCAGTGCACCACTTGAAATATAGTCGACACCCGCCTGTGCGTATTCGGCTAAGATTTCTATGGTCATATTACCCGACACTTCAAGTTTAGCGCGCTGTGCTGTCACTTCTACGGCTTGTTGAATTTGTGGTACGCTAAAGTTGTCTAGCATGATGATGTCGCTACCAGCTTCAATGGCTTGCTGTAGCTCGTCTAGATTTTCAACTTCTACTTCGACTGGTTTAGCTGGGTGATTCAATTTAGCTTGTTTAACTGCAGCTGCAATACCGCCACAGGCTGCAATGTGGTTTTCTTTAATTAAGAATGCATCAAACAAACCAATGCGGTGGTTTTTACCGCCACCACAAGCCACGGCATATTTTTGTAATGCACGAAGACCCGGCACAGTTTTACGTGTATCAAGGAGTTGAGTATTACTGTTTGCCAAAGCTTTTACATAATGAGCTGTGGTCGTTGCGGTGCCTGAAAGCGTTTGTACAAAGTTCAAGGCGGTACGCTCAGCGGTTAAAATGGCACGTGCTGAGCCTTTAGCGGTAAATAGTTGGCTATTCGCTGCAACAAAATCCCCATCGTTGACGAGTACTTCAACTTCAACGCTTGCATCAACCTGTTTAAATACCTCTAAAATTAGGTCTTTACCACAGAATACACAGTCTTCACGCGTGATCACATAAGCGTTGGCTTGCTGCGCTTCAGGTATTAACTGCGCTGTGATATCACCATCGGCAGCCGATTGAAAGTTGAGGTCTTCATTTAAAGCTTGTGTGACTAATTCACTGATAAGAGCAGGCGTAAGAAGTTGGTTTTGCATACTAAGCGTCACTTATGTTGTCTAATTGCATTGTGCGAGAACTAAATTTTACTGCTTCCAAGAGTTTAAGACAATCGCGCTAGTGAAATTTCGTAAAGCTTGTTAAGGTTAGCTTATTATTAAAGCAAATGGTTTTAACCGTGAAACACACAGAGTTTTGCTTGCCAAATTCAAGCTTTAGGGTGACGCAAAGGCCTTGTACTTTTTTTGATGAGAGACCGAATGAGCAAGATGTCAACTTGCTGGTGGTTCATAATATTTCTCTGCCCGCGGGGGAATTTGGTACTAAACATGTAGATGCGCTATTTATTGGTAATATAGATTGTGCAGCACATCCTAGCTTTACCGATTTAGAAGGGCTAAAAGTGTCAGCACATTGCTTTATTAGACGAGATGGGCAAGTGCTGC
Source organism: Pseudoalteromonas sp. BZB3 (assembly GCF_040104455.1). Lineage (NCBI taxonomy): Bacteria > Pseudomonadati > Pseudomonadota > Gammaproteobacteria > Alteromonadales > Pseudoalteromonadaceae > Pseudoalteromonas > Pseudoalteromonas sp. BZB3. Next base: position 45,835 of record NZ_JBECOS010000001.1, on the reverse strand, counting down.
AGTATGTGCCATTTAATAAGCGAGCATGGCATGCAGGTGTGTCGGAGTTTAAAGGTCGACAAAGGTGTAATGATTTTAGCATTGGTATTGAATTAGAAGGCACAGATACAACGCCTTATACCGATGCACAATACGTTGCTTTGACTGCCTGCACGCGTTACATCATGCAGCTGTATCCTGACATTTCTCCAGATCGCATCGTTGGGCATTGTGATATTGCACCAGGTCGAAAGACAGATCCTGGAGAGGCTTTTGATTGGCAAAAATTTTTTAAGTTGTTAAGTGAATGAGTAAATTATGATTTTGATCTCAATAATTTTAGCGCTGGCCATTGAGCGGCTAGGTGCCCGAGATGCACATTGGCAGATTGATCATTACAGTAATGGCTATCTCAATATGAGTCAGTCGTTATTGCATAATAATTCATTATTAAAATCGCCATTTGCATTTGCGCTATGGGTCTTATTGCCAGCTTTAGGTGTGTATTTTGTGATGGACTTTGCCGACTTCTTCCTGTTTGAGTTGGCATTAAATGCGCTATTATTAATTGTCTGTTTTGGCTGTGCTAAACCACGCGCTTTGTATAAGGGCTATTTAAATGCGCTTACGCGAGGTGACAGTGAAGGTGCAACGTTATATGCACTTCAGTTAGGCCAACACCGTACTGAAGATCAACAAGGCGGTGAATGGGTTGGTCAAACGCTAGCTTGGGTCAACTTTAGACATTACTGTGCGGTAATTTTTTGGTTTGTTGTGTTCGGAGCCCCAGGCGCAGTGATGTATGCTGTTACGCGCAGCTTATTCGACCAAGCTCAGCAAAGTGAACAAAGTGTACTGACTGCGCGCAGTAGCGTATTAGCCGATATGCTTTATTGGTTGAACTGGTTACCGGCACGCATTACCAGTTTTGGTTATCTGATCATTGGTAACTTTTCAAAGGGCACAGGCTGTTGGCTGAAATATGCGTTAGATTTCAAAACCCCAAACCGTAAAGTCGTGACCAGTACAGCGCTTGCCGCTGAGCAAATTGAGCAGCAATACGCGGGCTGTACTTACGAAGCCACCTGTATGATGCGTTTGGTTAAGCGTAATATTTTGTTTTACTTGGCACTGATAGCCTTACTTACACTGTTTGGTGGCGTTGCTTAAAACGTCTTTCTGAGACGGTGAGTAATAATTACATAGGAAGTGACTCAAACCAGAGTCGCTTTTTTTCTGTCATTTTTTCGATTAAGTTCTCTTCAACCTCAAGTGTCGGGATCACTTCATCGGTAATATCGATAAGATCGCAGACTCCTGCTACATTCCACAATGATTCTTCTAAATCTTTTGCCTTGTGAAGTGCATAATGGCTTACATATTTCAGTTCATTTGCTAGGTAGTCGGTATCAGGGCGACCTGTTTTAGATACCTGTAGTTGGAATACAAATAAGATCTCTTTTCTAAGCGCTTTTTTGATAAATAAAAACAGGCTATCAAGTGAGTCTTCATCCCTCAAAACTTGGCTTTTGACGGCGTCGACTAGGTTTTTCTTGTCTGGATCAAAGCGCATAAATAGGGTGTATTTGAGCGGCTTATTTTGTCGTGTTTGTTTACGCAGCGCTTCTGAAAGTTCATCTTCAATAAAGTTAGCAGGAAAAACCGGCGCGATTTCTATTTGTTCATCACTACTTTGGTTGAAGTGCTCTAAAACTTTGTGCAGCTTAGTCGAGTATAGTCCTCGGCCTACAGCACCAATGTTAAAGTGCGCCGATTCTTTATGTAAGTATAAAGGAAACTGGCACACACTCTTGGTGATCATATTACGCAGTGCTGTCGATAACCCTGGGATCTTTGGCGTCTCTTCACAGGCTTGCAGCTTGCTCTTGTTTTTATCAATGAGTTGCGTAAAAAACTCAATAGCTGGGTGCTTATTTTCAGATACCTTATGTACTTTTAAATTAATGATAGTTTTTGATTTACTGACCGCCATGACTTGATAGCGTAAGTGTTTTAAATCATGTTTCTTGGTGATTTTCTGTAATTCTGGCAAGTCGATATAAACTAAGTCACCTTTTTTCGCATCAGTGGGCGAATTAAGCTCGACTTGAAGGCCCATAACAGACAAATCACGGGTATGGCCTTCGATTACAGTGTGGCTGTCGACATGAAAAATAGTGCCTGTTTTATATAGGTAGCGTTTATGCGCACGCAGATTTACATATTCTAGCGCCACAACTTCCAATGCTGGCGGAGTGGGTGACTTACCATGGCCAAAGTGTTTGAGTAAATTGACTTGCCCAGCATCATATTGATGCTTTTTATATTCTGCGGTGCGACGCGGATCTGTAACGTCAGTCAGTAGCATCAGATTTTGTACATCTTGAATAAAGCCTTGTACTCGAGGTGTTGGCCTTTTATTCAATTTTTCGAGCGACTTTCCGGCACTGGCAGGAAGTGACAGCGGAATGAATGCATCTTCATGGTAGCTAGGCATGATCTGTACTTTAAAAGCGCGCCAGCTTTCTTTTTGGGCGCCAAACCCAAAGAATAACGAATTAAGGCTTGGCTCTTGCTTTAGTTCGAAATCAAAGGCCGAATAATAGTAAATTTTACCGCCGTTTGAGTGAGTAAAAGTATACAGCACAGCTTCTTTTACAGGGCTATGAAGGCTATTTAAATAGGCCAGTCGCTTTTGATTAAAAATACTATATAAACACGACTTTTTTCTTTCATCTTCAAAGTAATAATGAATGAAAGCATTGTTTTCGTTGGTTAGCACCATTGAAGGGAGTGTGAGTTTGTTATTAACCTTGCTGAGAAATACAAACAATGAGCTGACTCGTGGTAAATAGTATTGCTCATAGCCTTTGCACACAACCGCATCCATGGTGTTATCTAAATTGATTTTATAACGGCGCTTGTTACCGTGTATGAAGCTATTTAAGAACTCATCAAAGCCCTGATTGTTCTCAACAAATGTTCGCTTTAAGCGTACAAATTGATATTCATTATTTACTGGTTCTACAGCAACGACTTCATATTGAATACCGTCTTTGAGGCCAAGCTCAAAATCTTGTTCAAGTCCTACTAATCGAATGCTCAGTAATTGGCCTTTCTCAAAAACGGCTTTCGGGTGCACTTTGATCTTCGCACCGCTTAAGGAAATATCTGATGTATTGGCAGAAATAATATTATTCTTAGATACTTCAACCGTTATTTTGATTGAGTAATTCATTCGCTCTTCAATACGACTTTCATAAGAAGCGAATTTGATTAACTTTGCCCCATGCGTGAGTGTGGACGTTGGCGTGTCAGCATCATCTTGGGCTTGTTGTTGCGCACGCTTTTGCATGACTCTATAGTTATTGTCGGTATGCGTGACTGCTTCATATACCGCGAGGGTATACTTACCGTGCTTAGCAATTTCTTGCTCAAAAACAGCGATGGCTAAATCGTCCATAAAGTGCTGCTTGCCATCGTGAATATAGGGTTTTACTTCACCAGAAACCTGCCCGCGTAAATCGATAAATCGAGCGATAGGTTGGGATAGGCGAGACATTTCCATTTTGATCAAAAACTGATCTGGCTTAGACAGGTGGGCTGTTTTTTGCGTAAAGAGCCCATCAAAGCCAGGCGAGCCTAACTGTTGCTTGAGTTCTTCTATCAAAGGTTGATATTGTTGCAGCTTATCTTCAGCCATATAAAACCATTTTACTTACCGTGTTTTGTAATCGTACAAATACCGGCATTAATTTTTCTTTTAGATTTCTTAGTTAATACTATGACAATAATTAGACATAGTTAACTTATTCTTGAGCAATAAATGAGTAAAGTGCCAGATTTATATGACAAAACTGAATATAATTTTACTCAGTGAATTTTAAAGCAAAAAGTGTGCCTTAGTATGGGAAAGAAAAAAACAGCATTTGTATGTAGTGAGTGTGGTGCCGAATTTGCCAGATGGCAAGGGCAATGCTCAGAATGTAAAGCTTGGAATACCGTCACTGAATTTAGGGTGCCCAGTGTTAAGTCAGCACCTCGCAGCTCAGCGATGGCAGGCTATGCGGGCATGGTTGATGCTAAGGTGCAGACTCTAGATGAAGTAAACCTTGAGAGCTTACCGCGTTTTTCGACTGGCTTTAAAGAGTTTGATCGTGTGCTTGGCGGTGGCGTTGTTCCCGGCAGTGCAATTTTGATCGGTGGTTCACCGGGGGCAGGTAAAAGTACCGTTTTACTGCAAACCATGTGTTTACTTGCCGAGTCGATGAATACTTTGTACGTCACTGGTGAAGAGTCACTGCAACAAGTTGCCATGCGTGCCCACCGTCTGGGGCTACCAACTAACAAATTGAAAACCCTTGCAGAAACCAATGTTGAGACAATTTGCCAACTGGCTTTACAAGAAAAGCCGAGCATCATGGTAATTGACTCAATTCAGGTGATGCATATGAGCGATGTGCAATCGGCACCGGGCAGTGTCTCTCAAGTTCGTGAAAGTGCCGCCTACTTGACGCGTTTTGCGAAACAGAATCAAGTCGCCATTATTATGGTCGGTCATGTAACCAAAGACGGCACTTTGGCGGGCCCTAAAGTATTAGAGCACTGTATTGATTGTTCTATTTTATTAGAAGGCAGTAGTGATAGCCGCTTTAGAACACTACGCGGTAATAAAAACCGTTTTGGTGCAGTGAATGAATTAGGCGTGTTTGCCATGACAGGGCAAGGTCTAAAAGAAGTATCTAACCCATCGGCTATTTTCTTGAACCGGGGTGAAGAACAAACGCCAGGTTCACTGGTTATGGTCATTTGGGAGGGCACGCGCCCGTTACTTGTTGAAGTACAAGCCTTGGTTGATTATTCCCAGCTAGCCAACCCGCGCCGTGTTACCGTTGGTTTAGAGCAAAACCGTTTAGCGATGTTATTAGCCGTATTGCACCGCCATGGTGGTTTGCAAGTGTCAGATCAGGATGTGTTTGTTAATGTGGTCGGTGGCGTTAAAGTGTCTGAAACCAGTGCGGACTTGGCTTTGATCACCGCGCTGGTATCGAGCTTTAAGAACTTCTCACTCGATAGACAACTGGTCGTTTTTGGCGAAGTTGGACTAGGTGGCGAAATTCGCCCGGTACCAAGTGGTCAAGAAAGATTAAGAGAAGCCGCGAAACATGGTTTTAAACGTGCTATTGTATCTAATGCCAATAAGCCAAAAGAGCTTATTGAAGGGATGGAAGTTATAGGCGTGAACAGTCTAAGCGAAGCCCTGGATGCGTTATTTTAATCAGGAAGTTAAAACATGAAAAAACCGCTTATCGCGATTGCTGTTATTGGCACAATAGCAGCGGGTTACGGTGTAACTCAATATAAAGCCAATGAAAAACTAAATAACGAGATTGCTAAGCAGATCTCTGTTTTTGAAGAAACATCAGGTTTTTCTGTTGATTACAAAGAAGCAAATTACTCATTGCTTAGCCAAGAAGTCAGCCTGAAAGACATTCAGTTTAAAGGCCCGGAAGGTGAAGACCTCGCTGTGATTAGCCAAATCATCATTGAAGGCTATGAAACTGACAAGATTAGTCCATATACGTCAATGGACTTACAAGGTTTACGTTTTGCGCAGCCTCTCATTGAGCAAGCACAGCAAACGGCACCGTCAGAGTTATTAAATGCAAGCTATGACATCACTTCAAGCTTAAAGTATGACGAAGCAAGCGGTAAGAGCGACTTCGATATTGGCTTTGTTGCTGGTGAAGTTGCCTCTATGGATATGGCCTTCTCATTAGGTAACTCAAAGTCACTGATGGAAGTGTCTCTAGAGTCGCAAAAACTGCAATCTCAAAGTCCACTGACTATGGAGCAAGAGCTGCAACTTCAAAGTAAAATGATGATGGCAATGCAAGAGCTGCAACCGCAATCATTCAACTTTACGTTTAATAACAAAGGTCAGTTCGATACTGTTGTTGAGAAGCAACTGTCTGCGGTTCAATTAGATAAACTGACGTTTGTGCAACAAGCACAGATGCAAGTAGACATGCTGCCGCTTGCTGAAGATTCAAAGTCTGAATTAATGAACTTTGTAAATGGCTTAAATAGCTTAAATATTTCAATGCAACTAAACGAAAACAAAGCGGTATCGCAACTTGCAATGGAATTGGCAGGCCTAGCTCAGCAGCCTGAAAAGTTAGCAGAGTTCCTTAACTTACAAGTTAAAGGTAGTTAAGCAACTGCATTACTTTAGCTTAATATTAAAAAAGGCTTCAGATTTGAAGCCTTTTTTGTTTCTTTCATTTTTATACCCAAACCACCTCAAGATACGAGGTTCAGCGAGAATTGATTGTCTGTCAGACAAGGCATCGATTTGAAGGTCTAGTGGTTCTAAATCGAAAATTGATAACGCAGTATGAAAGCCAATCAAACTCGCCCAAGGGAGCGTGCTTTAAGTCCTATTTCATCGTCAAAGCACTTGGAAAGGACTCGTCATTACGCTGCGTCCTTTTCCTTGAAATAGAACAGAAGGCAGCGCTCTGAATCATGCATATTGAGGAAGTTTGGGTATAGTTCTAATCTAAGCTGTTATAGACACGCTTGTTTTCTTCTTTGCTCAGTAACAATACTTCTGTACCACAGATCATATCTTGCAGTGCACGCTTTTGTTTAAAGTCGACCAGTACCAGTAAATTACCTAAGCCTAATAATGCGAATAAACTACGCGCCATGGCTTTCGGCCAAGACAGTAATTGACCGTCGGGAGTTTGAACTTTTAAACGCCAAGCTCGCATACCAATAGTTTGACCGCTCTTAGTCCAGAAGTAGCTGAAAAAAATCATACTAACTAAAACTAACAATACACTGCGAAGACCGTACAGCAGAGGAGTAGATTGAATCAATGCAGACACATCTTCATGATCGCCCAATGAAATCATACCTAACGAAATAAAGCCCTGAATAATGAGCAGATAAGCCACAGTAGTTAGCATAGCAAACGCGATCACAACTAAACCGTCATACATTAAAGAAGCAAGTCGGCGCATTAATCCAGCGCGAGGAAATTCAGACATCTTAGCCAACACTTAAATAAGAAAATAATGAAGCTATTTTACACAAAGCCAATGAAAATGGCGAAATAGCTGTTTATAAAAGTTAAGCGGTTAAAATGTCAGCAGTTAAATGGAGCAATAAAAAAATTGCTTGCTCCCACTAGGGGATGTTTGTATAGTGTTTTGCACAGAGATGAGGGCATAGAAAAAAAGCCTGAGCTCAAAGTGGTTTTTCTTTATTTTCTCTTGGCTAGAAGATCAAAGAAAAATTATGCCAGTGTGATGGAATTGGTAGACATGACGGATTCAAAATCCGTTGCCTTCGGGCGTGGCGGTTCAAGTCCGCCCACTGGTACCACTTTTTATATAACCCTAACCGTTTGGTTAGGGTTTTTTTATGCCTGAAATTTGTTGAAAGCATCGCACTTTAAAACTTCGTTAGCACCGACTTTATGTCGGGTCAATGGTATGTTGGCTAAACGCGATATGAAATCGCTGCTACCGAAGCAGCGATGAAGAGCCTGACTTTAATGTATTGCATGAGGTTAAACTCGGTAGCACCGACTTTATGTCGGGTCAATGGTATGTTGGCTAAACGCGATATGAAATCGCTGCTACCGAAACAATCTTGAAAGGTGGGTATAATACTTTATATTTTTTTCGTGGTTAATAACCTTAGCTATTTCTGAAAACAGTTATAGGTTTTTTAGCTCAGCTTCTAGTTTCAATTGATTAAAACCTAAAAGCATTTTGTCTTTGATTAAAATAACAGGGATTTGCCTGATATCGTGCTCTTTTAATTTGTTGTTAGCAAGCTCAGAGTCTTCAATATCAAAGTTTGTGTAGGGAATATTATTGGCCTTTAAATACGCTTTTAACGCATTACAAGCGCTACACCACTTTGCGGTATACACGGTCACTTTGCCGTTTTCAACTTGCCAGTAAGTCTTATCGGTTATCTGTCTTTCTGACGTTTGTTTCTCTGGCTGTGTTTTTAAATAATGCATTGCGGTGTAAGTAATCAAATAACTGCCTAATGCAATGGCTAGGTACATGCCAAGCTTTTTAATGAAGGTCATAACTTAATCCTTGTAGGTATAACTTTGAATAATAGTGATAGTGTGTATTTTGAGTTTATCTTTAAAGCGACTTTTTATTTTTTTGAGTAAAGCTTCTTGGTCGCGGCAAGGAGGACAGGGCCCTACATCAGATGCAATCGTCACATAAAATAATGTAAAGCCATTCGAGTTAAAGGTGAGCGGTTCATTTAATAACTCCTCTAGGTTATCTTTCACAGTGTCAGAATCGGGTAAGGCGGCCTTCAGTTTGAACTTACTTAGTAAGGCACTATTAAAACGTCCACTCTTAAAAGTTAACTTTTGGCTTTGGTCAAATAAGAAAATCTGTGGCCCAGAATTATTAATAGGGCTAGCAACAATTTGTTCATGAGTGAATTGGTACTCTTTTGCTGCGGCAATATTTATGCTCAGTAAAGCGATTAATACTAGATACTTCATTACTCTTCCTTAGCTTTCGGTTTTCCAATTATTACTGGGCGATAGCCTTCAGGTAAATCATCAATCGTAAAAGCACTTTCTATAAGTGTTAAGGTATGTACTAATAGTTTATCTTTAAGTTTGCCCTGAATCTTTTTGATAATATCCATTTGCGCATCACAAGGCGGGCAGTCACCAGACTCTTCTGAGCTTATGAATATAAAGAGGGTAAAACCCTTCTCGTTAAATATTGCTGGTTCTTTCATAAAAAACTCTAGCGCTTTTTTAACTGTCTCAGACTCTCTCAAAGGTGTTTTTAACTTAAACCTGCTTAATAAGTTGTCGTCTTGTCTTTTTACTTTGTAAATGAGCGACTGATCTTGATTAAATAAATAGACTTGGGGAGAGTACGGTCCAAGGTTTGATTTTAACTTTTCAGGAAATGTTATGTCGTAATTTTTGGCCAAAGCGGTATTTGCGAGCAGTAAAATCAGTAGGGTGAAGTATTTCATTACCTTTCGTTAATTTGTAGGCTTTCCAATTAACTTTGGACGATAGCGCTCTGGTAAGTCCTCAGGTGCAAAATTGCTCTGTATAACAGTTAAAGTATGTACGGTCAGTCTGTCTTTAAATTTGCGTTGAATTTTATTAATAACATCCATTTGTGCTTTGCAAGGTGGACATTTGCCACCAATATCAAGTAAAACTACAATTAGGGTAAAGCCATTATCATTAAATACTAGTGGCTCTTTCATCAAAAACTCTAATTCTTGTTTAAGTTTGTCTGAATCTGGCAAAGGTGTTTTCAGTTTAAATTTACTTAATAAGTTGTCGTCTTGTCTTTTTACTTTGTAAATAAGCGTTTGGCTTTTGTCGAAAATATAAACTTGAGGAGCACCTAGGCCTAAGCTCGTTTTAACCTTTTCAGGAAATGTTATGTCGTAATTTTTTGCCAAAGCAGTGTTTGCGATTAATAAAATCAGTAGCGTAAAGTATTTCATTGTTTTTCCTTAACTAAGCGTATGCCATGTATTGTTTGAGTTTTTCTTTAGGTTAATCATAAAAATGGTGCTGGTTATCGCGATGAGGCTAAAGCAACAGGCGATGAACAATGTGTTTTGTTTGCCTATTGTCGCATGCGTTAAATGCTCCAAAGCAGCGAATTCAGAAAAATGGGGAAGTGAGATAAAAATCACAGTACTAAATACGAAGAAAGGGGTAAAAAAGGGTAAGTAAAGCTGCATGAATAGCGATATAAAACGGGCGCCCATACTGTATTTAAGGCTCAACTCTAAAGCCAGTTTTTGTACTAATTGCGACACCAAAGACGCACTAAATAAGACTGAAGCGAGTAACAGTGTGATGGCGACAATTAGGGTAAGCGCTGTGATGGTCCAGCGTGGTTTTTGCTCTTCATATACCAGATTTTCTAACTGCCATGTTGCGCCAATATCATATTTTTGGCTAATGCTTTTTACACTCTGCTGTATGACTGACTTATCAAATAGACCTGTTTCGTTTTTAACTATAATGACTTCGTTACCCATTAACGTAACTTTAGGCTCGTAGACAACAGGTGTTGGTTTGTTGTCAGGGCCTTGGTATTTAATGTCTTCTACCACCCCGATGACTTGATACTTTCTAGATTGTCCGCTCGTATCAACTCTAATTAAGAGGGCGTTGCTAAGTGATTGTTCTTTAAAGTACTTCTTCCAAAGGGTTTGATTTACGATGACTTTTATATAGTCGGTCTCTGTGAAGGTGTTGCCAATAATGAGTTTAGTGCCCATGACTGAAAAATAATCTGGTGTAACGGCTATAGAGGCGGTTTCGGTTTGCTGTGTGTCGCCAATGGCCTTACCAGAGCTAGTATACCACTGTGAAAAAGTGCTCCTATCAAGCAGAGGGACAGTGAAAGACAGTGCAACATGATCTAGAGCTGGGATTTTTTTCAACTCAAAGAGCAATTGGCGGTGTTGATCGTTCGCATAAAAAGTGCTCTGGTTGTTGTTATCAATCTTGAGCTCAAAATATTGAATGTTTTCTGGTTTAAAACCATAACTGACCTTGCTCAAGGCAATTTGCTGGTTGAGCGCCGAGCTGGCAATCACCAATGCGGTTAGAGTTGTACACATCAAAAAGCTAAGTAGCCCATAGGCTTGTATTCTTTCACTTAAAGTCAGTGAACTGCTCCTACCCAATGAAGTTTTGACTGTGTTTTCTTGAGTGAGTGTCAGGACTCTTACCAGTGCAAAGTGGCAACTGGCCAATAGCGCGTAAAATAAAACAAGCTGTGAAACTGGTAAATAGCTATGCTTGGCATTAAAAAAATCAAAAATCATAAAATGCGCTACAGGCTGTAACACCATAACAAGCAAGGTGACAAACAGCGCCAATAAACTTTCTTCGATGAGCTTTTGTACGCGTATATCTCGTTTATTGGCACCGCTCATGGTTCTAACAAGATACTCTTTTTGTTTTTTATAAAGCTCACCAATCACGTAACCACAAAATGCGATAATGCAAAATAATAACAATGTCACAAACACTAAGGTCAGCATTAACACTCGCTGTGTAGTTATTAGGTAGTCACTCGGAGTTAACCCAAACGCTGAAATAGCCTCCAGGTTGTTATCGTCAAAAATAAAAAAGTTTTCAATTAAGCTCGGTTTTGCATTATCGAGTAGCTGTTGCGCACGCGTCGTGTCTACGCCCATTAAGTAGGTTAACGTGTCGGGGGTAAAGGAGCTGCTGCCAGTGATGTTTTGCTTAAAAGCATAAGGAATAACAATGTCTGTTTGCGTGTTTTTCCTCAAAGAGCGAAATTCAGGAGGTAAAACCGCGACGATTTTAATCATCACCCCATTGATCGAAATAGCTTGATTGAGTGGGTTTTGTTTTTTGAAATGGGTCAGCCAAAGTTGATAACTGATAGCACCGACGACTTCACTGCCGACACTTGGAAATTCCATTTTCTCGAGGCTGCCTTGAAAAGCGGATAAGCCTAATTGTTGAAAACCCCCGCTAAAAAAGCTTACATTCACGTCTATAGGCTGAGGTTGCCCAATACTGAGCATGGCTTTTAAAGGTAATTGTTTTTCGGCACTGGGGTAAATATTCGGGGAGGATCGCTTCAACTCTTCAAGTATGCTGGTGTCTAACGGTGAGTGTGTACCTTCACCGGTAATATAAACCTGCGCAATGCCATTGGTGGCACTGATACCAGCAAAGCTTGGTGATACATAGGCTTGCTTATAGCTATATAAAGCCATAATTGATGATAGGGGTATTGCAACAAGTAGACTAACTAACCAAAGCTTTGGTTGGTTTTTTAGATACTTGAGCCAATTTATGGCGTAATCAATGGCTTGCTGATTATGCATGTTGTGCAATCACCCCATCATTTATATGCCATAGTGTATTTGCCAACTGTGCGTGAGCTTGGTCGTGGGTGATCAAACAAATGGTTTTACCAGCATCATTCAAGCGTGCGAAGAGATCATAAATGATCTCACTATTTTTAGAATCTAGATTCCCAGTTGGTTCGTCGGCGAGTAATACCGACGGGTTGTTTACCAAAGCTCTGGCTATAGCTATACGTTGTTGCTGACCACCAGACAATTCATTGGGATATCGATTCAAAAAGCTTTCCATGCCCACTATGCTGAGCGCGTCGACTACTTTTTCTTGATACTGTTTACGGTTAACTTGTTTGTTATAAGTCAGTGGCAGGGCAACATTATCCATCACTTTCATGTGGTTAAGTAAGTTGAAGTTTTGGTAAATAAAGCCAATTTCATAGGTTTTGAGTTGTGCAATAGATTCATTAGTCAATTGGGCACTGTCATGACCCATAACTAAGTAGCGCCCTTGGGTAGGCTGATTAAGCAGCCCTAAAATTGACAACAAAGTACTTTTACCACTACCTGAAGTACCAACAACGGCTGTGTAATCGCCTTTATCTAAAGTAAAGTTAACATGCTTTAAAATGGTTTCTTGGGCGTTATAGCTAAACGAAACCTGATCTAGCGCTAAAAGATGTGTATCACTCATAAAACATTTTTTATTATTGGTTGGTTAAAGTCAGCAGGTACCAGTAATGCGTAATTACCACTAAACGTATGGGGTAGTGAGATTTTTGTTGGGCTCTCGCTATCGATTGTTACTTTACTTACGCGGTGTGCATCACCATTGGGGCGGATTTCATAGACAACCCATTCATGTTGCGAGTTAAACTGTGCCGGCGTTTCTAAATACTTAAGCTGGTTGTGTTGTGCTGAGTGCGCAAGCTGGATCTCAGCTTCAATAGATTGCTCTGGTTTTAGCCAAGAGGGGGCTGAGTCTACTAGGTTTAAAATCACCGTAGAAGCACCATTTCTAACTACGGTATCGACATAATCAACTTTTGCCGCCAATTGCCCGTTGGGGGTATGTATGGTTGCAGTAAAACCGGTCGAAATTTTATTGGCGCTATATTGAGGCACTTGCACCTCAGCTAAAAACTCTCTGCCCTCTATAATTTCGAACAAGGGGGCACCTTGCCTAAAGTTATTACCTAGGTGACCATAGACTTTGGCTACCGTGGTATCTTGTGTGGCGGTTATTGTGAGCCTTTGTTTTTGGGCGCGCAAAAAGCTGAGTTTTTTAGCGGCGATTGAGCGGTCGACTTCAAGGGCTGCGAGGCGGTGTTGATAGCTTTTATCAAATAAAGCCAGCTCTTGCTCCCGAGCTGTAATGTCTAATTTGGCCTGCTGATAAGACAGTTCAGCTTTTTGATAATTAATCAGCGACACAATGCCTTGCTCTTGAAGTTTTTTGTTGGCATCGAGTTCTAGTTTGAGCTGTGCAAAGGCGGTTTTGGCCCTAAGGAGCTCGGTGTGCAATTTAGAACGCGATATTTCAAGGTCACTTTTTTCTATATTTAACTTCGAATCTAATACCGAAATTTGATACTCAGCATTTTGTAATTGCTCTTCAAGCTCAAAGTTTTCGAGCTTGGCTAGCACTTCGCCAGTTTTTACCCCTTGCCCTTCGCGAATATGCAGCTCACTGATAGTGGCATCAACAGGGCTGGAGATAAGTTTCAGACTGAGCGGCTTAATGGTACCTAAGCCTTTTATTACTGAACTTTTAGAGTCGGTTCTTACTTCAATAGGTGTTAAGTGCGCTTCATAATTTTGAGTATTAAATAGGAAAGTCACTATTGTCGTAAAAATGATTACTACTAAGAGAAGCACTTTATTTCGATTAAAAGTAAACTGATGTTTTTTTGTTTGAATATGTTTTTGCATAGTTTGCTAATTAAGAGTGAGATAATGGAACGACATAGGTTTAAGCAAGTTAAACCAGGCTAAATGGCGTCAGTGACTATCTGTTTCTTAAGTAGCTAAAATGAACGAGCGTATTTTTGTTTTGAAAAAGTGTAATTGCATTTTGTTCCTTCCTTGACCCTAATTAAGGTTCGAAAGTATTCTGAAGCAATCGTATGTTTTTTCAACTTATTTTGAAATGAATATGAAATATTTTATTGATATTAGGGGTAAAGAGCTTGATGTTATTCAAGCTCTATAAAAAGAAAGTTATAACGTCTCACTATACTCAGTAAGTACTTGCTCAACCCAAGTAGCAATGCGTTCGTCACTTTTTTCGTACTGACTGTCTTCGTCTAAAGCTAAGCCAACAAAGTGCGACTTATCTTCGGTCAGTGCTTTTGAGGCCTCAAACTCGTATTCATCGTTATTTGGCCAATAGCCTAAAAAGGTCACACCCTGTGGTGCGATTTTATCGTGTAGCATGCCTAGTGCGTCTTGGAACCACTGGCCATAACCTTGCTGATCGCCCATACCGAATAGCGCGATGGTTTTGCCTGCTAGGTTGACGTTTTCGATGTCGTCCCAGATTGATTCCCAATCTTCTTGTAGTTCACCGAAGTCCCATGTCGAAATGCCGAAGATTAAAAAATCGAAATTTTCAGCGTCTTTTAAGTTCACATCTTTAATGTTGAACATAGACAGGGTGTCTTTGCCGATGATGTCTTGAATTTTTTCAGCGGCCATTTCGGTGTAGCAGGTGGTTGAACCATAGAATAAGCCAATTTGCATGCGGTTTATCACTTCTTATAAGGCTGATATGATGGGGCAAATTTTACCTGATGACACTTTAAATTGATACAGGCGACCAGTGAGCGATTTAGCAGATTTTGAAAATGACATAACCGAGCAAGAAGATGTGATAGAAGCATTTATCGATGTGCTTTTTCTTGAGCATGGCTTGAGTGAAAATACCTTAGCTGCTTATCGCACCGATTTAGAAAAGTGCGATACCTTTATGAGAGCAGAGCAAGGCAGAGGGAATCTGCTTGAAGTAACGCAACAAGATATTGAGCAATACTTGGCGCACCGAGTCGATTTGGGTTTAAAGCCTCGCAGCACTGCCAGAGCGATCAGTGCATTAAAGCGCTTTTATTTGCACTGGGTGAAAGTGCAAAAAATTTCAGCATCACCTATGGTCAATATCGCATTACCAAAGACTGCTCAGGCAATTCCGAAAACACTCACCGAGAACGAAGTTGAAGCCTTGCTTGATGCGCCTAATGTTGAAGACCCTATGGGGCTTAGAGACAAAGCCATGTTAGAGCTGTTATATGCAACAGGTTTACGTGTCACTGAGCTTGTGGGTTTGCGTATGGAGCAAATTAACTTGCGCCAAGCTGTGGTGTTAGTGCGTGGTAAAGGTGGTAAAGAGCGCATGGTGCCGATGGGAGAAGAAGCGCAGCACTGGATAGAGCTATTTATACAGCAAGGTCGTGCTTTAATGATTAAGCATGCCACTGACTTTGTTTTCCCATCAAAACGTGGGATAGGTATGACTCGTCAAACTTTTTGGCATAGAATCAAACACTATGCTATTTTGGCAAACATAACGTCGCCATTATCGCCACATACGTTACGTCATGCCTTTGCAACACATTTGTTGAATCATGGTGCTGACTTACGAGTCGTGCAAATGATGCTGGGCCACAGCGACTTATCGACGACACAAATTTATACCCATGTAGCGAGCGAAAGGTTGAAATCGCTGCATCAAGAACATCATCCTCGTGCGTGATGGAATTTTTTTGAATTTATCCGGTCATACTGGGTAGTAACGAAATTTATGAGAACAGAATGAAAAAGTTAATTTTAGCTGCAGCAATGGCGTTATCTACAGGCGCAATGGCTGAGCAAGTGACTGCTCCTTTAGTTGGTGCAGTAGAAGCAACAGTAAGCCCAATCGAAACTCAGTTAAATAACTTAGGCTTAACAGTCAAAGCAATTCAAGATAGCCCAGTCGCTGGCTTAAATACGGTTTTAACTGACAAAGGCGTATTTTACGTGAGCCCAGATGGTCGTTACCTGGTTCAAGGTACGATGATCGATGTCGACAAACGAGAGAATTTAACTGAGTCGGCGTTAAGTGGCGTTCGTAAAGAAGGTGTGACTGAATACGAAGACTCAATGATCGTTTATAAAGCTGAAAACGAAAAGCATCAAGTTACTATATTTACTGATATTACTTGTGGTTACTGTCGTAAGTTACACCGAGAGTTAGATGACTACTTAAATGCAGGTATCACAGTGAAGTATCTTGCATTCCCTCGTGGTGGTTTACGTGGCAAGGGCTACAAAGACTTAATGAATGTGTGGTGTGCTGAAGATGCCGCAAAAGCATTAACAGAGGCAAAAGCGGGTGAAGAAGTGGCAGAAGTTAAAAATTGTTCTGCACCTGTGGCTGAGCACTACCAGTTAGGTCAGAGCTTTGGCATTTCTGGTACGCCAGCAATCATTTTAGAAGATGGTTCGATTATTCCTGGTTACCAACCAGCAGCGGCATTGGCGCAAGCGCTAGACGGTAAGAAGTCATAAGCGATAAAATTCGCTATAATCACCGTATTATTAAAAAGGCCTAAGGGCCTTTTTTTGTTGTCTGTTAAATCTCTGTTTTAACGTTTTAATGCTTATCCTCTTAATTCAGTATTATTAAGAGCAGGTATAAGGGTAAAAGAATAAATGCAAACCGTGATAGCAACACGTGAGCGCGTGGATGACAGCCATCTTCCTGCGCATCTTCATCCTGTAATTAAACAAATCTATGCAGCTCGTGGTGTTAGCGACCCTGTTGAGCTCGATAATCGTGCTAGCACCTTATTAAATTTCAACTTATTCAAAGATATGGATAAGGCCTGTGCTTTGTTGGTCGAAGCATTGCAACTGCAAAGTAAAATATTAATCGTGGGTGACTTTGATGCTGATGGCGCAACCAGTACCTCAGTACTGATGGAAGGGTTAGCACTGTTTGGTTTCCAGCATGTCGATTATCTTGTGCCAGACCGCTTTAGTTTGGGTTATGGCTTAAGCCCTGCGTTGGCAGAGCAAATTGTTACTATTTCACCTGATTTAGTGATCACCGTAGATAACGGTATTTCTTGTATTAGTGGCGTTGAGATTGTCAAAAGTGCCGGTATTAAAGTACTTATCACTGATCACCACCTGCAAGGTGAGCAACTGCCTAATGCCGATGCCATCGTCAACCCAAATCAGCATAGTTGCAACTTCCCTTCAAAAAGCATTGCGGGTGTGGGGGTGGCGTTTTACTTGTTGGTAGCGCTGCGTCACAGTCTTCGAGAGCTGCAATACTTTGCGACTCAACAACAGCCTGAACCAAATTTAGCAGAGTTACTCGATATTGTTGCACTAGGCACAGTTGCTGACGTTGTGGCACTCGATGCCAATAACCGCACATTGGTTTATCAGGGTCTAGCACGTATTCGTAGTGGTAAAACGCGACCGGGGATCACCGCACTGATTGAAGTGGCCAAACGCAATGCAGCGCGTTTATCTGCCAGTGACTTTGGTTTTGCACTCGCGCCGCGTCTAAATGCTGCGGGCCGACTCGATGATATGAGTCTAGGTATCGCCTGTTTGTTATCGAAAGACATCAACCAAGCAAGACGCATAGCAGGCGAGCTTGACGCACTTAACCATGAACGCCGTGAAATTGAAGCGGGCATGCAGCAAGAAGCGCAAGCTGTACTGGAGCGCTTGGTATCGGCACAACAAAGCGTGCCTGATGTTGTCTGTTTATATCAAGACGATTGGCACCAAGGGGTGATTGGTATTTTAGCCGGGCGCTTAAAAGAGCGCTATCACCGTCCGGCAATTATTTTTGCACAAGGTGACGAGGGTGAAATAAAAGGCTCATGTCGCTCTATCGAAGGGGTGCATATGCGCGATCTACTTGAGCAAATTAACACTCAGCACCCAGATCTAATTGCTAAGTTTGGTGGCCACGCCATGGCGGCAGGTTTAACCATTTTAGAGCGTGACTTTGAACGTTTTAAAATGGCGTTTACTGATGCTGCTAGTGCGATTTTGACCGAAGAGCATAAGCAAAGTGTGCTACTGACTGATGGCGAGTTGCCTGCGACCTGTTTCAATCTAGACTTTGCGCAATTGCTTCAGCAAGCAGGGCCTTGGGGTCAGCAATTCCCTGAACCTGTATTTGAAGGCGTATTTGAACTCATTCAGCAGCGTATTGTCGGTGAAAAACACCTAAAATTGGTGCTAAAACACAGCTCTGGTCAGTTAGTTGATGCCATCGCTTTCAACATTGATGTAAAAGCTTGGCCAAATACAGCTGCACAATACGCCAAATTGGCGTATCAGCTCGATATAAATGAGTTTAGAGGCAAGTTCTCACTGCAATTATTAGTGCGAGAAATTCAAGCACAACCCTCATAAACCCATTTATAGGGCACAGATTGTCTGTTATCATGGCGCGTTTAAAAATCACGCGCCTTTTTTATGAGCTGAAAAAGCGTTCAGCCGTTGATATTGGTCACGTGACACGTTAATTTTTTTGGAGTAGTGAGCATGTTTGAAGTGAATCCTGTGATTAACCAAATCAAGGAAATTCGCGAACGCACTGAGCTGCTTAGGGGGTATCTTTGACTACGCTCTAAAACAAGAGCGCTTAGAAGAAGTAAACGCAGAGTTAGAAGACCCAGCAGTATGGAACGAGCCTGAAAAAGCACAAGCATTGGGCCGTGAAAAATCGAATCTAGAAGCGATTGTTGAAACCATTGATAACCTTGTTGGTGGTGCAGACGATGCAGAAGGCCTAGTAGAACTAGCCGTTGAAGCCGAAGACGAAGAAACCTTTGAAGAAGCTCAAGCTGAAGTAGAAGGTTTAGTTGGTCAATTAGAAAAGCTAGAGTTCCGTCGTATGTTCTCTGGTGAACAAGATGCTAACGATGCCTATATTGACTTACAGTCAGGTTCGGGCGGTACTGAAGCGCAAGACTGGTGTAACATGCTATTGCGTATGTACCTACGCTGGGCAGAAGCGAAAGGCTTTAAAGTTGAAATCGTTGAAGCGACCGATGGTGATGTTGCCGGTATTAAAGGCGCAACCGTGCGTGTATCTGGTGAATATGCTTACGGTTGGCTACGTACAGAAACAGGCGTACACCGTTTAGTGCGTAAGAGCCCATTCGATTCAACAGGTCGTCGTCATACTTCATTTGCGTCTGCGTTTATTTACCCAGAAATTGACGACAACATTGAAATTGATATTAACCCGGCTGATTTACGTATCGACGTATATCGTGCATCGGGTGCTGGTGGTCAGCACGTTAACCGTACAGAATCTGCGGTACGTATTACTCACTTACCAACGAATACCGTTGTGCAGTGTCAGAATGACCGCTCACAACATAAGAACAAAGCGCAAGCAATGAAGCAGTTAAAAGCGAAATTGTTTGAACTTGAAATGAAAAAACAAAACGCCGAAAAGCAGTCTCAAGAAGATGCTAAATCAGATATCGGTTGGGGCAGTCAAATCCGTTCATACGTATTAGATGACTCACGTATCAAAGATTTACGTACTGGCGTTGAAAACCGTAATACCCAAGCGGTATTAGACGGTGATTTAGACAAATTTATCGAAGCCAGCCTGAAATCAGGCCTTTAATCAACAAGCTAAACTAAGAGCTAAAAAATGACAGATCAAATCCAAGACGAAAATAAACTCATTGCTGAGCGTCGTGCTAAATTGGATACAATTCGTGAGAATTGTGATGCCAATGGCCACCCGAACACCTTCCGCCGTGAAGACTATACGGCTGATCTACAGGCTAAGTTTGGTGATAAATCGAAGGAAGAGCTTGTTGAGTTAGACCATCAGGTATCGGTTGCAGGTCGTATCCTTGCTAAACGTGGTCCTTTCCTTGTGTTACAAGACATGAAAGGTCGCATTCAAGCATATGCATCAAAAGACGTGCAAAAAACGCTTAAAGAAAAATATGGTCAACTAGATATCGGTGACATCATCGGTGTGTCTGGTCCACTTCATAAGTCAGGTAAAGGCGACCTTTACGTAGACATGGTGCAATACGAGCTACTGACTAAGTCACTTCGTCCGTTACCAGAGAAGTTCCACGGCCTAACAGACCAAGAAGCTAAGTACCGTCAGCGTTATGTTGACCTGATCACCAACATGGACACGCGTGAAACGTTCCGTATCCGTTCAAAAGTGATCGAAGGTATTCGTCGTTT
Source organism: Pseudoalteromonas sp. BZB3 (assembly GCF_040104455.1). NCBI lineage: Bacteria > Pseudomonadati > Pseudomonadota > Gammaproteobacteria > Alteromonadales > Pseudoalteromonadaceae > Pseudoalteromonas > Pseudoalteromonas sp. BZB3. The sequence continues at coordinate 25,732 of NZ_JBECOS010000001.1, read as the reverse complement.
CTTAGCTGAGCGTGACTTCATGGAAGTTGAAACGCCAATGCTTCAGGTTATTCCTGGTGGTGCAACGGCGCGTCCATTCGTGACTCACCACAATGCACTAGATATCGACATGTACCTACGTATCGCGCCTGAGCTTTACCTTAAGCGTCTAGTAGTAGGTGGTTTTGACCGTGTATTCGAGATCAACCGTAACTTCCGTAACGAAGGTCTTTCAACGCGTCACAACCCAGAATTCACGATGATCGAATTCTACCAAGCGTATGCTGACTACAAAGACCTAATGAACTTAACTGAAGACATGTTACGTACTGTTGCACAAGACGTTCTTGGTACAACAACCGTGATTAACACCGTTAAGAACGCAGAAGGCGAAGTGGTTGAGACGATTGAATATGACTTCGGTAAGCAGTTCGAGCGTCTATCTATGGCTGATGCAATCATCAAGTATGGTCCTGACGCTGAAGAAATCGCGCACATCTTCAAAGATCCTGAAAACCACTTCGATGAGCTAGTCGCTTACGCGAAGAAAGTACACGTTAAGATCCCAGAGAAATGTGTATGGGGTGCAGGTAAGTTCTTATGTGAAATCTTCGAAGAAACAGCTGAGCATAAGCTAATTCAACCGACTTTCATCACAGAGTACCCGTGGGAAGTGTCACCACTTGCACGTCGTAACGATGAAAACCCATTCATCACTGACCGTTTCGAATTCTTCGTAGGCGGTCGTGAGCTTGCTAATGGTTTCTCTGAGCTTAATGATGCACAAGACCAAGCTGAACGTTTTGCACGTCAGGTTGAAGAAAAAGATGCCGGTGATGATGAAGCAATGCACTTCGATGCTGACTACATTCAAGCGCTTGAGTATGGTTTACCACCAACAGCGGGTGAAGGTATTGGTATCGACCGTCTAGTGATGCTTTTCACTGACTCACCAACAATCAAAGACGTTATCTTGTTCCCGCATATGCGTCCACAAGCTGACTAATCTCGATTGAGTTTATCGATAAGAGCCTTGGCAAATGCCAGGGCTTTTTTTTGCCTAATAAAAGCTATATTTAGCGTTAATACCAATCCTCAATAATACTCAATCATTTTGAGGGACTAAAACTGACGCTAACTTCGTTGAAAATTTCTTATTTAGAACAACTAAATAGCAAAATTTCGCCTCGTTACCGACAAGTTTTTCTTACCTCAAGATAGGTCGCTTAATTAAGAGGATTGGTATAAGACATTTTATATTCAGATTTAGGGAATTTAGAAAACTGAGAAAGAGATTCAGAAATAAGGTAAGACTTCCCCGGCTTCGCGGATGCTGATGTCAGCCCTTGAACCCTAAGGTTCAAGGCGGAGTGTAACAGCTCACCGTAGGCTTCTCGGTACATGCCAAGCTTGCGCAATAGTAAGCAAACTACACCCCTAGATAAAGTTTATCGGCTCAGGGACTTAATCTGCTGTCCTACGAGCTAGGGAATTAAGTTCAGTATATAAGACTTGCAGCAGAGGTAAACCATAAATCAAGAAATATCAGTTCAACTGCTGGCAAATTAAACGCCGCTGCTCATAAATGAAGCCCTTTAAAGACAATTGTTTGGAGTTGCTATACTGTGAGTGTTAGCATTGATAGCAATTAAATTAAGACATACTTTTTAAATTGAGTGTGTTCTTATAATGAAGATTCTTTGACGAGCATTAGCAATGACAGAAATGACCGATTACACACAAGCACAACTGCTGCTTGAAAAGCATGATATTTTCGTATCGCCTTCAGAAGCACACGGCACCATTAGTGGTTTGTTGGCTTGTGGCTTAAACATTGATGAAAAAGACTACTTAATCATGTTAAGTGACGTGTTTAACGACGGACAAAGTTTCTCAAACGAATTAAAAGGACTATTTGGTCAAATGTTCACGCATGTTATGTCATGCTTCAACAGCGAAGAGCCAAATTTTGAGCTGTACTTGCCGAATGAAGATGAAACCTTACTAGATAAAGCCAATGCGCTAGTGGCGTGGGTGTCGGGCTTTTTATTGGGCTTTGGCTTAAAGCAAAAAGACTATGGCAAGTTGTCGGCTGATGTCAAAGAAGTGATCAGCGATTTTAGTGAAATTACTAAACTCGACACTGACTTCGGTGAAGAAGAAGAAGACCAACAAGCTTTCCACGAAATTGTTGAGTATATCCGTGTTTCAGCACTGTTATGTTTTGCTGAAATGGGCAGAGAAACGGTTACTCCATCAAAGACGTTACACTAATGGTCAGCATTCAAGAATTTGTCCAGCGCAGAAGCAAATTACTTGCGCAACTCGATAACCACAGCGTAGCGATTATTCCTGCTGCGGTTGAGATCACCCGCAGTCGCGATACCGAATTCCCGTTTCGCCAAGACAGTGACTTTTTCTACCTAACCGGCTTTAAAGAGCCAGATGCCGTTTTAGTCTTATCAAAAGACGAGCAAGGTGAAGGTAAAAGCACGTTATTCTGTCGTAACAAAGATAAAACCGCCGAGATTTGGCACGGCCGCCGAGTGGGCTATGAAAGCGCTAAGTCTGACTACTTGTTTGATGAAACTTATCCGTTAAGTGAGTTAGACGATGAGCTTCTGCAACTGGTAAATGGCAATCGCACTTTATTTTACGGGCAAGGTACTTACAGTACGTTTGATGACAAGATATGGGCTTTATTAAATACTTTGCGCGGTGCACCGAAAAAAGGCTATCGCGCGCCTGAGATCATCAAAGATACACGCCCGCTTATTCACGAAATGCGTTTGTTTAAATCAGACGCAGAAATTGCCGTGATGCGCAAAGCGGGTCAAATAAGCGCTGAAGGTCATGTGCGTGCAATGCAGTTCGCCAAGCCTGATGCTACTGAATACCAACTGGAAGCCGAGCTTCATCATCATTATGCCATGAATGGCGCACGCTATCCGGCTTATGGCACCATTGTCGGCTCAGGTAATAATGCCAATATTCTGCATTACACAGAAAACAGCGATACCTTAAAAGCAGGCGACTTAGTGTTGATTGACTCAGGGTGTGAACTTGAAGGCTATGCAGCTGATATTACTCGTACTTTCCCAGTGTCTGGTAAATTCAGTGAGCCACAAAAAACCATTTATGAGCTGGTATTAAAAGCCCAAGCGGCGGCATTTGAGCATGTGAAGCCGGGCGGTACTTTGGTTGCGGCTAATAAAGCGGTGATGACAGAAATGACCCAAGGTTTGATTGAGCTCGGTATTTTATCTGGCGAGTTAGATACACTTGTTGAAAAGCAAGCATGCAAAGCGTTCTATATGCATGGTTTAGGTCACTGGCTAGGTCTTGATGTACACGATGTGGGTGAGTACAAACTCGATGAAGCTGACAGACCATTTGCACCGGGTATGGTGTTGACCATAGAGCCTGGTTTGTACTTCGATGAAGATGCACAAGTGCCAGAACAATATAAAGGCATCGGCATTCGCATTGAAGACGACCTATTGGTAACTGAAAATGGTCACGAAAATCTGACCCAAGACGTGCCGAAAACCGTAGCAGAAATAGAAGCGTTAATGCAGCAGTAGGAGAATGCGTTGCAGCACTTTGATGTTGTGATTGTAGGCGGCGGTATGGCAGGGGCCACCGCTGCTTTGGCAATCAAAAAGACCAGCCCAAATTTGCAAGTTGCCGTGATTGAGGCATTTGCACCAAAAAGCCAAGCACACCCTAGTTTTGACGACCGCTCAATTGCCTTGGCCGATCAGTCTGTGCAGTATTTAAAGCAATTTAACTTGTTTAATGCTGACTGGCCGTTTGCCGAAGCCATTAAGCAAGTACACGTGTCTGATAGAGGTCACTTTGGTAAAACCTCATTGCACCACCAAGACTATAAAACGAATGCCCTTGGTTATGTGGTGGAAGTGAACCCATTTGGTGCCTATTTACATCAACAGCTAGCTAAAACGGACATTCAATTATACTGCCCTGCGACTATTAATGAATTAAAGCAAACACAAGACAGTGTTGAGCTGACCTTAAACGACGAAACTCAGGTAAGCGGAAGGTTATTAGTCGTTGCCGATGGTGCTCAATCACCCACGCGCAAACAGCTAAACATAGGTTTTGATAGTCTGGCTTATGAGCAAGGGGCGCTAATCGCCAATATCGAAGTTGAAGGCGGTCATAGCGGCCAAGCGTTTGAACGTTTTACCGAGCATGGGCCAATGGCACTGCTGCCTATGACACAAAACCGCTACTCGCTGGTTTGGTGTATGCCTAACGCACACCTTGAACATTATATAACGCTTGAACCTCACGCCTTTATTGCTGAGCTGCAAGCTGCCTTTGGCTATCGCGCTGGGGTATTCAAACAGGTTGGTATGCGCGCACAATATCCGCTGGTACTAGGTCGAGTCGAGCAGCTGGTTCATCACCGTAGCGTATTAATTGGTAATGCAGCACACGCTATTCACCCAATTGCTGGGCAAGGTTTTAATTTGGGTTTAAGAGACATTCAAGCTTTGGTTGAGCTGATTGCATCAGAGCAACATGCTTTGGGTGAACATGCTTTTACGCAAGCTTATAATCTTGCGCGTGCACAAGACATCAAAACGGTGATGACACTGACCGATGCGCTCGTGCGACTATTCTCTAATTCTTCTCGTTTAATGGCACTCGGTCGCAGTTGCGGTTTGCTTGCCATGTCGCTGTCTGAAAATTTTAAAGCACCGTTAGCCAAGCAACTAATGGGTCATGTTATTAAAGGAAAAAGCTGATGCAACAAGCGCAAGTATGTATTGTCGGTGGTGGCTGTGTAGGCCTCACTTTGGCCTTAGGTCTGGCGAAAAATAACATTAGCGTGCACGTGATTGATGCAGGCAGTGAACCTGCGCCACTTACTGAGCAGTTTGCTAATCGCGTGAGTGCCATCAGTCTTGCCAGTCAAACGCTATTTACTGAGCTAGGCGCATGGGATGATATTTTAGCGCAGCGAACTTGTGCCTATACGCATATGGACGTCAGAGACAAAGACAGTTTTGGCAAAATTGCCTTTAACAGCACCGAGCTAGATTTACCTGAGCTTGGGCACATCATTGAAAATGACGCTATACGTTATGCGCTGTTTCAGCAGTTAAAACAGTATTCATCTGCAACGCTTAGCTTTAATACTCGCTATCAAAGTATTCATCAAACTGACACTGACGTGTTAATCACCTTAGAGTCAGGCATGCCGGTTATGGCCAAGCTATTAGTTGCAGCAGATGGCGCAAATTCGGGTATTCGTACTCAGTTTAAAATGCCCATTACGTTTTGGGACTACGACCACCACGCTATCGTCGCAACGGTTAAGACGCAAGAGACACACAGCCATACTGCAAGACAAGTATTTTTACCAACTGGACCTCTGGCGTTTTTACCACTCAGTGATGAACACAGCCAATCAATCGTGTGGTCAACGTCACCTGAGCAAGCACAGCATTTAATGTCGCTAGATAAAACTGAGTTCAATAAAGCATTAAATGTCGCCATCGACGGTCAGTGCGGTTTATGTGAAGTACAAGACGACCGGGCGATGTTCCCACTGAAAATGCGTTACGCCCAACAGTGGGTAAACGGCAAGATTGCATTAATGGGTGATGCTGCACACACCATCCACCCGCTGGCGGGGTTAGGTATGAACCTAGGTCTTAAAGATGTAGCGCTTTTAATTAAACTACTCACCGACAGCAAGCAAGAATTTGCCAGCACTCGCGTGCTGCGTGAATACGAACGCGCTCGTAAACTCGATGCACAAAAGCACATTGCCATGATGCAAGGTTTAAAAGAGCTGTTTGAAGGCGATAACCCGTTGAAGAAACTGATCCGCGGTGTAGGATTGAGTATGGTTGATAACCTTGGGCCGATTAAAACTCTGTTTGCCAAAGAGGCAGTGGGTAAGTAAGTGCATCCGTGCAAAATATACGTTGCGAAGCAAGGTTACTTTTGCGCAATAAGCAATCTTAAAAATTGTTTTACAGTAGTCTTCAATTTAACTCTTTGTCGCGTTGGCGACGGCAACCAAAGGGCGGCTGCCGCTGGCCGCTCGGGTGCGCCCTTCGCTCTGGACTCTCCCTGCGCCCCTCAATCACGCTTAATCTTCAAAACGTATTCGATATGAACGTAAGCGGCTGAATAGTCCATCCATGGACTAAGTCAGCCTTACATTTCATCCATGAAATGAATTACTCATCAATTACTTATTTTCAGGCGTGATAGAAGGGGTTAGGGCGTAGCCTGATAGATTTATATTCATTCTGTAGGCGCTGACTTTATGTCGCGCTTTTAGAATCATCTTGAATACCCGTAACTCGTAACTCGTAACTCGTAACTCGTAACTCGCAAACTGGTTTAAGCTTACCCCAATCTCAACTCAATAAACTCGGCCAGCTTATCAACGGCATGCACAGACTCGGGAGAATTTTTTACCAAGCAAATACCAATTTGACCGAGCTCGGGTAGGTGAGGGGTATGTGACTGATAATTTAAGTCGCTTGGTACGGTGCTTTTGGCTAGCACTGTAACGCCTAGGTCTTCTTTAATCGCGGCGATTAAACCGGTTAAATCGGCGTTGCTGTAAACTATACGGTATTTTAATCCGGCTTGTTGTAGGGCTTCGATAGCGCGGCGGCGGTAGATACAGCCCTCAGGTGCTGTGACCAGCGTCACTACATCGTTCTTGGCGAGGTTTAAATTACCGACCCATACCAGCTGGTCTTGCATGAATACGGGGAAATGATCTGAATTAAGCTCTTCATTCAATGCCAACACTAAATCGAATTGATCTTGGCGCGAAACAGACAACAGGTGTTTGCTCAAACGTGACTTCACTTCGAGGGCCACATCAGGGTAAAGAGAAACGAAGTCGCCAATAATAGACGGCAAAATTCGCGCTGCAAATTCGCTCGGAATACCTAGGCGCACTTTACCGGTCACACTCTCTGAAGTGAACTGCTGCAAAATGGCATCGTTTTGTTGCAGCATTTGTTTCGCCAGCGGCAGTAAAAGCTCACCATATTGATTGATAACTTGTCGTTGACCTTGTTTTTTAAACAGTCGACAGCCGAGCATTTCTTCGAGTCGTTTAATTTGTAATGACACCGCAGGTTGCGATAATCCCAGTAGTTCACCGGCCTTGGCAAAGCCACCTAATTCAACCACAGTAACAAATGTGCGTAAGCCGTCGTTCGATAAGTTCTTCATATTTAAAAAATCAATTTATAAAACCAAGTTACATAAGCATTATTTATCAATGTATAAATAAATACAATTTGTTGTTGCCCAAATGCACTCATATACTGCAGAAATTAAAGTTTTATTAAGGTGTGGTTATGACATTTTCAGCCAGTATGTTTGCAAAACATCGTCAAGGCACAGCGCCTGCGCTAAACACATTAGCATTGGACAGCGCACAATTGGTCTTAGACTTCAGTGGCTTTGAAACCACACCATTTTTAAACCAAGTTTTAGGTATTAACTTAAATAAACTATTAGCACCGGGTTTGGGCATTAAAGGCCAACTGGCATCGGGAGCGGCATTTACGGTTTATTACTTTAGTGAAACGGCTTACCGATTTGTGATTGAGCAAAGCCACGCTGATGAGTTACAAAACTTGGTCGAAGCCCACCACAGTGATTACGACATTGAGCTGGTGGCGCGCAAAGATTTAAGCATGAGCACTCTGAGCGGTGAACAAGCGTTTGATACTATTATCAAGCAGTTTGGCTTAACACCGGGTCTGCGTTTATCAGACGAGCAAGTGTGCTACGGCCGTCAAAGTGGTGAAGTGTTCGTTACTTCATTACTTGCAGACGACTTGCAGCAGTATCAGTTGATTGCCCAAACAGACACTCTGAATAAATGGCATCAACAGTTGCAAGAACAAGGCTTTAGCCTAAACTAGATTTCAAATAAAATTTGCTAAGGCACTCAATATGGGTGCCTTAGCTATTATTGCATTAACCCCGCCTCGAAGAGGCAATCTTGTAGCCATACACTACAAGGTCAGTAATTAGTGAAGGAATGATATGACTTCTAAAACTGTACTACACGCTAAGCACGTAGAAGCTGGCGCAAAAATGGTTGACTTCCACGGTTGGGAAATGCCAATCAACTATGGTTCACAAATCGAAGAGCACAACGCAGTACGTACTGATGCAGGTATGTTCGACGTATCTCACATGACGATTGTGGACGTTAAAGGCGCAGACGCAAAAGCATTATTACGTAAGCTTGTAGCGAACGATGTAGCTAAGCTAGAAGTACCTGGTAAAGCACTTTACACAGGCATGTTAAATGAAGACGGTGGCGTAATTGACGACCTTATCATCTACTTCTTTTCTGACACTGAATACCGCCTAGTTGTTAACTCAGCAACGCGTGAAAAAGATTTAGCGCACATTGCTAAAGTTGCGGCTGACTTCGCAGTAGAAGTCACTGAGCGTCCTGAATTTGCGATGATCGCAGTACAAGGTCCTAACGCAAAAGATAAAACAGCTAAAGTACTTGATGACGCGCAAAACGCAGCAGTTGAAGGTATGAAACCATTCTTCGGTGTACAAGCGGGCAATCTCTTCATTGCAACGACTGGTTACACAGGTGAAGCAGGCTACGAAATCGTTGTACACAACGATGATGCAGCTGACCTTTGGCAAAAATTATTAGACGCAGGCGTCGCTCCGGCTGGCCTTGGCGCACGTGATACGCTACGTTTAGAAGCGGGCATGAACCTATACGGTTCAGATATGGATGAAACTGTATCTCCACTTGCTGCAAACATGGCTTGGACGATTGCATGGGAACCTGAAGATCGTGACTTCATCGGTCGTGAAGCGGTTGCTAAGCAACGTGCTGAAAAGAGCACACATAAGCTAGTTGGTCTAGTACTTGAAAGCAAAGGTGTTCTACGTGGTGGCTCTAAAGTTGTCGTAGAAGGTGGCGAAGGTATCATTACTTCTGGTACATTCTCTCCGACATTAGGCTTTAGTGTTGCACTAGCGCGTGTTCCTCGTTCAACGGGCGAAACAGCGCAAGTAGAAATGCGTAAAAAGTTAGTTGACGTTAAAGTAGTGAAGCCTTGCTTCGTACGTAACGGCAAGTCAGTTATTTAATATTAATAAGGGCGAACCATCGCCCAGTTATTACACCGAACCAAAGGAACAAAAAGATGAGCAACATTCCTAGCGAGTTAAAATACGCGTCTTCACACGAGTGGGTTCGCGCTGAAGGCGACGGCGTTTACACTGTAGGTATCACAGAGCACGCACAAGAGCTTCTAGGCGACATGGTATTCGTTGAATTACCAGAAGTTGGTGACGAAGTTGACGCTGGCGAAGACTGTGCAGTAGCAGAGTCTGTAAAAGCAGCATCTGACATCTACGCACCTATCACTGGTGAAGTTGTAGCAATCAACGAAGACCTTGAAGATTCACCAGAAAACGTTAACAACGACGCATACGGTGACGGTTGGTTGTTCAAAGTTAAAGCTTCTGATGAGTCAGAGCTTGCTAACCTTCTTGACGCTGAAGGTTACGAAAACGCAATCGACGAAGACTAATTACTTCGTTGATTACAAAAGCCCCCAGCGGGGCTTTTGTTGTTTAAAAGAGAATACCAATCCGCAATAATACTCAATCATTTTGAGTGATTAAAACTGATGCTAGCGGTGTTAAAAGTTTCTCATTTAGAATAACTAAATAACGAAACTTTTGCCTTGCTATCAAGCAGTTTTTCTAGCCTCAAAATTGATCGCTTAATTAAGCAGATTGGTATTTACAAAAAGGTCCGTACTAAACCATACAGAGTACAGAACTTTTTCATCAACTTAGCGATAAGTTGGTAAAGCTGAAGCCAGAGCAGTACCCGCAGCAGGAATCAGCACTAACCCCCTAAATTTTTTGGATCATAGGAATCTAGACTAATGTCAAACGCTAAATCTCTTGAGCAATTAGAGCAAAAGCAAGATTTTATCCGCCGCCATATTGGCCCTACACCGGCACAAGTGAGCGACATGCTATCGGCACTTAACGTATCAAGCGTTGAAGAGCTAATCACGCAAACAGTACCAGCTGGTATTCGTTTAGAGCAGGGTTTAGCAGTGGGTGAGAGCCGCACAGAAGTTGAAGCACTAAGCTACCTAAAGTCTGTTGCTAGCCAAAATAAAATCTTCAAATCTTACATCGGTCAGGGCTACCACCCAACACACGTACCGAATGTAATTTTACGTAACGTATTAGAAAATCCAGGTTGGTACACAGCATATACGCCATACCAGCCTGAGATCGCTCAAGGTCGTTTAGAATCACTATTAAACTTCCAAACGTTGACGATTGACATCACAGGTCTAGACCTAGCATCTGCATCTCTACTAGATGAGTCTACTGCAGCAGCAGAAGCAATGGCACTTGCTAAGCGCGTATCTAAAGCGAAAAAAGCAAACATCTTCTTCATCGCTGACGACGTTCACACACAAACAATCGACGTTGTAACAACACGTGCAGAGCAGTTTGGTTTCGAAGTGGTAGTAGGTCCTGCGGCAGATGCAGCTAACCATGAAATTTTCGGTGCATTATTCCAGTACCCAACAACAACAGGTGAAGTGGTAGACATCACTGACCTAATCGCACAAGTACAAGATAAAAAAGCGATTGCCTGTGTTGCAGCTGACATCATGAGCTTAATGCTACTTAAAGCTCCAGGTAAACTAGGCGCTGACGTAGTACTTGGTTCTGCACAGCGTTTTGGTGTACCTATGGGTTACGGTGGTCCACACGCAGCATTCTTCGCTACACGCGACAAGTACAAGCGTTCACTACCAGGTCGTATCATCGGTGTATCTAAAGACCGTTTAGGTAACGATGCACTTCGTATGGCGATGCAGACTCGTGAGCAGCACATCCGTCGTGAAAAAGCGAACTCAAACATCTGTACAGCGCAGGTACTACTTGCGAACATGGCTGCGTTCTACGCGGTTTACCATGGTCCACAAGGTCTTAAGACGATTGCACAGCGCATCAACCGTTTCGCTTGCATCTTAGCGACAGGTCTTAAAGCGAAAGGTATAAGCCTTAAGCATGACACTTGGTTCGACACAATCACAGTGGTAGCTGACAACAAAGAAGAGATCGTTGCACGCGCAATCGCGGCAGAGACTAATTTTGCAACGAACCATGCGGGTGAGTTCTCAGTATCTGTGAACGAAACAACAACACGTGCAGACGTACTAGCATTATTCGACATCATCTTAGGTGAAGGCCACGGTCTTGATGTTGCAGCACTTGACGCACAAGTATCTGCAGACGACATCACAGGTATTCCTGCAAGCCTAGTACGTGACGACGAAATCTTAACGCACCCTAACTTCAACTCGTACCACAGCGAGACTGAAATGCTGCGTTATATCAAGCGTCTTGAAAACAAAGATTTAGCACTTAACCACTCAATGATCTCGTTAGGTTCATGTACCATGAAACTAAACGCGACCGCTGAGATGATCCCAGTAACTTGGCCTGAATTCGCAGAACTTCACCCGTTCTGCCCGCTAGACCAAGCGCAAGGTTACCAAACAATGATTGGTGAGCTACACGACTGGTTAGTAGACATCACAGGGTACGACGCAGTATCTATGCAGCCTAACTCAGGTGCACAAGGTGAATACGCAGGTCTTATCGCTATTCGTAAATACCACGAGTCACGTGGCGAAGGTCACCGTAACGTCTGTTTAATCCCAAGTTCAGCACATGGTACTAACCCTGCATCTGCGCAAATGGCAAGCATGAAAGTTGTGGTTGTTGCCTGTGACGACGACGGTAACATCGACATGGCTGACCTTAAAGCGAAAGCAGAAGAAGTGTCAGAGAACCTATCTTGTATCATGGTAACTTACCCGTCTACACACGGTGTATACGAAGAGTCTATCCGTGAAGTATGTGAGATTGTTCACCAGCACGGCGGCCAAGTTTACATGGACGGCGCGAACATGAACGCGCAAGTAGGTGTAACTAGCCCAGGTTCAATCGGTTCAGACGTATCGCACTTAAACCTACACAAAACATTCTGTATCCCACACGGTGGCGGTGGCCCAGGTGTTGGTCCTATCGGTGTTAAATCGCACCTAGCGCCATTTATGCCTAACCACAGCGTTATCAACGTACCGGGTACAACTGAAGGCAACGGTGCAGTATCAGCAGCGCCTTACGGTTCAGCGGCGATTTTACCTATCTCTTGGGCATACATCACAATGATGGGCAGCCAAGGCTTAAAAGATGCAACTGAAATGGCTATCGTGAACGCAAACTACCTAACTGAGAAGTTAAGCGAGCACTACCCAATTCTTTACCGTGGTCAAAACAACCGTGTTGCACACGAATGTATCGTTGACTTACGTCCACTTAAAGAAGCATCTGGCATCACTGAGATGGACATTGCTAAGCGTCTTATGGACTACGGCTTCCACGCACCGACTATGTCGTTCCCAGTAGCGGGCACGTTAATGATTGAGCCTACTGAGTCTGAGTCTAAGGTTGAGATTGACCGCTTCATCGAAGCGATGATTTCAATTCGTGAAGAAGTACGTAAAGTTGAAAACGGCGAGTGGTCTGTTGAAAATAACCCACTAGTATTTGCACCACACACACAAGCTGACGTACTTGGCAACGAGTGGGACCGTGCATACGACCGTTTCTACGCGGCATTCCCTGTGAAAGCAGTTGCTAAAGATAAGTTCTGGCCAACAGTGACACGTATCGACGATGTACTAGGTGACCGTAACCTGATCTGTTCTTGCCCTGCAGTTGAGACTTATGCAGAGTAATTGAGCGAAGGTCGTACTTTAGCGGGACCATGATTTAAAAAACCGCCTTAAGTAATTAAGGCGGTTTTTTTGTGGGTTGGATTTGTGTGTTTTTGGCTTTACATATCTCGGTAGCAGCGATTTTATATCGCGTCTTGTTATGGTGTGTAGGTCAGCCTTTGGTGCGACAGGTTAACAACACTGTCGCCGTGAACGACGAACTACAAGGGAATAAAACACCTCGGTAGCAGCGGCTTTATGCCGCGATTTGTTATCGCCTGTAGGTCGTGCTTTAGCGCGACATGTTTGAAATCAGCCTTCAATTTGACTCCTTGTCGCGTTGGCGACGGCAACCAAAGGGCGGCTGCCGCCGACCGCCCTCTGGACTCCCACGGCGCCCCTCTAACACGCTTAATCTTCAAAACGCAATTGATGTGAACGTAAACGCCATGTATTCGCCATCCTTGGCGAAATCATGGCTTGGCTCGCATCCATGCGAGCGCATTACTCATCAATTACTTATTTTCAGGCGTGATAGAAGGGGAGGGGAGTTGTCTGTGGGTTTTGTGTTTAGGGTTGCAAAATGCAAGCCTGACCCTTGTTAGCCCTAATTTTCAGGTTTGGTAGAGGGGAGTGGTTTATTAGTTGTGTTTAAGGCAGAGTAATATGAGGTCTAATCTTGTTATAACTTAGTAATACTCGCGTACCTAGCCATTAAAATCAAAGCACAATATTTGTATGTCATATGCCAATTATTTCCAGGAGCGGCTTATTGATAGTTCGAACTATGTAGTTACTGAGAGTCATTAATGCCCTCTACGAAAGGCCTGCATTACCGAGACAATTATTAAGTTGTACAGTACACTTGGAACTCTCTAAAAATTTATCTGCAACGTATTGTTATACAATGCTTTTAGTTATAAATAGAAATAACAAGGACATTATGAAACTACTACCTTATTTTTACACATTCGCTGCTTTGTCTGTTTTGCCCAGCTTTGCCATTGAGGTTCAAGTTGGAGAGCAGCAGATATCCAGCCAATCAACAACAATTACATTGAACCAGATTTTCTTAAAACCTATTGTGTTTTTTGGTCTACCTACCATAAATGACGCTGAACCTGGAGTAGTATCAGTAACACTGAACGATGAGCAGGTTAACGTTCATTTCTTGGAATGGCCTTATCTAGATCAGGCACATGGAACTGAAACTGTTCCGTATATGGTTATAGAAAAAGGTCGACATTTAATGCCAGATGGCAGTATTTGGGAAATTGGAAGCTACAATCAAGCTACAAGTTCTAAAATAATGCGCTTTTCTCAACCATTCACAACATCACCAACAGTTATTTTGTCACCTCAAACACAAAATGGTGAAGAAGCCTTTACAGTTCGTGCAAGTAGTGTGACTAAATTTGGATTTGCTTCTCGTTTGTATGAACAGGAATTGGGTGGAAATCATGCTGCCGAAACCATAGGTTATTTGGCGATATACAGTCCTAATGGTGTCGGTAAACTCAATGAGCAAATTACGTTTCGTAACACAAGTGTTCTCATGAGTAACGAGCGTTATGGTACACATCTTGGAACTATGTATTTGCAAGAAGAGCAATCCAGAGACATGGAGTTAGACCATGTTGACGAAGTTATTGGTATTTTAGATATAAATGGGTATGTTTTTGCCACTGACCAGTCTTCTTACGGTTCAGACAGTATGGCTCTGAGATATAGCGCTAAATATAAGAATACATACACCGAGTTTTCTGAGCGAAATAATATTGCACTCATTGGTACAAATGGTTTGACTCGGGCTAGCTATAGTGCATCTCGGACGTATTCAAGAGACCTCCCTTCTTCTGCTTTTGATGGCTGGGGATATAGCTCTAAAGCTATTAATCAAAACCGTGGAGCACAAGAAGCAAGAAGTACCTGGATTTCTTACGCTAATGAACAGCAGTGGTTGGAAGTTAATATGGGTGTAACAGCTCAGGTAACAGGTTTTAGGGTGGCAAACCTGACTTACCCTAATCGTAGTCCAAAAAATGTTGTGCTCCAAGTGTCAACTGATGGTACTCAATTTGTCGAACATGAACAATTTGAACTGCAAATAATGGACGACACTGTGACATTATCTCAGCCAGTGATAGCTCAATATTTCAGATTGGTGATTAAGTCAAACTATGGTGATTTGACTTATATTAAAGTGGATGAGGTCGAGCTTTATGGCAATTTAGTGGAAAAAGTGGGGGACAATTCAGAGACTCCATTTACAGCGCCTGTGACAGAGTCTTGTAACATGCTCCATCATTTAAACCCAGAATTGCCCAGTGGCGAATATATGATAGACCCAGACTCGGAAAGTGGTTCTATTGAACCATTTCAAGTCTACTGTGATATGGAAACACAAGGAGGTGGCTGGACACTCTTTGCCAATCACCAAGACAATATTCAGCAAATAACTTCTCTACCAAACATTTCTCCTGCAAGCTACGGTGTGATGGAATCGAACAAATGGCAGGCATTGAGAGCTACGATGACCTTTGGCTATATGTTCAAGGATGAGTTTCAAAAAGTCTCGCTATTGGATGCATCGACTATTTCAGCTAATGATTGCCGAATTCCCACATCAATTAACCAGCTTGAAAATATTACTGTAATTTCTGATTATAGCACTTTATGGCATTACGAAGATTCAGGGTGCAGCCTTTCCTCACTTGATTATTCAGTTGTGTTTTTGAGTGATGCTGATTCATCACGTAACAATTACTATAAGATTCAAGGTGCAGGACTTATCCAGTATGCGAGCAGAAAGTTTGATGTTTGGCCATATAGTTCAAATGTATCTAGAGACGAACAAAATGAGCTGCTTTATTTTATAAAGTAGAGTGCTGATGTGTGGAGAAGGTCTAAAATGAATACCCGCCTCAAAATTAACCAATAAATATTCATCGCCTACTTTTAAACTGAAGACTTTCAAGTAGGCAAATATGAATCAGCGGAGTCACCCATTAGTCAGCCGTTGTAAAGTGCGCGAGTGAATTTCTGCCGAATTATTTTCAGCATAAAACATTAGTCACTCAATCTTCACTCGCGCCCGTTTTTTCTTTAGTTTGATGTCGGATAATCATCCGCACCAGTCACCCATCTGGTTCTAGGTAAGTTGCCTTACCCCAAGCGTTCGCTCCACAAAATACTCGGTGCCAGCAGCGTGTCCATATCAACAACAAACAAACAACAAACAGGACACCCACCTCAAAAATTGACCAATAAACACCCATCGCCTACTTTTAAAATTAAGACTTTCAAGTAGGCACATACAATGACAAAGGCACGAGAGCAGCAGGTGAGCTTGCACGATACCAAGTACTACCACTGTATTTCACGTTGTGTACGTCGTGCCTATTTGTGTGGTGAAGATGCGCATACGGGAAAATCTTACGAGCATCGAAGACAGTGGATAGAAGATAAACTGCAACAGATATCTAAAGTATTTTGTATTGATGTTTGTGCGTATGCAGTTATGAGTAACCACACCCACTTTGTACTATACGCTGACGATAAAAAAGCAAACAGACTCAGCGATAAAGCAGTGCTAATCCGTTGGCATAAACTGTTTAAAGGCACGCTCCATACACAAAAGTTTTTGGCTGGTGAAAAGTTAGATAAAGGTCAGCAGTTCTTTTTAGCAAAAGAAATAAAAGAGTTTAGGCAGCGCTTGTCTGATATCAGTTGGTTTATGCGGGTTTTAAATGAGCATATCGCCCGAAAAGCCAATAAAGAAGACAGCTGCACAGGCCGATTTTATTCGCTGCCATCCATGGCGCTCACCCTTCGGGCCGCTTAAAAGCGTTCAAATTTATTCCCTATAAATTTGTAGGAAGGCCGCTTTAAATCACAAGCGCTATTAGATGAAGCCGCCTTAGCTGCGTGTATGGCTTATGTAGATTTAAATCCTATTCGCGCTAAGATGGCGAAAACGCCAGAAACATCAGAGCATACGAGCATTAAAAAACGTATTGAATCAGCAAAAGAGGGAAAGCAGCCCAAGAGTTTACTTCGCTTCTCTGGTAGTCCCAGAAAACATATGCCTAAAGGTCTGCCTTTTGAATTTAAGAATTATCTACAGCTGGTAGAGCAAACAGGGCAGTGCATACGTGTAGATAAAAGAGGTTCAATCGACT
Organism: Pseudoalteromonas sp. BZB3; assembly: GCF_040104455.1. NCBI lineage: Bacteria > Pseudomonadati > Pseudomonadota > Gammaproteobacteria > Alteromonadales > Pseudoalteromonadaceae > Pseudoalteromonas > Pseudoalteromonas sp. BZB3. The sequence goes on along the minus strand of NZ_JBECOS010000001.1, from coordinate 8,745 downwards.
CCTCTCAGCCTATTTTAGCTAGGTTAAATATTTGCCCTGAAAACTGGCTAAAACTTACCACGCAATTTACCAAGTCTTTTAGAGGGGCAGTAGGGCGTGAACAGTCACTGCAAAGCTATTGTGACCACGTACAATTACAGCGGCGCAGCAATTTGACCCAATGCCAAAGGCTTTTTGCCTAAATATCTCATACTCTTCTTTGTACTTACTTGGTTGTTTATCGATAGGCACGTTGCTTAATTATACTTTTACGTCACCCCCTTGGTTTTTAATCATTTACTTACCTTTTTGGGTTTAGATATTTGAATTGGTTAGTCTGCATACAGACTTTGTTGTTGGCTTTCTGTTTTTAAAAATTAAAGTGGCTGTCCTGTTAAAATACTTTCATATCAATTTGTTGTTTGAAGGTTTTAGTGTGATGAAGGGCGCTGTGGGGTTCCAAGGGGAGACCGGCGGCAGCCTCCCCTTGGTTGTAGTCGCCAACGCGACAAAGAGTTAGACTAAAGACAAGTAGTGAGTGACACATTCATCCATTTCTATGCTCGTTATTTTCTATGAGAGGTAATTAAAGGAACTAAAATGTTTTTAGATGTATTCGTATTTTTATATTTGATTTTTTGTGTTTTGATATGGAAATTTGACTTATCAAGTAAGCAGAGGTTCAGGGATATTTTTGAATGGGTACAAATATTTGGGGTCATAATAGCAGTAGGGTTTTCTGGTTCGTTTTTCTTATCGGGAGAATTTGTTAAGTTTTTAATAAGTTTGCCATTTGTTCTTTATTTAGAGAGGAAGTTCAGAAAGTTCAAAGATACTCAGCATTGAGAAATCGACAAGTCAAATCAAAGGGGTCAAATCTTGAATTGTGCATTTATAGTATTTACGGCCAAAAAATTTGACTTTATGATTTTAGTAATCAACAGGGGCAGGTCTTGCATTGTGCATTTTGACCCTATTAGCTTAAAGCCAACTCTAGCCTGACCATACTTCCATAACTTACAGGCAACACCCTTTCCCTTTTATCACACCCTGAAAAGAATGAATTGATGAGTAATGCGCTCGCATGGATGCGAGCCAAGCCATGCTTGTACATGGATGTACCTTCATGGCGTTTACGTTCTTGAGTTATTCAAACAACAGTTAAAATTGCTTATTTCACCTTGCGCAAAAGTAATCTTGCTTCGCAACGTATATTTTGCACGATAAGTGTGACGAAGGGCGCCGTGGGGTTCCAAGGGGAGACCGGCGGCAGCCTCCCCTTGGTTGTAGTCGCCAACGCGACAAATGCTAATTTGAAAGCAGATATAAAGTTAATTCACTTTATTTTTAATAGTTAAGTTTGTAATTAGTTACAGGTGTTATCTAACTCCTTTATCAACTTGTGTGTGCAAGTCGAAGAAATTATCAAAGTTCATTTTAGCATCCATGACTACCTTAAATACGCCGGGTCTTACTCGTGTAAGAATCTGGCCTCTCCATTTTTTATTAAAGTATGTGTTGATAGTGCTCTTTTTCCAGCCTGTTAGGCTTTCTAAAGTTGCGAGTTGAAGTTCTTTACCAAGGTTAGAATAGAACAAGTTGAATGCTTTTTTTACTTTGACAATATCTGTCATAAACTACTCCTATGAGTTATTTTTAAAGGAATAGCCCTACTGCAAAATGAGCTTATTACTACATATGGGTGAATAAAAATAATACAAGAGTTGTAAGTGTTTTTTTTAACCTAGTCTTTTCGAACCAAGAGGATCAGAGTCGTTGATTTTGGATTTTGATTCCATGTACAAGAAACTACAGATTCAGGTTTTGCATCTGTAGTATTTATGGCCAAAGAGTTCGACCTGACCCTATTATATCTACATTAAACCCCAACCACTAAAGCGCTTGTCTCAACAATATAACTGCTTTTTTTACCCACAAACAGCGCTCATAGCTGTTAATTTTCAAGGATATAAGTAATAACTGCTGAATATTCTTTTAAAATCTTTGATAATATCGATATTAGGATCTGTTTATCATCAAGTGTGTTGTTGCAGTAGTTTGAGTGGTATTTATACAAGGCAGTGTCTGCGTAGCGTATTCATTCTATGTAAGTCAGTCGATAAAGACTATGTACTCCTAAAAAGTCACCTTACCCTACTTCAATGTGGAGCAACACAGTAGAAGTGCTAATCGAGCGCGGCCCTTTGGATTTACCTGAGTTGGCATTGTTCATTGTTGCTTAAATTTTACTTAGATCACTAGGCGGAAAACTGCGCGTCACGACCAAAAAATACGAAAAAATTAAACCGCAAAGTTCAACAGACCCTAAATAAGTTGTATTACTCGTCACTAATTTGGAATTTTCATGGATCTCGAAACAACGCACCCGAACTATATTGATATTGGATGCTGGCAACTGAATACAGCCACGCAAACTATCAGTAATGCCCAAGAAAGTAAGGAGCTAGAACCATTACTTTTTAAAGCTCTGATGTATTTTATTCAAAATCAAAACCGGATCATTACTCGCCAAGAGCTTGCACAAAACGTGTGGCAACTTAATTTTGTTGATGATAATACAATTAACCGTGTCATATTCGAGCTAAGAAAGCAGCTGGCTTCTGATCTGCAACCAAAACCAGTGATTAAAACACACTACCGAAAAGGCTATAGCTTTACTGTACCGCTAGAAGATGCAACAGAGCCGCCCCCTGAAGCAGAGACTCCCATTTACAAAAAAAGCAAAGTATCAAAGCCTTATAAATATTATCTTATTGCGTTTACCGGTTTTTTCTTGGCAGCTATTGCCATCACTCTATATGTAGTGATGCCCCGTAAAACTTCTGAGCATAACCATCAGCCACCACAAGCTACAACATTTAACAATCAAATTCTCTCGTGGTATCGAGGCCATCACGGCAAATTATACAACTCTCCAGATCAGCGCTACCTTGCTTATAGCTTTAAATCCGCGACCAATGAAGCGAATGCACTAGGAGAGATAAGACTAATGGATCTCACCACCCAACATGAGAAGGTGCTAAGCATACCGACAAACAGCTCTATTTTAGGGTGGTCCGCAGACAGTAATTGGATTTACTATCTACACCAAGCTGAGCAAGACTCAGAGCAATCGGTGTGCGAATATCGCAAACATCGCCTATCTCCTAACACCAATGACCGCGATCAAGTTTTATTCCCTTGCTCTGGCGGTTCTATCAACGCAATATTTGATTTTGGACAAGCACAAATTGTGTATAGCCGATGGGGGTATTTAGGGGTACCCAACCTCGGAGCCATTTATCGTTACGACCTTAATACACAGCAAGAAACTCGCATCACGACACCCAGCAATCATGGTTTTGGTGATCGCTTGCTTGCAATCATCCCCGATACACAACAGTTAATTTTTACGCGTAACATTGGTGATAAGGTTGAGCTATTAGTCACCACACTAAATGGCCATAAAACCTTGAAATTAGCTGAATATACACATTTATTATGGGCTGCAAATTGGGATCCTAAGCAAAAAACGGTGTTGTGGTTTGACCATGACCGCAGCGAAATAAAGCGTTATTCAATGCAAACTTTAACAGAGCTACCACCTGTGAAAGTAGCAGTAGAACCAACATCATACGTTTTGCCTATGTCAAAGAGTCAGCTACTCATGACGACTTATGGCTATGATCATGACAGTTATGTCATTGATTTAAAAACGGGCGAGTCAACAGCTTTTGCTAAACCCAAGATCTACGAAGTGATTATGGCCTATCTTGGAGAGGGGGAGTTTGCCTACACGGATTCGCTCTTTAAGGACACCGAGTCATATAGTGTAATTCGAATCGACCAACATCATAGATATAGTCCTATCACACAGCTGAGTGCTGGATATTCCATCACAGACTCCGATCCTACCGAGCGGCAAATATTGGTTAAGCAGACTGTGAATAAAGTCGCTCAAGTAAGAGCTTTAGGCTCACTCGATATACTATACACGATGCCAGATAACGAAAAGAATGGTGACACCCGCCTATACAATAATCGAGTGGCACAGTTGCGCGCCCATGAAATAACGGATGATAAAATAATTGAAGTGATCTCTATCAGAGATCAACAAAGCAAAACTTTTCCTGCTAGCAATATTGTCGGTATTGATTGGTATGACGATACCCAGCTTGTCACTCTATCTAGCAATCGAGACATTGCACTATTAAACGTTGTAACCACCGAAGTCACCCCATTAATATCGGGAGAAGCCCTGCACCATAGTTTGAACGGTGAAAAGGTTAGACCCATGATAACGGCAGCCAATGGTGATATTTACCTTTATAATCGACAGTCTGTATTTAAGCTTAATGGCGATAATACCCTTGAAACCGTTTGGGATATAAAGTCCGCAGTCAATGCCGACTCTGGCATCTACTATTTAGATGCACATGGTGACAAACTGCTGATTTCTTACATCACTCGATACCATAATGAAATTAAGTTATATCAACGCTAGGACATGTCAGCACAAATAATAGATTGCATCGTATTGGTACTTCGTTACCACGTATTTGCCGTCTTCCCAGTACCTAGTAAAAATACGACTTGGATATGCGCTTATTTGTTAAAAGTCGAGTAAAAAAAATGGCGAGCACAGAGTGCTCGCCACGGTTGGGATCAATTTGTTTAACTTATAGGATGGTTAATGTTTTAACTTTAAAGCCTTTAGCTTCTAGTTGCGTTGTCAATGAAGGCGCGTCACCCACTACAATGTAAGTCATATTTGTTGGTACAAGGTGCTTAGCAGCCAATTGGTTTAGTTCTTTTTTAGTCACCTTTTCGATAATGTTAGCCTGTGTTTCTACAATACTTGAATCAACATTATGTGCGTGCATCATCGCAAAGAAGCTTAATTTTGCAGCTGGTGTTTCATATTTCAGTGCATCTCTTTGGGCAATGGCATTTTTTGTGAACTCCACTTCTTTGTCTGTAAGTCCCGATGTATTAACCAAGTTTAATTCATGTTGAATTTCGTTTAGTGCATCAGCCACATTTTCAGCATTAATGCCTGAAGAAATCACATAGTGTCCAGTGTCTCGATTTCCAGAGAAAATGCCACGAATACCATAGGTGAAGCCTTTATCTTCTCGCAAGTTTTGCGTCATACGGCTGTTAAAACTATTTGAGAACGCAAAGTTCATAATCTGATTTTTAAAATGCTCACCGGTTAAGTCTGCAGCCACAGTATGCGTTGCTACCCTAATCTGCGCCTGTGGTGCTTTTTCTTTGTGCACAAGGTAAATCGTGTTGCTGTCTAACTGCGCAGGTGTTGGTTTAGTCATGGTAAGCTCACCTTTACCCTGCCACTTAGATAATGCTCCTTCCAATGCGGTAATCAGTTTAGGTTGTGCCATATCAGACACTACTGACAATTTGCTACCTTGCGGGCGAACTTGTTTGGCGTAATAAGATTTAATATCGGTAAGCTCTAGTTTTGCAAGCTCGTCAACAGTAGGTAACCAAGGTTTACTGTAGTTTCCTCTTGCATACATCACTTCATTTAATGCACTATCCGCTAAAAAGTCAGCACTATCTCGCTCTGCTTTACTGTACTCCATGACAAGGCCTTTCACGCGTTCAAAATCTGATTCAGCAAATTTAGGCTGCAATAACTTCTCTGCCAACACCGCTAATGTTTGCGTTAGATTCTTGGTTAAAGTCGACACTTCAATTTCAATGTGCTCAGGTTTAGCATCAAATGATATTTCCGCACCAAGTTTAGCTAACTGCTGAGCGAGTTCTGATTTTGTATGTTGGGTTGTGGCTTCAGTTAGCATTTCCACCGTTAATAATGCAAGACCTGGTAATTGCTCGGGGTCATATAAGCGACCGGCTGGAATTTGTAATAGTAAGGTTGTAGTAGGCGTTTCAGCATCTTCTGTACCTAACACTTCAATACCATTCAAAGTTTTTGTTTTCCAAAGCTTTGGTAATTTAAGCGTTTTTGCAGCACCAGAGGTAGGCTTTATACTGCGGTCAAAAGTATCTACGATAACCGGTAACTCTACCTCAGCTTTTGCCGTTTCAGTGCCTACTGGTTCGAAAAATGTTGGTGTATAATTGTCAGGTTTCGCCACTGTCTCCGGCTTGCCTTTAGGTACAATGCTGAGCACAGTATGTGGTTTGTTAGCAACATATTGAGCATATACACGCTTAATATCATCTACTTTTAGCGCTCTAATACTTGCTAGCTGCTGACTCAAGTAGTCAGGACTATTATGAAAAGTCTCAAACTCGGCAAGCATTGACACTTTACCTTGAACACTTTGCAGCGCTCTAACAATTTCTGCTTCTCGTTTGGTAATAAATAGCTCAATGTCATTTTGAGTCAGGTCATTTTCAATGTAGTCACTCACTAAGGTTTCAATATCTTGGTTTAGCGCCTTCAACGTTTTACCACTTACAGGGTGTGGCAGTGCGATAATAATCATCTGACAAGATAATTCAAAACACATATGCGTAGAGCTTGCATGGACAGCTTGCTGAGTATCAACTAACTTTTGACGCAGCATTGAACTTTCACCTTGGCCAATAAAATAACCCAGCGCATCTAATGCGGCTTCGTCTTTGTGCCCCATATAGGCCGTCGGATAGGTTTTTCTGATCAGTGGTAGTGACACATTATCTTCGTACGACACAAAACGAGTTTCACTCAATGTACCAGGCTGTTTTGCAGCGCTGGTCACGGCCTCACCTCGTGGTATTGAACCAAAGTATTTTTGTACCAATGGTAAGACGTCATCGCGACTAATTGCTCCACCAATCGTAAGTGTCGCGTTATTTGGGCCATACCAACGTTTAAAGAAGGCTTTTAAATCGTTGGCATCAGCTCTATTTAGATCAGACATATATCCAATTGGCATCCAAGAATAAGGGTGTCCATAGTCATACAGGGCTTGATGCGCCTTTTCGGTACCTTGCCCATAAGGGACATTGTCATAACGCATCATGCGTTCATTTTTTACTGCAGCACGTTGAACTTCAAACTTTTCTTGAGTAATACCTTGAGCAAAAAAACCCATACGGTCTGACTCTAACCAGAGCATCTTCTCCAGTTGATTTACAGGGACGGTTTGGAAATAGTTAGTTCTATCTAAATTCGTTGTGGCATTTAGCTTTCCACCAGCTTCAGTCACCATTTTGATATGTTCTTCATCTGCCACATGTTTTGAGCCTTGAAACATCATGTGTTCAAATAAATGAGCAAACCCTGACTTACCCAGCTCTTCTCGTGCAGAGCCAACATGATAAGTCACATCCACATGCACCAATGGATCAGAATGGTCTTCATGTAGAATAACGGTTAGGCCATTATCCAATTCAAACTTTTCATATGCGATACCAATATCACCGCGCTCAACCTGTTTTTGTTCAATAAATTCTGCACCTGCATATTTTATGTTTTCAGACGATTGAAACTGACTACAGCCATTTAATGTTGCAGCCAGAATTACTGCCATTGCTACATTGTTTAAAAGCATAAGAAAATCCTTACATTAAGTTTATTATTTTATCTATCTGTTTAGAGGAGCTCGCTCTAAGGCTGTCCCCTCTGCTGTTGACGATAAGATTAACTATCTCTGCTTGGTGAGTCGCTTATGAAGTTATCATGAATTCATTTTTATTTTATTAGCAATATAATCATGTGGTTACAAATATTATTAAAATATTCCAGACAAACTTTTCGTTATTTCGAGGTTTTTTACAAGCGGGAGTCAAAGGGGCTGAGTCGTTGATTCCATTTATTTGTGATTAGCTATATCGATACATAATTAAAGGCGTCATACAGAATTAATGGGTGACCCCATTGGTCACATTGGTCATAAATAATGCTTTGTAACATAAAGCACTAATTATGAGCCCCATATCTATTTTTAAAAGATAAGTGGGCTCACTCAAATCTAAAAATTAGCGCCTAGCTCAATAGCTACTCGCTCACCCTTTTTAGGTCTAAATCATGAAAGTTATAAGAAAAGTCAGTGCTTGCACTTATCGCTTTCATTTTGAATCCACTCACCTTACCGTCGAAGTCGACGTCAAAGTTAACAAACGCATCTGCATTCAATGTTCGGTCGTACCATTTTGCAACAAATCGGTTGCCTTCTAGGTGTTTAAGCTCACCAGTTAACGCGTTACCACGAGAAAACTTAATGTTAAGCTCTGACCCTGTAGCTGTGACATCCACTGTGCCATACCAGTTATCCTTGTAAGTGCCGGCATATTGAGTAAGCGGCATAGGAGGTTTGGTTGTGCCCGGTTGCAAAGGCTTTTCTGTTTTCTTTTGCTGTTTTATGTAGGCTTCATATCGTTTTCTACCTTCAATGTATACATCAATGTAATTTGTAGGTTCTGCTTCAATATAGTGCTCCAGGATAGTCGCTGTGAGACCTTGTGCTGCTCGTGACCATTGATTTGTCAGCGCAATAACCGCTACATCTTTTTCAGGTAAAAATGCGATATGCGAGGTCATGCTGTAACTCCCCCAAAAAATGAAACAGTTCATAAGTAGAATTTTCCATTAACTAAAATAGGAAAATTTACGATGAGAAAAAGCAAGTTTACCGAAACCCAAATTGTTAGCATGATCAAATAAGCTGAGTCAGGTATTCCTGTGCCTGAAATTTGCCGCAAACATGGCATCGGCCAAAGCACATTTTATAAATGGCGCTCAAAATATGGTGGTATGGAAGCTTCGGATGTTAAACGCCTTAAAGAACT